>CBDTUM010000001.1:0-107277 GCA_965363495.1 uncultured Desulfopila sp.
CCGGCTATTTTCTCGATCCGATTGTTTCTTTTGCGGCACACCACTCCCATGCACCAAAAGGTGTCATAGGCTTTGTAGTTCTGGCCACCTTGACCAGCTGGCCAGAATTCAAATCGTGTTTGGTTCTGCTCAGCAGAGGCAAGCACCTGGCGGCGATACTCAATATAACCGTGTCGAATATAACTAACATATGGCTTGCCGCAATAGGTATAGCGACCTACCTTTTCGGTAAATAACCGGCAGAAATATCTCGTATCGCTGCTGTTTTTTTATCCTACAGCAAGAGCATCAGCTTTTGAGTACTGTTGTGCATATTTTTCAAGTCGATTTAAACTACTCAAGACCGCCTTTATTGAGGCAATAATAATATCAGTATCAACTCCTGTACCCCAGCTGACTTGGCCGTTTGACGCCTGAATCTCAATATACGCGGCAGCCTGCGCACTTGACCCGCCGGTTAAAGCATGCTCATGGTAGCTGGTCAGGGTGAAATCACCGGTCACTTGTTGCTTCAATGCTGAACAGAATGCATCCAGAGGTCCATTGCCGGACGCCGCAACCATCGTTTCTCGGCCATGAACAAGCAACGTCGCTTCAACGTCCGCCTGTGATTTTTTTTCTCCTTTATTCATATGTCTTTTAACGACATGGAAGGTATCGAGGTCATATGGACTATCCAGGGCAAGATACTCTTTTTCAAAAGTCTGGAAAATTTCGCTGTGCAGCAGTTCTTTTCCCTCTCGGTCAGTAACTTCCTGGACAACTTTGCCGAACTCCGGCTGCATTTCTTTTGGTAATTTGAAACCAAAATCTTTTTCCAGTATATAGGCTACACCGCCTTTTCCCGATTGGCTGTTAATGCGGATAATGGACTCGTATGTTCGTCCGACATCGGACGGATCGATAGGCAGATAGGGCACCGCCCATATTCCCAAATCGTTCTCTTCATATGCATGCATTCCTTTATTAATTGCATCCTGATGAGAGCCGGAAAATGCAGTATAAACAAGTTCCCCTGCATACGGATGACGGGGATGAACCGGCAGACGGCAGACCCGTTCATAGATTTCGATCAGACCGTTAATATCGGTGATGTCAAGCTCCGGATCGACACCCTGGGTGAACATATTCAAGGCAAGAGTGATAAGATCAACATTCCCAGTTCTTTCGCCGTTGCCAAAAAGGGTCCCTTCTACTCGCTCTCCTCCGGCCATCAGCGCCAGCTCGGTTGCAGCAACCGCACAGCCACGATCATTGTGCGCATGAATACTAATTATAGCTGCATCTCGCCCAGTCATGTTGCGGCAAAACCATTCTATCTGGTCAGCGTATATGTTTGGACTCGACAGCTCGACTGTTGCAGGAAGATTGATTATTAATTTATTTTCTGGAGTCGGCAAAAGAACATTCATTACTGCTTCACATACTTCCAGCGCAAAATTCAATTCAGTACCGGTAAAACTTTCGGGAGAATATTCATACCGAAAGACAGTTTCAGGGTATTTTTTCTGTTCCTCTTTAAGAAGCTTCGCACCGTGGATGGCGAGTTCGACAATCTCTTTTCGACTCATTTTAAAAACTGTTCTTCGCTGTAAGGTAGAAGTAGAATTATACAGGTGAACTATAGCTTTTTTTGCACCCTTTACAGATGCAAAAGTTTTCTTGATGAGTGGTTCCCGTGCCTGAGTCAAGACTTGAATCAGCGTCCCATCCGGGATAAGATTATTTTCAATAAGTAAGCGTGTAAAATCATACTCCACTTGGGAAGCAGAGGGGAAACCGACCTCGATTTCTTTGAAGCCAAGGCGCGTGAGCAGGCGAAACATCTCCAGCTTTTTTTCAAGACTCATCGGCTTGACCAGGGCCTGATTACCATCACGAAGATCGACACTGCACCAGATGGGTGCCTTTTCTATCTTCTTCTCTGGCCATGTGCGATTTGGCAAATTGATCGGTGGATAGGGTCGATATTTTTTTACTAATGCAGGATTCATTTCTTCTCCTCGACAAGTTGAGTCTGGCAATTGATAATTGCAAAAAAAAAGAGGCCACGGTTTTTCAACCGTGGCCTCTTGAAGTGTCATGTGTGTTTAAATAAACCTACAACCCCTCCTCAGCCACGGAATCCGGCACCAGTAGACTACAGAGTAGAGCCAGTAGCGAGAGAAGAGAGTTCATAAAGTATATTTATCCAAGTCTGTTAAATGTTAATCAAATGGTTTGATACAACGAAGAGTAAACATCTTAGGTAGTGGATGTCAAGCTGGTTTTTGGGGCGAGCACAAACGTAAGCAGTTATTTTTAACCTTCAACCTACTCTATAGCCACACAATCACATCCTTCCGACTAAATTTTACCAGGCACAAAGGTACTCTACAAGCGAACGTGCAGATAAAGTATTCTCGCAAAGTACATTTTGGGTTGCCTGCCCTCGGAACATCCTTTGCCGGTTGACAGATGGCCTGTTGACAGATATATTTTCGTCTTGCTCTACATTCATTGGTTTTTCAACACCAAGGAAAGTTACCTAATTATTATAAGGAAATACGTTGATGGGGAAGATTACCGGCTCCCAGGCAGTCGTCAGATGCCTGCAGGAAGAAGGCGTGAAAATAATTTTTGGTTATCCGGGTGGGGCGGTCATCGACCTGTACGACGCCCTGATGGATGCCGATATTGAAAATGTTTTAGTCCGCCATGAACAGGGCGCAGTGCACGCCGCAGACGGTTTAGCCAGGGTAACAGGTCAAGTCGGAGTTGCCTTGCTCACCTCGGGACCGGGTGCAACAAATGGCGTCACCGGCATAGCCACAGCCTACCTGGACTCCATTCCTCTTGTTGTTCTCACTGGTCAGGTCCCCCGGGCACTTATCGGCAACGATGCGTTTCAGGAAGTGGACATTGTCGGCATTACCAGACCATGCACAAAACACAACTATTTAGTCAGTAAAATTGAAGACTTAGTGCCCACTATCCGAGAAGCCTTTCATATTGCCCGCACGGGTCGTCCCGGTCCGGTGCTGGTTGACCTGCCAAAGGATCTGCTGGCCAGTCCAATGACATATCCGGAAAAAACGGATATTAACATGTTGAGCTATCAACCGACCTACAAACCGCATCCGATCCAGATTGAAAAAGCCTGTAAGAAAATCATAAAGGCTTCAAAACCGGTGCTTTATGTCGGGGGTGGAGTCATCTTATCAGATGCATCGAAAGAGTTGACCGAGCTGGCCATAAAACTCAATATCCCGGTAACTATGACCTTGATGGGCCTGGGAGCTTTCCCCGGCACGCACGACCTTTCCATGGGCATGCTAGGCATGCACGGCACCTACACAGCGAATATGGCCGTTGCCGAATGTGACCTTTTGATCGCTGTCGGTGCCCGTTTTGATGACAGAGTCACCGGCAAATTGAAGGAATTCGCATCTCATGCCGAAATTATCCATATTGATATTGACCCCACTTCCATCAGTAAAAACGTAAAGGTCCATATTCCTATAGTAGCCGATTGTAAAAACGCGCTTACCGCCATTAATACCTGGTTTGCTACCAAAACAAATGTCAGCCTTGAAGAGGAGGCGGCAAAACATACCCCGTGGATGAACCTGATTCGTCAATGGACCACGGAGCACCCACTGTGCTATAAAGAAAATAACGATATCATTAAACCCCAGTACGTTATTGAAACGCTCCATAAATTGACCGGCGGCCGGGCTATTATCACAACAGAAGTCGGCCAGAATCAGATGTGGGCGGCCCAATTCTATAAATTCGATCATCCCCGACATTTTGTCACGTCCGGTGGACTGGGCACCATGGGCTTTGGCCTTCCGGCTGCCATCGGCGCACAAATGGCCTTTCCGGACAAGACCGTTATCGACATTGCCGGTGACGGTTCTATCCAGATGAATATTCAGGAACTGGCCACGGCCAAACAGTACAAGTGCCCGGTCAAGGTAGCAATTTTGAATAACAATTATCTAGGTATGGTAAGACAGTGGCAAGAGTTGTTCTATGCCAAACGGTATGCTTCCACTGCTATGGATGTAACTCCTGATTTTGTCGATCTTGCCAGAGCTTACGGTGCAGTCGGTCTCAGAGCCACTACTAAAAATGAAGTCGAACCGGTTATAAGAGAAGCCTTAGCAACCCACAATACGGTTGTCATGGATTTTAAAATTGAAAAGGAAGAAGGTGTCTATCCCATGGTTCCTGCCGGAAAATCGAACACAGAAATGCTGCTTGTTTAGTGAATTAGAAATAATTTACTTGTGCTTTTAACAAGCAAATTATTTCGTGAATGAACTTATCCCGCAAAGCTTTTGGGCGGGATTATTGATTTCGTGAAAGAACTTATACCCCTCAAGGGGGTACTGAACTGAGTCCCGCAAGGGGCATTAAAAAGAACACCGCAAAGCTTTTGGGCGAGTTGAGCTTCCTTTCGTGCTCTATAAAAACAATTTCATTAAGGTACTGCCCCCCCGATGGACGTGGCGTTTATTGCGGTAAATTTGACTTTATTAAATCCAGGATCATGCAGATGAAACACACAATTTCTGTCCTTCTTCAAAATAAACCAGGGGTACTCTCCCGGGTGACCGGCCTTTTTAGTGGCCGTGGCTTTAACATCGAAAGTCTCTGCGTGGCAGAAACACTTGAGCCAGGTGTTTCCTGCCTCACAGTTGTCTCAAGAGGTGATAATTCCGTCGTTGAGCAAATAACCAAGCAGCTGCACAAGTTGATAGATGTCATCAAAGTGACTGATATCACCGATAAAGAATATGTCGAACGGGAAATGGTATTAATCCGAATGAAGGCTGAAGCACATACCCGCGCCGAAGTATTGCGGGTTATCGATATCTTCCGGGGCAAAGTTGTTGATGTAAGTGCCAAGAGCTATGCGGTGGAACTGACCGGTTCGGCATCAAAAATTCAGGCGGTAATTGACATTCTACGCCCCATAGGCATCAAAGAGATCGTTCGAACCGGCATCATCGCCATGTCTCGGGCTAATAAGACAAAATAAGACTCTTTTTAGAAAAAGGTATACATTTTAATGCTTACTCCACAAGTACCAGTAGCCAAAGAAGGATATCCTTTTATTGGTTTTTCTGCCTTTTGTACCCTTGTACTGGCTTTTTTGGGTCTGCCCGTCGCTACGGCTATTGGATTTATTGCCACCACATTTATCCTCTGTTTTTTTCGAGATCCGGAACGTTTAAGTCCAAACAGACAAGACGCTCTCGTCTCCCCGGCTGATGGCAAAGTCATCCTGGTCGAAAGGATTCCGGAAAATTTTTTTACCGGTGGTGAAATGCTGAAAATTTCTATATTTATGAATGTTTTCAATGTTCATGTCAACCGAATCCCCTGCAAGGGTCAGGTAGAAAAAGTTATCTACAAGCCCGGCAAATTTTATTCTGCAGACAGTGTCAAGGGCGGCCTGGAAAACGAATACTGCGCAACCGTTATAACTACCCCCGGGGGTAAGACACTGGCATTTGTCCAAATCGCCGGACTGATCGCCAGAAGAATCGTTTGCTGGCTCGAACCTGGCGACACAGTCGTCCAAGGCAGACGGTTTGGGCTCATTCGATTTGGCTCTCGGGTAGATCTCTATCTGCCGGTCGAAACCGATGTCATAATCAAAGAGGGTGATAAGGTCCGCGGCGGTGAGACTGTTCTCGGATATCTTTAATAATGATGTCGTACAAACTCCTCATTTGTGCCCATCGGTAAGTTTGTACTGTGCCACTCTTTAAATGCAACTTTGTTGAATTCATAACTCATGACCTGCACAATTTTCCGAAAATCTTAACGACGTCAATTACTTTTGAGAATTATTGGTGGAACAGCAAAAGGCCGTAAATTATTTACTCCTCCCCTGCATGAAAAAGGTATTCGGCCGACCTCAGACAGGGCGCGAGAGGCTCTCTTCAACATCCTTGGAGATAAAGTCAGGCAAGCAAAGGTTCTCGATCTTTTTGCCGGCACTGGTGCTTTAGGACTCGAAGCTTTTAGCAGAAGTGCTCAATTTGTTGTATTTGTTGACAATAATTCTTTGGCATTGCAACTTATCAAAAAGAATATTCTCCTCTGTCTCACGGGTTATAAAGGAAAGTGTGAGCTGCGCGCCGTCCAACATGATTTGACCAAAAATATTCCGCCAGGCAAACTGCCGGAAGAAATACGTTCAGGGTTCGATCTCATTTTTGCCGACCCACCCTATGCGCAAAACATTTCTTTTTCTATACTTGAATTCGTAAACAATAGTAGCCTTTTAGCTCAGAATGGCCTACTAATAGTCGAGGAAAGGCGTACTGTAGAATTACCAACGTTCCTCGCCAACCTTGAACAAACTGATAGGCGCATTTATGGTGAGGCGGCGTTTAGTTTCTATAGAAAAAGCTGCAGAATATGATATCACCATACAAAAGAGAGCATAAACCTCATTAATTATACACAAGAGAGTACCATGACAGGACAAAAAATCTACCAACCATCTATCGCAATATACCCGGGAACGTTTGACCCTATAACCAACGGGCATGTTGATATTATTGACAGAGCACTCAATCTCTTTGATAGATTAATTGTCGCAGTTGCCATAAATTCAGCAAAAGATCCGGTATTTACCCTGAAAGAACGAATCCAGATGATTGAAGAATCATTTGCAGGCAGGGAGCGTATCCAGGTGCAAGCCGTTTCGGGACTTCTTGTTGACTATGCGTATCAGCAGAATGCCAGGGCTATTGTTCGCGGGATTCGGGCTGTGTCGGATTTTGATTATGAATTCCAATTGGCTCTCATGAATCGAAAACTGAAACGAGAAGTCGAATCGGTGTTTCTCATGCCTGGCTTTCGTTGGATTTACATCAGTTCATCGATCATTAAAGATGCTGCGCGTAACGGTGGAGATGTCGCCGACCTAGTACCCAGTCTGGTCAATAAGATGCTAATTAATAAGTTTTCATCAGCAAAACAGCAGACCATGAGAGCATAGCAAGCCAATTTGTTCTGTTGCTCCACACTACTTGAGCTATGAAAAAAAGTCTCCACACACCAGATAAAAGCAAAACCAGAAGAACATTTTTGACATATTTGGGCACACTCGCGTTTTTATATCCTGTTTTACAATTTGCCGGTTTTAAAATTCCCAAAAAGCCAACCTATGTCAATATCAGCAAACCATTACCAACTACCGGTTATCTCGTCACAACCGGGTTCATCCTCTTTGACCGTAACAATAAGTGCTGGGCGCTTTCCCGCACCTGTACCCATCTTGGATGTAAACTCAATTACCATGAGGATAAAGACATTTTGGAATGCCCCTGCCACCAGAGTCGCTTTAATGTCGAAACAGGAAAGGTCATAAAAGGCCCTGCCCAAAAACCTCTCACCTTCTTAGCAGTCGAAAAAAGACAAGACGATCCACTCTATGTTGTTACCACCTGAGTCTTTTCAGCGTCCCTTCAGCTACATCAGCCGTCACGTTTACGCCTTAATAGACATTAAATGGGGCGCATGGGCACTGATGGCATTCTATATCTCTCTTCTCTCGGGTATCGTTGTGGGATTGCAGTATGATTATCTCTATCCCGCCTATGCAACTGCTGCTCTTGACCTGCTTGCCCCTTATGGCCGTTTCTTCAGGTCACTGCATTTCTATTCCAGCCAGTTTTTCTTTTTCTTCAGCTGCTTTCACCTGTTTGCAGTTTATCAGGAAACTATAAAATTTAGCATCTTAGAATGGCTGCGCTTGATAGGGATCCTCCCCCTCATATTGTTTCTCCTTTTCACCGGCTATATTCTAAGAGGTGACAATACTGGTTCCTCAGCAGGCTTAATTGCAGAAAATATCATCCTGGCAATACCTGTTGTAGGTCATGCTCTCAACGATCTGCTCTTTGATCTTTCTACCAGCGGTTTACGAAAAGTATACCTCCACCACGTCATCGCTCTGGACCTTCTCTTACTGATTTTTGCCTGGAACCACCTTCGCATTTATCGAATTAAAATTCGCAACCATCTACCGCTTATCGCCTTGATTTTGGTTTTTTCAATATTCGTAAGTGCACCCTTTGAACCTGATCGCCTTGGAATCAGCTATATATCGGGCCCATGGTTTTTTCTTGGTTTGCAGGAACTGCTGCGTTACATGTCGCCGCTTGTGGCCGGAGTTGGTATACCAGGAATCTTTCTTCTGGCGTTATTATCAGCATATCCAACGAATAACCACCTTCGGAGTATTTTGATTTTTCTCGGTTCATCGCTGACTTGCTATGCTGTATTATCAGCGATTGCCTTGAATCGTTAGCCTTCTTCCTTAAAATGAATAATGGGTTATTTTCTCTTCAGAAAATAACCCATTATTCATTTCGTCTTTCTTGATTCTGCTTAAGAATCAGGTATCTTTCATTCCTTTCCGCAACTCGGCAATCTCATCTTGCAGATTCTGCCGTAACGTTGAAATTTCTTGATGGAGTCCGTCGCTTGCTCTTTTTGTTTCTTCCCCGTCAAAAGATCTCACTTGCGCTTCATCAACACACAGTGATTCTTCTGCTGTGCCTTCACCACCAATGGTCAGTTCTGCTTCATTTTTTGCAGCCAACTGATGGAATAATTCCTCTTGCCACTGCAAAACCTTATGCGTCTCGGCCAGTAACATTTCTTGATTATATTGGAGATTGCCTTCTGGTAATGTGTTCAATGCAGTACAAATCGATTGTAATAATTCATAGGCCTCGGTACTTGAATCATAACGGTTCTGGTCGATATGCCTCGTAACGGTTGAGAGGAGCTGCAAAAAAGTCCGCTCCATTGGCTTATCTGTCAGGTTCTGGTCAAGAGTGTTTATTTCCTGCCAGAGGCTTACGATAACCTTCTCATCAAGTTCAACCCCCAAGGCGTCAGCACAGATCTGCAACGACTGAAACATATCAGTGCGCTCAATCGAATCAATCAATGAGATTGGCAGGTCGGTCTCGCCAGGAGCAGGTACAATCTCAGCCAACTGAGTTTCTTCCTCAACAAGCTCAAAAATGACTTCTTCCTCTATACCATCTGCGATTGGGGAAAGAATTTTCTCTTTTACAGGTATACTACCCTCAATCGCCTCCGGCTCTGCATGCAAGAATATATCTTCATCAGTAGGTACAGCATCTTCTTCGAGATCAAAAAAGCTATCGAGTCGCTCGTTGATTTCAGTGCTATCTTCCTCTTGCTCATCTTCAGAAACCATAGCAAAATTATCATCAGAAACGGCTTCCTTCGAGTCTTGTGAAGAAACAGTGTCTTCCTGCAATACAGCAATCTTTTCTTCATCATAGAGATTGTTTTGTTCTTCCTCTTCTTGCAAGTCATCTGCCAATGAAGCAATCTGGTCTGTCTCCTTATCTCCGGCAGGATCTGGAGTTAAGTGCGAAGCAATTTCTTCATCGAAGAATCCACCAAGAGTTCCGGCAATTTCTTCATCAATATTTTCTCCAGAGGATGATTTCTCAAATATTGTGGCATTGTAAATACTGATTTCATCATTTTCAGCAAGGGCCGGGGCCAGTTCCCCACCCATCTGCGGGAGGGCTTCTTCGTCCGACTCATCGTCGGCTTCAGTTTCGACATCTACCCCCTGGAGAACGAGAGCTGGATCCAATGTGCTGAAATCAATGCCTGTCTGCATGGTATCATCATCGTCGGTATTGGCATCTTCGCTCCGACCAGCGATTTTCTCAGCAGGCCAATCGAGACTATCTTCCAGGATAAGCTCATTTTCAGCCGTCAAGGATTCCTCTTCCAAGACCGGCGAGATTTCAAAATCTTCTTCTTCCTCATTCACATGGCTCAATGCCGGGGCCGGAGACTCTTTTCCAAAGAGCAATCCGTCTGTCATGTCCTCGTCATCTACCTCCACATTCACCCCCTGAAGGGCCATTTTGTGCATTTCTTCATCGCTTGCAGAGAGACTTCCGGGGGAGTTCTCGGCTACCTGGTTCTTAAAGCTTTCGCCCATGAAGAAGTTTTCCACCTGATTATCGATAGTACCGGAATTCTCAATTCCATCTGCTTGCGCTTCTTCTTCTGCCTGAAAACCTTTGATTTCTTCTGGAAGATCAGCAAAAGCTGGTGCTAATGTCATTGAATCGATAGTACTATCGCTTTCCTCCGCTTCCTCTTCCTCCCGGTTGATCGCTTCAGCAGTAATTGTCGGCCCAAGCAGCTTCTTAAAAGAATTAAATCTTTCTACAGCCGGAAAAAGAATCGCTTTTTCCTCCTCAAGCGTCCTTGCTGTTGCGACGATTTTTTCGATACTTTCGTAAAACAAATGCAATAATTTAAAGGCGTCTGCATGGGAATTACTTTTTTTCAATTTAATGTAGGCACCGAGTGTGCCAAGACCCTGCAAAAGGATGCATTTCGGCCTGCTGTCGGCAAATTTATGTTCAAGCCGATCAACTTCCTGCCGCAATGCATTGAGATCCTGGTTTGTTATCTCCCAATCAATACCGAGTACAATGGCCTTAAGACCCAGCAGATCTTTTTCACTGCTGATATTTTCGGTTTTTTTCTGTTGCTGCGGTTTATCAGCTTGCGTTTCCAGGTCCACAGCCTGGGAATGCTGTCCGATATGACGCTTAAGGCTCTCAAATCTTTTTACATCTTCGAGCAAAATTGCTTTTTTCTGTTCTTCGGAAAGATCATATGACGAGACGATTTTTTCCAGATTATGGTACAGTGTGAGTAACAGTTTAATGGCACTGGGATGGGAGTTGGCCTTTTTCTGATAGATATATTTGCTGATTTTTTCAAGAGCCTGAACATATACCAGGTTTATTTTCTCACCTGCCCAAATATCACGAAGATCAATGAGTTCCTCATTAAACTGCATGAGGATCTCATCTGTTATTTCCCAATCAATTGAAAGAATAAGGCTCTTTAAACGACTAATCGGCGATTCATCATCGGTCGCAAATTCAAAAAAATCCGCTGAACCAGTGTAATACGAATCGTCATAATCTTCAGATCCGATAGTTAAATCATCGTCATATTGCTTTCCGGTATACTGTTTCACCACAGCGCGCTCTCTAGAGTAATTTTTTCTGTATTGAAATCACCGATGAAGATATAATTTTCTTCAGTGTTGCGGCGACATTATATCCGGTAATTGCACTTGCCTCAAAATAGGGCACCTTCAATCTACTGTTAAGATCATTTTGCAAAACCGAGATCGGTAGAATAGGAATTCCGTGCTCTTTAAGATCAACTTTGTTGTACTGCATCACGAGAGGTATCCTGAAGATACTCTCCTTGTAGGATTGAAGATTTTCATGCAGCTGGTTTAAAGATCGAATATTTTTTTCGCGCTGCTTCTCCATGGCATCGGCGACAAAGACAATGCCGTCCACACCTCTTAGAACAAGCTTTCGAGTCGCATTGTACTTTACTTGCCCCGGTACGGTATAGAGCTGTATTTTAATATCGTACCCTTTTATTTTTCCCATATCAAAGGGGAGAAAATCAAAAAACAGCGTTCTATCACCGTGCGTTTTGAGACTCACCATCTCGGAAGCGATCTGCTTGCGGTATGTGCGGTTGATATATTCAAGATTTGTAGTTTTCCCACACCGCCCAGGTCCGTAGTACACAACCTTGACCTGCACAATCTTGTCTTTTAAGTTGATAAAACTCAACGTTCTGCTCCCTATCGATTTTCCATTTGGAAAAATCCTGCCATTGATTGACAAATCCGGGTAAGCATTCAGGTAGCGAAACTGCCCGAAGCTACTTCCTATCCCAAATATTTCTTATTTTTTCAATAACATCGACAACATTCAACCTAAGAAAACCAAGAGATATATCCCTACCGAACATGGAAATAAGCAACAGTTCGTCATCGATTTTGCTGAAGTGTATATTGGAATCTTTCCCTTTATGAAACAACAGAGAAAATTCCTGTTCACCAACAAGTTTGGCCATGGCATCAACCGTAGCAAAATTTCCTGCCGCCAATGCTGCGAAAGAATAGACGTCATACTTGTTCTCGCCATTATCTTTAGCAGTAATAATATTTCCAGCCATGTCTATAATAATGACACAATCAACTCCGAGCTTTATCAGCTTATCTGACAAAATTGTATCTATCTGCTCGAGTTGCTCTTGACTGACAATCCCATAATTCATGCCACAAACCTCATCGTAAATGTTGGTCGCTGGATTCAGCTCTTTCGAAGGCCAATATACATGTAAGATATTTTATCTTTGCAAAGTATGTCAAATTTTATTTTGAATTGACAGCAGATCAATGCAGAAACGTCTCTGTATGGCATATTTCGTCCTCCTGCGTATCCTCAATGGTAAATATTTTTCCCCTAGCTAAGTGCAAAAAATACAACAAAATACTACTCTTACCAGTATACGACAGTTTTTTGCCTATATGAAGGTATATTTTATATTGTTCCTCTCATGAGGACCGAGCATACAAAGTTTCCATCAGTTCAGAGAACTATCGTCACTTGTCGAGGTGAAAAATTTTGTGCCTTCGGAACAGTCGAACTGTGTTACAACAACATGTTATGTATTATTTATAATAATTCTCATTTCCTCCTTAATGCAAAAAGGAATTTTATTGCTATCGTATTCTCAATTGCTACCATGAATTCTTTCAGGCAGAATAAGCCTCGTGATTTTCGAGAATTTTAACTGACCAAAAAACAAAGGACGTAATGTGAAAAAAACACCAGCAACGCTGCCACTGCTTGCCCCTACCGTTCAGTTCATCGATACGCACTGTCATCTCGATATGACGGCATATAGTGCGGACCTGGATCAGGTACTTGACCGAGCATTGGCCAGCCATATTAAAAGAATTGTCACCATAGGTATTGATCTGCCGAGTTCAAGAGACGCTGTCTCCATGGCACAGAGGTATACACAGGTATCGGCAACCATTGGAGTCCATCCACACGATGTCGACAATTTGAAAAACAGCCACTACAACGAACTGGAACAGCTCTACGATACACATGCAAAATATATAGTTGGTTTCGGAGAGATCGGTCTGGATTACGTCAAACAGCATTCTGATCCTTCCCGACAGCGAGAGCATTTCAAGAAACAGCTGGACCTGGCTCATAGACTGAGACTGCCTGTAATAGTCCACAACAGAGAAGCCAACGACGACACATTAAAAATTCTCAGGGAGGCTCAACCACTCGATTTCGGCGGTATTATGCACTGCTTCTCAGGCGATGTCACTTTTGCTCACAAAGTTTTAGATCTTGGCATGCTTATATCAATTCCTGGAATTGCCACTTTTAAGAATGCCTCTTTGTTACATGAAGTTATTCGGCAAATCCCCCTTGCATCAATGGTTCTGGAAACCGATGGACCATTTCTCGCACCCCACCCCTTTCGTGGGAAAAGAAATGAACCTTCTTATTTAGTATATACCGCTCATAAAATTGCCGAACTTCAAAACATTGACGTGGAGCAAGTCAGTAGGCAAACGACTGCTAATGCTGAAAATATATTTAAATTTAACCGAATGTGACGACCATCATGATTGCCGAAAACATACAGAAAATAAGAAAAAAGATAACAGCGGCGGCAATAAAGGCCAACAGATCACCGGATACCATAAAACTTGTGGCAGTCTCTAAATATTTTCCCGCCGCGAAAATCAATGAGGCATATACAGCGGGTCAGATACTATTTGGGGAAAATTACATTCAGGAGGTCCAACTCAAAAGAGAACAGGTGCCGTCTTCTGTCATCTTTCATTTTATCGGTCACCTACAGAGCAATAAGGCCAAAATAGCTGCAGCAACATGCGATATGATAGAGACAGTGGATGGAATAAAACTCGGCAAGGCTTTAAATAATCATCTCCAGATTCTGGACAGGACTATGGACGTGCTTGTGCAGGTAAATATTAGCAACGAGGCGCAAAAATCGGGTGTTAAAAGCAGTGAAACCGCAGAGTTACTACGTAATTTAAATGAGCTACCGAGGCTCAGGGTATGCGGCCTCATGACCATGCCTCCGCTGGTGGAGAACCCGGAACTGTCACGGCCACACTTTGCGAGCTTACGACAACTGAGTGAGAAACTTATGCAGGAAGGACTGTTCCCATCAATAAAAAAACCGGAACTTTCAATGGGGATGTCGAGCGATTTTCATATTGCCATCGAAGAGGGTGCTACTATTGTACGTGTAGGCACTGCAATTTTCGGTCAAAGATAACCACATACGAAAAAAAAATGGCGCCTGTAAATATACAGGCGCCATTTTTTTTGCTTGTCTGAGCTCTACTTTCTTTTTGAAGCTCGTTTTGCAGCTTTCAAAGGGTTTATTCTGACTTTGATTATATTAATCTCAGGTTTTGCATGGGTAGCAAAATTGCAAAAACCCAGCTTCCACTTTGCTGCTGGAGAGAGATAACTTTTGCAATACTGTACTTCTTCTTGTTCAATAATACGTCCACACCCTTCACACTTATCTATGACAGGCTGGAAACGACCATCACTGTAATTTACTGTGGCCTGATTCTGCATGTATTTATCCTCCAATCGTTCAATCAACTTACCGGCGCACCTATCGCGCACGCCAGAAACAACAGTCGCGGCAAAACAACGACTGACACAGCTAAATATTTAGCAACTTTTAAGTATACCAAGGTAAGCTACTGCAGACAAGCTTTTTTATACGTCTTATTGACGTTATTAACCACAGCACCACTGGCCAAGCCACAGCCTGATCATTTGATAATGAAGCGCTCATAAATGTACCCACAACTTGTATTCTTAAAAATCTTGATATACAATCGATATTATTTGCTGTTTATGGCAAGAATAACGAGTTGATAATTTTAAATTACGAGTTCCGCAATATCGGAGACGAAAATGCCTGTTTATGTATGGAAAGGGAAAAACTCCTACGGTGAAAAAAGAAAGGGAGAAGTAGAAGCACTTGACTTGGCAGCAGCAACAGCCCAAGTAAAAAGGTTAAGAATTGCCAATCCAGTCGTTAAGGAAAAACCCAAGGACCTTTTAGCAAACATTTCATTTTTTATACCGAATGTAACCGGCAAAGACATAGTTATTTTTACCCGACAGTTGTCAACTATGATCAACGCCGGTTTGCCTTTGGTCCAGGGGATTGAGATATTAGAAAAACAGCAAAGCAATCCAACCTTCAAAAAGGCACTTGGAGATATTCGCCAGGATGTCGAGGCCGGGTCTACACTTGCCGATTCCATGCGTAAAAAACCAAAAGTATTTGACAATCTTTTTACCAACATGATTGAGGCGGGTGAGACAGGTGGTATTCTCGATACCATTCTTGGACGACTTGCCACATTTATGGAAAAATCGATGTTATTGAAGAAGAAAATTAAAGGGGCCATGACCTATCCGACGATATGTCTGGCTATTTCCTGTCTCATACTTGTGATTATACTGGTTTTTGTGGTTCCTGTTTTTTCTAAAATGTTTGAAGATTTTGGCTCAACTCTTCCATTACCGACCCAGATCGTTGTAAATTTGAGTGATTTCTTCAAACACAATATTTTATATATAGTAATCGTACTCTTTGCTATAGTGATGCTTATTAAAAAAATATATGGCACTCCAAAAGGACGCTTAGCGATAGACAAAGGGTTACTCGGCGCACCGGTCGTTGGTATTCTGCTCAGAAAAGTGGCTGTAGCAAAATTTACCCGAACCCTCAGCACTATGCTGCAAAGTGGCGTGCCCATTCTTGAGGCCCTGCAGGTTGTTGCGAAGACAGCCGGCAATAAAGTAATTGAAAACGCTGTCTTCAGAGTTGGTGATTCAATCGCTGAAGGGCGTCCTATAGCTGAGCCCCTGGAAGAATGTGGGGTGTTTCCCAATATGGTCGTACAGATGATAAATGTTGGTGAAACAGTAGGCGCATTAGATTCCATGCTCGAAAAAATCGCCGATTTTTACGATGAGGAGGTGGATCAGGCGGTAGAAAATCTCACGGCCATGATTGAGCCTTTTATGATGGTATTTCTCGGGGGCATGATAGGTGGACTTGTGGTCGCAATGTATCTGCCTATTTTCAAAATCGCCTCGGTTGTATAAAAATACAGCAGATGAAATGTTTGTTTCTTTTACAGAAGATTTGACTTTTTATACCAAAAGTTTATGATGTGGAAAAGATTCACAACTAAAACAGACAATTATGGAGGAAATATGACTCTTACCAAGGCGGACTTAGTGCAACAGGTATATAAAAATCATGAAGGCTTAACGAAGGCTCAGGCAACTGATTCAGTAGAAGCCTTTCTTCGTATTTCAAAAGACTCACTTATTAACGGTTCAGATCTCCTTTTAAGTGGATTCGGCAAATTTAATGTCAAACACAAGAATTCGCGAAGAGGCCGCAATCCCCAGACCGGTGATGAGTTAACTCTGGACGCCCGCCGGGTAGTCACTTTTAAACCGTCCGGTATACTCCGCGAGAAAATCAACGAAGGTTGATACAGCACTGGTACTAGAATTCTTATTTTGAATCATCATTCTGATATAGATATTAATTACCCTGAATGTGAATAGAGCACACTCAGGGTAATTTTTATTCGTACTTTATCAACCCATCTTCCTTGAGCGAAAAATCCTTCGAGTGTGCATAATGTCTCTCTCCCACCAGTCCATACCTCTTGATAGAATCAATTTGAGCGCTACTGAATGGAACCTTCATCCTTGGGAATGCCGAGTTCTGCCTCCGGAATTGCAAGCAAGCCTAGCCTGCTGCGGTGTTCTTCATCCACCGCTTGTTGTCGCGGATACCGCCGAGACATTTTCCGTAGTTTCCGGAATAAGACGGATTGAATTCATCAAAAATTTCACAGCGCTGTCGCACATAAATTGTCTGCTTGTGAAAAAAGATACTCCGTATGGCTTCATTTTGGATCTCATTCTCGCAGAGCAAAACTCAGCGGGCCCGCTTTCTCTGGCTGAAAAAGCCCGATTTATCGAAATAGCCTGCCGATTATCAGCTCCGAAAGATATGGAAAATTCTTTTTTGAAAAAGCTGCAGCTGAAAAGTAGACGATCAACCATCCCGAATTTACTGAAAATCCTGGACCAAGATGCGTTAATTGTCCAAGAAATTCATGCCGGTCGGATGCAGGATCGAATGGTAACCGAACTCCTTTCCCTGTCGGAAGACGCCGACAGGTTGGCAATGGCGCAATTATTCAGAAATTTGAAGATGGGAGATGGACAGCAGAAAAAATTCTTCAGCCTTATCCGTGACATAGCCCTCCGGGAAGGGTTGTCGATCAGCTCATTTCTTCAAAAAACAACTATTATTGAGATCCTTGAGCATAAGATGATGAACATCCCGCAGAAAACACAGCATCTTGGGAGAATGCTCCAGCAAGCAAGTGCCCCCACAGCTGCGCTAGCCGAAGAGGCCTTTGCACTAGGAGTCAAAAGCCTGCGGCTGCCAACCAGCCATTCGATTGCCCACTCACCATTTTTTGAAAAAGATGAAGTCACCCTGTCAATTACTTTCAAAAATTTGGCCGAATGTGTCCTATACCTCAATCAACAACAAAATTAAGAGCATACAGAGTTACTGCTAGCGATAGCAAAGTTTACCCGATAGCATTATATCGTCACCAAGACGTTTATGGCTGAGATCTGTCAGATAAGGAGCAACCTCCCTATGCTGCACCTGATATCCGTCAATTAAGGGAACACCCTGATTGCCAGCAAAAATGGGTGCATAAAAAAGATGCGCGTAATCAAAAAGTTTTTCACTGAGAAACGCACCATGTACCGTTGCTCCCCCTTCAACAAGAAGGGAGCAAATATTTTCCTGTCCGAGTACTTTTAACAGGGAACGGAGATCCACACCTTTTCCCGCACGGGGAAGCGCCAGCAACCTGATCCCCATCTCCTGGAACGCCGCTTTTTTTGCACTTGGTGCATCTGTTGCACAAACTATCCAGGTTGGTGCCTGCGACTCAAGATGGTACACCCTGGAAGCAATCGAGGTTACCAGGTCGCTATCAAGAATAATTCTAATCGGATCTTTTGTTGAACCCCTTTCTAATCTGGTGGTAAGCGAAGGGTTATCGATCTCTACTGTTTTCCTGCCCACCAGAATGGCATCAACCGTATCGCGAAGTTTGTGCACCGCCCGTGCCGATTGCTCACCGGTAATCCAGCCACTTTGGCCGGCCTGGTAATTTAATCTGCCATCAAGGCTTACTCCGGCTTTCATTATCACCCAGGGGACACCTTCAGTGATGTGCTTGACAAACGGATAGTTCAGCGCCGCGCAGTCCTGTTCCAGAACACCACTGATCACCTCAATGCGGTTATTTCTTAAAAATTCTATACCACCGCCATTAACCAGAGGATTGGGATCAGTCATGCCGATAACCACTCTCGCCATTCCGGAATCCAGTATAGCCCGACTACAAGGAGGCGTTCTGCCGGTATGATTGCAGGGTTCAAGTGTTACATAAAGAGTTGCCCCCATCACTGAAGCAGAGGCGTTTCTTAGTGCATTTATTTCTGCATGCGGCGTTCCGGCTTTTTTATGATATCCTTTACCGAGTACCTGCCCGTCTTTGACAATCACCGCACCGACACAAGGATTTGGCGATGTGCGCCCCAAGCCTTTTGCAGCTTCTTTCAGGGCCAGACGCATAAACTGCTTATCCTGTTTTTCCTTCATTTAAACCTCTGGAATCAAGAAGTGTTTTGAGTTCATCCATAAACTCATTGACATCTTTAAATTGCCGATACACTGAGGCAAACCGCACATAAGCAACTTCATCGAGGAGCGGAAGCCCTTCCATGACCCATTCCCCCACTACCTGCGAAGGGATTTCTTTTGCCCCATAATCTTGCAGTTTATGTTCAATATTATCGGCGAATTCATCAATCTTATCACGACTGACCGAACGTTTCTCACAGGCTTTTTGCAGCCCGGCAACAAGCTTATGCCTATCCCATCCTTCTCTACGCCCATCTTTTTTAACCAGCACCGGCAACATAACTTCAAGTCTTTCATAGGTGGTGAATCGCTGATCACAAGCCAGGCACTCTCTTCTTCTTCTGGTGATTGTAGCATCTTTATTGAGACGCGAATCAATCACTCGATTGTCCAAATGCTCACAATACGGACATTTCATCGAACACCTCCCCACAAAACAGATATTGGGAACAAATTGTCAGAATTTTACAGCTCTGCAAGTGCCTGTCCCCGTTGATCTTTTATATTACATCACTAACCCACTACCCTGCCTAAAAAATGTGACGACAGAGCAAAGAGATATCCTTGGAAAACAGTACAGCCGATTTTGCTCTCCGGCAAAATCGGCTGTACGAAAGATCAACAATTGGTCTTTGCATGTTACTCACTAAATTTGGCAACCCGCTGCTGATGACGCCCTCCGGAAAATTCAGTGGCGAGCCAGGTCATGACCATCTGCAGTGCATTGTCTGTATCAAGCACCCTGGCACCAAGACAGAGAATATTGGCGTTATTATGTTGTCTGCTTAATTTTGCCGTAGGGACATCAAAGCAATTGGCTGCCCTGATGCGTCGGTGTCTGTTTGCCGCAATAGACATACCTATCCCCGTGCCACACACTAATATCCCTCTCTGACAATCGCCAGTCTGTATGCGCGATACCGCCTTTGCAGCATAATCCGGATAATCCACTGAATCAATGGACTCGCAACCGACATCAACGACATCACGGCCAGCCTCGAGAAGCTTTTTCTTGATGATTTCTTTCAACAGAAAACCGCCATGGTCGGCACCGACGACTATTTTCACATTTTCCTCCGCTTAGAGCAGATGAATCGAGCGTACTTCTCGCATTCACCCATCGAATTTTCTCATGGCAATGACCGCATTGGTGCCGCCAAAGCCAAAAGAATTGGATAGCGCCGCGCGAATGTTCATTTTCCGAGCCACTTTGGGAACGTAATCCAAATCACATTCCGGACTGGGATTTTCCAAGTTGATAGTCGGTGGAGCAATTTGATCTTGCAGAGACAACGCAGTAAAAACAGCCTCAATGCCTCCAGCAGCGCCAAGCATATGTCCGGTCATCGACTTGGTCGAACTGATAGCCAGCTTTTTAGCATGATCCTGAAACACAGCCTTTATGGCATGTGTTTCACACTTATCATTTAAGGGAGTAGAAGTGCCATGGGCATTAATGTAATCAATGTCCTCAGGAAGCAAATGAGCATCAGCCAGGGCCATTTTCATAGCCCGCATGCCACCCTCACCATCTTCCGGAGGCGCGGCGATATGATAAGCATCACTACTCAAACCATAGCCGCAGACTTCGGCGTATATCTTCGCCCCACGGGCAATTGCGTGCTCATATTCTTCCATGATCAACATACCAGCCCCCTCAGACATGACGAATCCGTCACGATCTCTATCAAAGGGCCGAGATGCATTTTTCGGGTCATCGTTTCGCGCAGACAATGCTTTCATTGCCGAGAAACCAGCCACGCCGAGACCACAAATAACAGCCTCAGTGCCACCGGCAACGATCATGTCGCATAACCCATATTTGATATGTCGATAGGCTTCTCCGACAGAGTGCGTTCCAGCCGCACAGGCTGTCGTTAAAGTAAGATTCGGTCCCTTGGAATTGATTGCCATAGAGATATGCCCTGAAGGCATATTGGGGATCACCATAGGAATGAAAAAAGGAGTAATCCTTTTAGGCCCCTTTTCAAGACAGACACTATGATATTTTTCAATGGTCGGTAAGCCACCCATGCCACAGCCGGTAATCACGCCTACTCTCGCACAGTTTTCTTCAGTTACCTCATACCCACTGTCCTGAACCGCCATCTGAGCCGCAACAAGACCATACTGTACAAAAAGATCCAGGTGTTTCACCACCTTTTTGTCAAAAAAATCCTCTGCCTGAAAATCTTTCACTTCCGCAGCAATTTTTACAGCGTAATCACTAGTATCAAATCGAGTTATCAGATCAATTCCACTGACCCCGGCACAGATATTCTGCCAACTCTTCTGGACACCGGAACCAAGAGGTGTAACTAAACCTACTCCTGTAACCACTACCCTTCGCTTCACAATAATTACTCCTTTTCGTTATTATTACTGTCACACCGTGTAAACGGGGGTATAAAAATTGCTGCTCTCTATTTTAAACCAGTGGCTATTTTAACTTTTTAACGTAATCGATAGCATCCTGAACAGTAGCGATTCCTTCAGCATCTTCATCAGGGATTTCAATATCGAACCCCTCTTCCATTGCCATTATCAGTTCGACTAGGTCAAGAGAATCAGCGCCAAGGTCATCAACAAATGAAGCTTTTGGCACAACTTTATCACTTTCAACGCTTAACTGCTCAACGATTATATCTATCATTTCCTGTTCAATTGCCATTATCTTACTCCCTTACTTGAAATTAGACATAGTTCAAAAAACCATGTACAATGATTTTACGTTACTATAAAGAATATATTTATCGGTACAACCTGTTACATATACATACCGCCATTGACATGCAGTGTTTGCCCAGTGATATAGCGCCCATCTTCGGATGCGAGATAGGCAACCGCTCCGGCAATATCCTCTGTTCTGCCAAACGCGGCAAGGGGAATTTCAGCTTTAATTTGTTGTTGCGTCTTTTCGTCCAGCATATTAGTCATTTCGGTCTCAATATAACCGGGGGCTACACTGTTAACTGTAATATTGCGCGAAGCATACTCCCGCGCCATCGACTTGGTAAGACCGATAAGTCCTGCTTTGGCCGCAGAGTAATTCACCTGCCCGGGGTTACCGGCAACTCCGGAAACCGATGAGATATTAATAATCCGCCCCCACTTTTTCTTCATCATCGCTCGCGATGCAGCTTTAGCGCAGAGAAATGCTCCTTTGAGGTTGGTATTTATAACCTCATCCCATTCGGATTCCTTCATTCTGGCCATCAGACCGTCTCTGGTAATCCCAGCATTATTTACCAGGATGTCAATTGATCCGGCTTCAATAATTATTTTTTTGCAGGCATCTTGCACTGCTTTGCCGTCAGCTACATCAAAGCCTATAATCTCGGATCTACCTCCTGCTTGTTGAGTAATCCGCTGCGTCTCTTCGGCTGCCGAGGACCGGCTGACATAGTTGATATAAACCAGAACTCCCATGGAAGCCAGACGAATACAGATAGCCCGACCTATGCCCCGGCTGCCGCCTGTTACCAAAGCGATTTTTCCTTCAAGGTTCATAATCTAACAGCGCTCCTCAATCTTTTTTATCAATTTAGGGATAATTTCAAATAAGTCACCTACTATCCCAAAATCAGCAACATTAAAAATTGAGGCATGCGCGTCCCGGTTAATTGCCACAATAGTTTCCGCCGACTGCATTCCAGCAACATGCTGCACCGCTCCTGAAATTCCACAGGCTATGTACAACTTCGGTGCCACTGTCTTGCCTGTCTGGCCCACCTGATGCGGATAGGGAATCCACCCGGCGTCAACCACGGCTCGTGATGCGGATACTTTTGCGCCCATCGTTTTGGCAAGTGCCCTTATCAGTTCAAAACCTTTGGCATTTTCCAGTCCACGGCCTCCCGAGATCAGAATATCAGCCTCCTGAATATTGACGCTGCCAGCATCCTCGACCACAGACTCAAGCACCTGCACCCGACTCTGCAACTGCTCTGCAGTTAAAACGACGTCAACGACAGCTCCCCTGCGAGCGCCATCAAACGGCAGCTGCTTCATCACTTTCGAGCGTACGGTTGCCATCTGCGGTCTGGTTGACTCACAAACGATGGTCGCCATGATATTGCCGCCAAACGCCGGACGGGTCTGCAGCAGTGCACCGTCCTCTTCACGGATCTCCAGTTTCGTACAGTCGGCAGTAAGCCCTGTGTTTACAAGCGTCGCCACCCCAGGGATAAATGATCTCCCAATAGCGGTGGCCCCTGCCAAAACTATTTCTGGCCGGTATTGCCTAATAACTGCAGCGGTTATTTCACTATAACAATCTTCTCTGAATTCTCGCAAAGCTTCATGTTCAGCAAGATAGACGACATCTGCTCCATGTCCAATAAGCAATTGGGCGGTCTCTGCTGTTTCATACCCAAGCAACAATGCGCAAAGCTGTACCCCCCGGCTGTCGGCAAGTTGTCGACCGATACCTAAAAGTTCAAGCGAAACGGGAGCGAGTTCCCCATGCCGATACTCGCAAAAGATTAGAACTCCTTGCCAGTCGGCCAGATCTTCCTGAACCTGCTTGTTTTCCACCTCGAGACTGAGTGCCTGGACCTCACAACTTTCCACACATGCACCGCACAGAGTACAGCTGTCGCCAACTACAGCCAAGCCATCCTTTATGGTTATAGCGCCAAAGGGGCAGTTCTCTTCGCAGATACCGCAACCGATACAAAGCTCTTTATTAACTTTCAACATATTTTCAATACCCCGCCCTGTCACAGATATGGTAGCAACTTATCAACAAGTTGATCGAGCTGTTCATCCAGTGTACCACTAAGAACCGATCTTCCACCCCGGGCTTCGGGTGGGAAAACCTTAACAACCTTGGTGGGAGAACCGGGCAGGCCGATACATGTAGGATCGGCGCCTATATCTGCGGCACTTAACTGGAGAATTTCAGCCTTTTTCGCCTTCATTTTTCCTTTGAGAGAAGGTACACGAGGATCGTTAATATTTTTGACCACGGTCAGGAGTGCAGGATAATCAACAGCAACCACATCATAGCCTTCATCCATCATCCTTTCAACAATGAGCCCTTTATCGCTTATTTCTCGTATTTTTTGTACACAGGTAAGATAGGGTATACCAAGGCGAGTGGCTAAGCCCGGACCTACCTGGGCGGTATCGCCATCAATGGCTTGCTTACCGCATAAAATCAGATCAAAGGCCCCAATTTTGTTAACAGCATGTTCAAGGGTATACGATGTCGCCCAGGTATCAGCACCGGCAAAAGATCTGTCAGAAACAAGGACTACGCTATCGGCTCCACAACTAATCGCCTGCCTGAGTATTTCTTCAGCTTGCGGTGGTCCCATAGTCACCACGACAACCTCGCCTCCATTTTTTTCTTTGAGGCGAACAGCTTCTTCGAGGGCATGTTGATCATACGGATTCATGATCGACTGCACCCCTTCTCTGGCAAGCGTATTGGTAACAGGATCAAGACGCACGTCACTCGCATCCGGAACCTGTTTAACACATACGATAATTTTCATGCAACAACCTGTAGTTATAAAAATAGCACTATCCGATAGCACCGCGATCATCTTGCAATGAGATGTTTTTCGAGTTTGTCAACATCTGTATTCAGCTGCTTATGTTCCGATCTGCGGCAGTGAGGAAACAATCAAGAGTATTCTTTATTTAATTCCTGACCGATGACATTGCGCTGAATTTGATTAGTTCCTTCATAAATCTGGAGGATTTTGGCGTCTCTCATCATCTTCTCGGCCGGATATTCGCACATATAGCCATAGCCACCCATGACCTGTACAGCGTCAGTTGCCACCTTCATAGCCACATCAGTTGCATACGTTTTACACATCGCCGATGCCTTGGACATATCTTTTGGATGCGCTTGAATATGTTTTGCCGCAGCGTAGACAAGAGCACGAGCCGATTCAATACCTATCGCCATATCAGCTAACATATGCTGGACTGCTTGAAAAGCAATAATTGGTTTGCCGAACTGTTGACGTTGCTTGGCATATTTGACCGCCTCATCGAGTGCTCCCTGAGCCAGTCCCACTCCAAGAGCGGCGATTCCAGGCCTGGAAAGATCCAGTGTCTTCATAACGGTGATAAAACCGGTTCCGGCACGACCAATCAGCCGATCTTTTGGAATACGACAATCTTTAAAAATAAGCTCGGTGGTAGACGATGCCCTGATGCCCATTTTCTTTTCCTTTGGACCACAGGAAAAACCAGGATCTCCTTCTTCCACAACAAACAGAGATGCACCCCGCGGGCCGCGACTCCGGTCGGTAATAGCCACGACCGTATAAATCTGCGCCTCGCCACCATTGGTGATCCACTGCTTTGTGCCATTCAGCACCCACTCTTCGCCATCGAGTACTGCAGTGGTCTGAATACCGGACGCATCTGAGCCGGCATTAGCCTCAGTCAGACCAAAAGCCCCAAATTTTTTACCGGTTGCGACTTCGGGCAAATACTTCTGCTTCATCTCCTCAGAGCCTGCAATAATAATAGGGTAGACACCAAGAAAATTCGCGGCAAATGCTGTGCCAACACCAATGCATCCGCGCCCAAGTTGCTCAACCGTAAGCGCAATCTCCAGACAACCGCCACCAAAACCACCATATGCCTCAGGGATCGGCACGCCAAAAAGATCAGCCTGAGCCATTTCATTAAGAATCTGCCGAGGAAATTCATGTTTTTCATCGAGTTCTGCGCGGCTTGGTATTATTCGCTCGTCAGTGATCTGCCTGGTGATATCGACAATCATCTGCTGTTCTTCGGATAAGAAATAATCCATTCTCATATCTCCTGTTTACCACTTGATCAGGGTTGCTCCCCAAGTAAGACCACCACCAAAGGAACAGAACAAAATTATGTCGCCTTGAGCAATTAAACCGAGGTTATTGGCTTCATCCAGGGCGATTGGGATTGATGCAGCGGATGTATTACCATACTTGGAAACGTTTATAAATACTTTACTCTGTGGGATATCAAGCCTATCAATCAACTTATTGAGAATACGCATATTGGCTTGATGCGGAATAACAAGACTGATTGATTCTTTATCGACCTTCTCCTTGAGCAGAACCCTGTTTACCGCATCTTCCATAGCTCGAACTGCATGTTTAAAAACTTCCCGTCCTTCCATCTGGATATAAGCACCATTGTTTCCTTTGACAATCAGATCTGGATTGGAGCTTTCAGGGGCATGCATATAGAGCAATTTCCACAAACTTCCATCGGAATGCATACTCGAGCCAATGACACCACGATCGCTGTCGGAATACCCGAAAATTGCTGCTCCGGCTCCGTCTCCAAAAAGAATACAGGTATTTCTATCCGCCCAGTTCAGGCGGCCGGAGAGGGTTTCTGCACCAATCACCAGTATTTTCATACTGTGATCATCCCGGATATATTTATCGGCCAGATCCAGCCCGTAAAGAAATCCAGAGCAGGCGGCATTCAAATCAAAAGCAAAGGCATTCGTTGCACCAAGTTCCGTTTGAACGTAGCAGGCACTGGACGGCATAAGCATGTGGGAGCTTATTGTTCCCACAACGATGAGATCAAGCTCCTTGGCGTCTATACCTGCAGCCACAAGGGCCTTTTCAGCCGCCATCGTTGCCAGCTGATAGGTTTTTTCTCCCTTACCGCCGATACATCTCGTTTCAATACCGGTCCTGCTTTGTATCCAATCGGCATTCGTATCAACGATCGATTCGAGTTCGGCATTGGTAAGAACTCTTTTCGGTAAACATGAACCGGTTCCCAAGACAACAGTACCCATCACTTCTCCAGATTGTCGACATTGCGTTCGACGGAATTACTGGTGCCAAGGCTTTCCAGAATATCTTTATTGATGTTTCCTCTGGCCATTTTTTCAGCTTCCAGAATAGCATTTTTAATAGCGTGCGAACTTGATTTTCCATGACAGATTATACCAATGCCATCAATACCAAGAAGCGGAGCACCACCATACTCCGCATAATCGACACGCTTTTTAAAAGACTTGAAGGCATGCCTTGCCAAAAGATAGCCAATTTTAGCCAGAAACGATTTGCAAATTTCGTCTCTCAGCATTTGCATGGCAGCCTCGGCAAGCCCCTCACTGACCTTAAGACAGACGTTGCCGACAAAACCGTCACAGACAATTACATCGACATCACCCTGGAAAACATCGCGTCCCTCGACGTTGCCAATGAAATTCAGTGCACTTTTTTCTAAGAGAGGATAGGTCTCTTTTATCAGGGTGTTGCCTTTGCCGGTTTCTTCTCCGATGGATAACAGTCCCACCCGCGGATTTTGCACACCGTTGATACGAGAAAAGGCCGAGGCCATTATACCGAATTGAAAAAGATGCTGCGGACGGCAATCAACATTTGCCCCTATATCCATCAGCACCACCGGTTTTTTGAGAGTCGGAAAAATCGACGCAATACCTGGACGGGAAATCCCCTCTAATCGACCGAGCTTGCGAGAAGCCGCAGCCAAAGTTGCTCCAGAATTACCAGCACTTACAACAGCATCGGCCTCCCCACTACGAACGAGGCCAAAGGCAACCATTATCGAGGCGTCTTTTTTCTTCCGAATTGCATCAACAGGATGTTCATTCATATCAATAACTTGCGATGAATGAACAATTTCGATGAGCTTCGCTGTCTTGCGATCAGGAGCCAGGATCTCGAGATGTTTACTGAGTTGACTCTCGTCTCCTACCAGAGTTACACGCAGGTCCTTCTGTCTGACAGCAAGAAGAGCCCCGGCAATCAACTCCTCTGAGCCATAGTCTCCTCCCATGGCATCCAGGGCTATTTGCACACTCCTCTCCTATTCTACTGCAGTATCAAGAGAGTAAACTGTTCTCCCTTTATACTTACCACAACCGCCGCAGAGTCGATGCGGTTGCTTAGGTTCACCGCAGTCTGGACAAAGTGAAAGCCCCGGTGCAGTCAAGAAATCATGGGACCGTCTTTTCCGGGTACGGGAATGGGAATGTCTTCTTTTGGGTAAGGCCATTGTATCCTCCAAATCAGGTATGTATCATACCTTTGTATTAATATTATTACTTGTTGGTGAGCTTTTTTAAAATAGCGAACGTTGAACCAAACCCTTCAGAAGGGCACTGACAAACCTCACTATTCAGCACAACCCCACATCCTGCGCAGATACCTTTACAATCTTCATCACAGAGCGTCTTCAAAGGAAAAGCCAAATAGGCCTGCTCCCGCAAGATCTCGTCTACATCAATTCCCGGGACATTGAGAGAAAGAGTGATAGCATCTTTTTCACTACACTCAACATCGCTCGAATCAAGGAGCTGTTCTTTACTGGTTGTAACCAGGTATTCAAATTCACAATACAATGCTTCTTTTACCTCTTCACGGCACCTGTCACAGGCAGCCAATCGCAGTCCTTCCAGACTACCTTTGAGCAGCACTGTCTGTTTATCGCGCCTGGAAACACTGATACGAGCTGTAGCAGCGAGGAGAAAGTTATCATTCTCTGGTTGGAACCAGCTTGTGTCACAAATTGTATAGTGATGAAGTTTCCACGTGATGTCTTCAAAAAGCAGTATCATAAAACAAAAAACTCGATTTTGATATGCGATGATTCGAAAAATAAAAGAAAGGACAAGTAATCAATTTATCTCAGAATGGCTAGAAAAAAAACATCACATCAGAAGAATTAAATCCGACGAGAAGGAATTACTAACGTAATATCAAGACATTAACAAGAATACTGGACCTTAAAAAAAATAACCTTCGCTGCGTTAGAGAACTTGAACCAATCGTTCAGAGTTTTTTTCCAACCGCAAGGACACTCTATTTAATAACCATTTCAATAACTTGATTGCAACAACAGGAGTATCATCAACCAGTTTATCGAACGATTCGTGGGACAGGGCAAGCAGTTCAGAATCTTTTACCATCGTAAGGGTGGCTCCACGACTGGCGCCAGCAAAGAGCCCCTTTTCACCAATTGGAGCGCCAGGATCAAGGAGAGCAACGACTTGAGTTCTTTCCCCAAAACCCGTTTTATTTTGCACGGCAATCCGTCCTGACACAAGAAAATACAAACACTCAGCCAGATCACCTTTCTGGAACAACTCAGCGCCGGCGTCATATGAGACTTTTTCCATGAGCGCTAGCAATGTTTCAGCCTCTGTTTTTTCAAGAAAGTTAAAACAACACGTTTGCAACGCAGTACTATAATCAACCATATGCAGGCCTACTGCACATCGACAAAAAAGGAACGGTTTTTTTCTTGTAATACCTTAACAAGGCCCTCATATTTTTCTGTACGCAGTATTGATTTAAATTGCTCCTGATAATTTCTCACCAGACTGATTCCTTCGATGTTAATATCGTAAACCATCCAACCCGAATCAGTTCTTCTCATAATGTAATACACTGGCAACTTTGCAGCACCATTTTCGATAAGAGTCGTTACCTGAGCCCTGTCATCTTTCACTGTTTCAGCAACGAATTCAGGAGCCTTTCCAGAATAACCTTCAAGTTTACCAATGTATACATTTTCCAGCAATTTGGTCATAAGCGCAGTAAAATTATCTTTTTCCTGGTCATCAATCATCCGCCAGGTCCTGCCGAGCACACGCTCTGACATTTCTCTGAAATCAAAACCACGTTTGATATTTGTCATGATCTTTTTTCGTCGCTCGACCAAATGCTCGTTGCCCTTCAAACTTGGATCTCTCAATACTGCCGTCAAATCATTGAGAACAGGCTTGAGAGTCGCGGAAGGCCCCATCTCTTCCGCCCGGATCGCCCCAACCGAAAGACCACACAGGACAATAAACAGTAATAGTATCTTTTGCATTTTTTATCTCAACAGCTCAAATTTTTATAAAGGGAAGCGAAAATCACTATTTAAATTTTTTATTTTTGTTTTGCACTGCCAAAAGCGAATTTACTTATAAGAGATTCTATATCCAATGATGACTCGGTATCAACGATCATTCCACCAGGCTTAAAAAGTTCCTCATCACCCCCAAGGCTCAACTGGATATACTTATCGCCAATTATTCCCTGGGATTTAACGGAAGCCATTGAATCTTTTGGTACTTCCACGCTGTTATCTATCTGCAGAGACAACACAGCATACGCGTCTTTACCGAGTTCGATTGCAGTCACCTCACCCACAACGACACCAGCGATTTGTACAGATGCACCTTTCTTTACTCCGGCAACATTGTTAAATTCAGCCTTGATAACGTACGTCTTGCCGGCGGTTAAAAAAGAAACCTCGCCTAACTGCAGGGCCAGATAACCAAAGGCGGCAAAACCAATGATTATGAACAGCCCAACAACCATCTCTAAAGTATTATTTTTCATCATTGATAGTCTCGCAAAAGCTTAAATTTTCAAGATGGAAGCCATCACTCTTCCACCAGGCGACTCTGATAGATGTCTCCCATGGTTGTGCGAACAAATTCCTGAATATACTCTTTTTCGGACCACTGAATTTCCTCCGGGCTGTCAAACACATCCATCTTCCCCTTGTTCAACATAATAACCTGATCAGCCAGGTTGAAAATCTTCGGTACGTCATGACTGACAATCACCGAAGTAAAGCCGAATTCGGCCTGTGTTCTGGCAAAGAGGTGATATATTTCATTACTCATGACCGGATCAAGTCCGGTGGTTGGCTCATCAAAAAGCATGATCGAAGGCTTAAGTTGCATGGCACGAGCCAATCCCACCCTCTTTTTCATGCCGCCACTTAACTGTGCCGGATATTTTTCTTCATGCCCGGTAAGCTCGAATTGAGCAAGTGTCGCAGCGACCTGTTCCCTAATCTGTGCTTCGCTCTTATCGGTTAGTTCTCTCAGCGGTAGAGCAACGTTTTCAAAAACGCTCAGCGAATCAAAAAGTGCCGACCCCTGAAACAACACCCCGAATTGAGTACGAAGCTGCTCAAGATCCGCCCCTCTTGCCCCGATGATATTTTTATCATGGACAAAGATTTGTCCGGAATCAACATGCAGAAGACCAAGGACAAGCTTCAGGGTGACACTTTTTCCCTGACCGCTCCCGCCGACAATTACTGTCGTTTTCCCGACCGGAATTGAAAAATCCACCCCATCAAGAACATACTGAACGCCGCCGTCTCTTTTGGCAAAACTCTTCACGACATTTCTAAATTCAATAGCAGCTTTCATATTACAAGAGCACCGCTGTCAAAAGATAATCGAAGACAAGAACAGATATAGAGGAATAGACCACCGCCTGCGTGGTGACACGGCTGACACTTTCCGCCCCGAAACCTGCACCTCGTATTTCTCGGACAAAAAAACCCCGACCCGAGCAGATCCAGACGACCAGCAGGCCGAAAACAAAGGATTTGATAATTCCCACCCTGATATCATGATTGGTAACACTCGTCGTCATGCCTTCTATAAAACTGCCCGGGCTGACACCCATCATTTTCACTCCTGCCAGATAGCCTCCGAAAATGCCTACCACATCAAAGACCGCAGTCAATAGGGGCATTGCAATGAGCATTGCAAGAAATTTCGGTGTAATAAAATACCTGAAAGGATCAATGGCCATACAGTCCAAGGCATCAATTTGTTCGGAAATCCGCATTATACCTATCTCAGCACACATTGCGGATCCGGCGCGTCCTGCAACCATCAGAGCTGTCAGCACGGGTCCGAGTTCCATAATAAGAGTGAGAGAGACAGCCGACCCAAGCATCCCCTCTGCACCGAATTTATTCAGTGAATAGTAACCCTGAAGTCCCAATACCATCCCGGTAGATAAGGCGGTAAAAAAAATCACCACGAGAGATCCGGCACCGATAAAGTGGACCTGACGCACCAGCTCCAAGAACCTAAAAGGCCGCCTGAACGTTCCTCGAATCGATTTCAGAAAAAAAATCGCCATTCGCCCGAGATCTGTCAGCACATACAGTCCGGTATCGCCGAGTCGTACCAGTGAATTACTTTTCATGAACTTGCGTCTCTAAATATGAGAGAGTTGTAAATACAATTAGAGGACTTTTTTATTTTAACCACTGTAAACGGGTGTTAAGCCGGTATTGTTTTCAATGTTTTTTGCATCAAGAGGGTGCTCTTTTTAGTACTCGCTTGATGCACAAAGCATCGAACCGTATGATATAAACAGACCGGCAAGAAGTCAATGTCTAGAAAACGTAGACAAGTAATCCGGTTCCTGGCAGGAATGCTTCAGAACCAAGCAATTCCGAGATAATGTTCAGGTACGGACCGATTTTAGTTTTTCCTGGGATCGTATGTTTCCCGCAAGGCTTCACCTATAAAAATAAGGAGGATCAACATCCCGACCAGAACGGCAAAAGCAGATAAAGAAAGCCACCACGCCTCGATGTTTGCTTTGCCCTGGGCGAGTAATTCCCCCAGGCTTGGCGTTGACGGCGGCACTCCAAGGCCCAGAAAATCGAGGCTGGTCAGAGCCAGTATCGCTGCCGAAACTCGAAAAGGAAGAAAAGTGATAACAGGTGTTAAACCGTTGGGCAGGAGATGGCGCCACATAATCGTCACGTTTTTGACCCCCAAGGCCCTTGCCGCGTTAACGTATTCAAGGTTTCTGCCCCGCAGAAACTCTGCCCGGACATAGTCGGACAAACCCATCCAGCTGAACAGTGACAGCAAAATGAGCAGCAGCAGAATACTCGGTTTAAATATCGAGGCAAAAATTATCAGCAGATATAATTCAGGCATAGCACCCCATATTTCAATGAAACGCTGCATCAAGAGATCAGTCCGCCCGCCGAAGTAGCCCTGAATTGCCCCAGCAACAATACCCACCAATGTCCCGGTACAGGTGAGGGCCAGACCAAATAGGATGCTCAATCGGAAACCATAGATAATTCTCGCCAAAACGTCTCTGCCCCTATCGTCGGTGCCAAAAATGTTGGCCATGGTTGGAGGCGAGGGTACCGGGCCGACAATTTCCTGATTGATAGTATTGTAACTATTTTTATTAAGAGGAAAGAGAACGAAATTACCAGGTTCCTGCAATTTTTCTCGGATAAATGGGTCTCGATAATCTGTTTCGGTTTCAAAATCGCCGCCAAAAGTCACCTCCGGATACGACACAAAAATCGGGAAATAAAATTTTCCGGCATATTTAACCAACAGCGGTGAATCATTGCTGATAACCTCGGCCAGCAAACTCATGCCGAACAGTACGGCAAATATGACAAGACTGTAATACCCCCGTCTGTTGCGTTTAAATCGTTGCCAGGTCTTGACTCTGCGCTTTGCCAGAGCCAGTTTCAGTTGCTTTCCCGGTTGTATCCTATTCATCTAATCCCTCAAAACTAATACGGGGATCAACTAATACGTAACTCAAATCAGACAACAATCGGGAGATCAACCCGATCAGGGTGAAAAAATACAGGGTGCCCAGCACCACCGGGTAATCACGATTGAGAACCGATTCATAAGCTAGCAGCCCCATGCCATTTAACGAAAAAATAGTTTCAATGAGCAGGCTACCGGTAAAAAACGAAGCAACAAAATAACCCGGGAAACCGGTTATGATGGGAATGATTCCGTTTTTAAAAACATGTTTGTACAATACCTGATTCTCAGAAAGACCTTTGGCCCGTGCAGTAAGGACATATTGTTTTCGGATCTCTTCCAGAAATGAGTTTTTTGTCAGCATGGTCATCACAGCAAGACTACCGATGGCAGTTGCGGTAATTGGCAGAACCATATGCCAGAGATAATCAAGTATTTTCATGCTAAGACTCAATTCATGCCAGTTATCCGAGACCAGCCCACGAAGAGGAAAGATAGACCAGAAGCTGCCGCCACCAAACAGGACAATTAACAGGACCCCCAACACAAAACCGGGAATGGCATAGCCGACAAGAATGATCGAGGAGCTGATTATATCAAAACGCGAGCCGTCGCTCACTGCCTTTTTGATCCCCAACGGAATGCAGACTCCATAAACGATCAAAAACCCCCAAAGCCCAAGGGACATAGAGACGGGCATCCGGGAAACGACCAATTCAGCAACGCTTTGATGGTAATAATAGGAAGTCCCAAAATCGAGGACCAGATAATTTTTCATCATCTTGAAAAATCGAGTCACCGGCGGCTGATCGAACCCATAGAGCTTTTTCAAGCGGGCAATTTTCTCCGCATCAAGTCCGGAATTGCCACGATACAGAGTCGAAGAACCCGCTCTCACTTCTCCACTTCCACCACTGATTCCCTCAATCTCGCCGATCATCTTCTCTACCGGCCCACCGGGAACAAACTGGGTAATGGTGAAGGTGACCACCATCACTCCGAACAGTGTCGGGATCATCAACAGGATTCTTTTCAGGATATATACAATCATTTTTTTCTCACTGACACCTAGGTCTTCTGTTATTATTACTTTCCAACAATAAGAAAAAAGAATACAAATAGACAGCATAAAAGAAGAATATTTCTTGTCTTTTCTCAACCTTTATGTCTTTTTATGAAGAGGCTTTCAGAAAAATGAAAGAGTCCCCAGGGGATGGCTCACATTGGCAGTGCCCCACCCAAAACCAGGGGATTCGTTCCTTCATGAAATGATTTTTTCTACAAACAATATAATCATTCCTCAATAACTCATCAGATAATAGCATGGAAAAACGTACGCCCTTAATAGAAAATGAAGCAGATCTGGATAAGTTGGTGCAACGGGCCCGAAAAAACGATGCCGTCGCCCTGGATACTGAATTTGTATGGGAACGGACCTACTACCCGCAACTCGGTCTGATCCAGATGGCATTATCCAACGAAGACGGTTATCTCATCGACCCTATCGCTATAAAAAATTTACAGCCACTGGGCAAGCTCTTGTCCGACCGGGGAGTCGTAAAAATTTTACATGACGCACCCCAAGATTTGGCGATCCTCCAGCGGGCAACTGGTACAACACCGCAAAATATTTTCGATACACGTTTGGCTGCAGGTTTTTCCAACCTGCCCGCCACCCTCTCTTTAGTGAATCTGGTAAAAGAGCTGCTTGACATCACTCTTTCCAAAGAAGAAACGCGGACGAACTGGCTGCAACGGCCATTGAGCGACAACCAGACTCGATATGCCCTCGATGACGTCCGGTATCTCCGGGCAGTACGCATACTGCTGCTGACTCGTATCATTGGCCCAAAAATAAAATCCTGGCTCCAGGAAGAATTGAACCTGCTCAATAATCCAGCAAGCTATTCAGGACCACCCGATAACGAGCGATTTCTCAAAATCCGAGGAAACAGTCATCTCGATAGACAGGGATTAGCCATTCTCAAGAACCTGACAACCTGGCGGGAGGGGATAGCACGAAAACGAGACCGTCCACGCGGGCATATAATTAAAGATTCTGTTCTGATAGAAATCGCCAGGCAAAAACAGGTAATCCCTAATGAGCTCAGGGAAAAAACCGGACTATCAGAAAAAGCTACAACAAAATATGGTAAAACCGTGGCAGCAATAGTTGCAACGACTTTAACGCAGCAGGAATCGACCTACCCCGAAGCGCCGTATATTATACGGCTCGGTAAAAACGACAAGAGCAGTATGGAACAACTGCACAACCTTATTGCCCTGAAATGCGAATTACTAGGCATTTCTCCTGGTCTCGTCGGCAATGTATCCGAACTTAAACGTCTGGTTAAAACACTTAACACCACGAAAAATGATGAACCGGAACAGTTGCGCCAGACAGACGGCTGGAGAAAACATTTTCTCGAGGATTTTTTCAGGCAGAACAGAAAAAAATAATTATTATTGAAAAATAATAAAAATGTAGTTCGATCACTTCCTCATTTTTCAGGAGAAAAAACGTGCGATCTTTCTCACTCTACAAATTACTATCTTCTTGCATGGCTGTGGCCAGCATTCTCTTTGTATTCACCCTCGCCGAATCGGCAGAAAGGACGGGTTACTCAGGGTGGGAAAAAGGTTCTGCTTATGATGGCTATTACAACTATAAAGAGAGGGATTCCCTTAAGGGAAAAATTCTGCAATTTATGGTAGTCACTCCGTTACCGGGAATGGATCCCGGAACAGCATTCATTATGGAGGAAGGTGGTGATAAAATTCTTGTGCATCTCTGTCCCGTAGCATTCAGCAGCCCTGACGAGATTACCATTCGTAAAAATATCCCGACCAAAGTGAGCGGAAGCTGGGCGGTGATCGATGGGAAAGACATTCTGATGGCCGCCAAAGTCAAGCAGGGAGATAATTTTGTGTTTAAGGTTCGTTTGACCAAAGACGGTACACCTTTTTGGAGTCTTAGTCCGGAAGAACTGGAAAAAGAAAAAACTGCCGACTGAGACCACAAGTATCGATCCGACATAATCAGGGCAATGGAGGAGTTACAATTGCAGGAGTGCAGGCTTCAGGATTTTCACGGCACAAAAACTGCAAATTTCTTTCCGCTATCTCATTACCACCACCGGCTGCAATGGACCACCACCGGAAGGATTGTCTGAGGTCTTTTTCAACCCCAATGCCCTTAGCGTAACAGTAGCCCAATCTACCCTGGGCAAGAATGAAGCCATGCTGCGCTGATTGCATCCACCAAAAAAAAGCCTTCTTATCATCACGCTCAACCCCTTCCCCCTTTGCCAGCATTCTGCCGATATTATACTGACCAAAGGGATCCCCGTTTTCGGCAGATTTCCGGTACCAGTACGCAGCTTTCGCGTCATCCTGCTCAGTACCTATCCCATTACTGTATCGCCAAGCCACTGTATTCTGGGCCAGAACATATTCCTGGGCGGCAGCCTTTTCGTACCATTGGAATGCCTGGGTGCTCGACTGTTTTGTCCCTGACCCCTTATCGAACATCATTGCCAGGTTGTATTGCGAACTGGCCCCCCCGTCCTCAGCGGTCTTTTTGGTCCAAAAAAACGATTTTTGTTCATCTTGAACTACCCCTTCACCGAGGTAATACATATTGGCCACTTTAATTTGCGCGTTCTGGTTGCCATTTCTCGCTGCCAGAAGAAACCACTCAAACGCTATGGCCTTATCGGCGCCAACCCCTTCACCGCGATAGTACATCCAGGCTAGATTGCTCTGGGCGACATCATCGCCCTTACCCGCGAGTTTACTGAGCCAGTAGTAGGCTTTCTTTAGGTCTTTTTCTGTACCATCACCGAAAGCATACATTTCAGCGACTCGCCTTTGCGCCTCCACAGATCCATTTTCTGCGGCCTTTAGAGACCGATTGAAGATTTCGGTCTTTTCCGGATCCTGATTGTTTTTCGCACTAACCGGAGGCTGCCGGGTAAGCGGCAACTCAGCCACGGCTTGTGTTTTCGTCGCTTCGTGTCGATTTTCCTGCAATAAGGCTGTCTGCCCAAATGCGGGCACGATTACCATAACCATATTTATATAAAGCAGAAATATCGTTTTTTTCTTCATAAATTAGTTAACTTACCTCATAAATATCGATATACACAGCGAAACAGGAATTCGGTTAGATTGTTATTTATTGAGTTGTTTCCGAGAGATGATAGTTTATCATTTTTTCAATTTCAACTTTTTTCTCCAGTAAATATTCTGGCAACTTACGCTGCCACGGCAGCACCATACTTCAGAGGAGGTAACATGTTTGACAGCAATACCCGCAAACGTTTTCTGGAGCTTCTCGCCATTGAGTACGGCGTCGACAATAAGGCGGTTGAAGAAACAATCGAACAACGCCTGAACCGTACCGATAAAGACGAATGCAGAAAATTAAATTTCCACCTGCGCAACCTTCTTGTCTCTCCACGGGTTTCTTAACTACCTCGACCCATTCCGGGATGACTGGGACTTCACAGATAAAGAGAAGAAACTCATCAACGAACCAACGGATGAAAAAGAGCTAAAAGTTCTTTTTATTGAAATAATCAAAGCAAATCAAAGCAATTGGTGCAAAACAGCCCGTACCAAAGGAGACACCACGCAAGCCAATCCTTCTCCGCCTCTGCGCCAACTACCTGCTCACAGCCAAGAAAGGTGCACATGCATTTGCCAGGGTGTGCCATTTCCATTTATCAAATGGCGCCAGGATCGAACGAATCAACAGGGCAGCCGATCTCTCAGAAAAAGGCATTGCTCAATCCGGCGGCATCAGGGTCAATTATCTTTATACTCTGGCCACTATTGAGAAAAATCACGAAAACTATACGACCAGCGGAGAGAGCCACCTCCTCGCCTGTGACTACATTAGCAAAGGTATAATCTTGGTCTATGGCAGGCAACATCCGCCTGCCATAGCGCAGTAAACACACAGCTGAACTCTGCTGGCAAAGCAACGAAAGACATCTTCTTTAATAGTATCTGTGCATAAAGGAGATATTTCGAAGTCTCTATGCTCGCTTTTCTCTGAGAATTTCATTTTGAGAGCAACGAGCAGTGAGGTCGAAAGAACCCTTTATGGCCGAACACGAGGTAGCTGATTAAAATACAATTCCATGGGGTCGATCATTTCAAAACCAGCAGCAAGCAGCTTCTTTTTTACGTTGATAACATTGTTCGTCAGCAAATAAGGGAAGATCGCCCTTTTGTCTTTGTCCCAGACTCTGGCCACCAACACACTACCGAGAGAAATGTTCTCTTCTGTTATAATATCAACTATTTTCTTCATCTGCCCTCGCTTTTCCTTAATGAGAATACATAACAGACTGCCAGGTTCATCGATATTCATAACGTTGACGAATGCAGACAGCAAATCCCGCGTCGACAAAATTCCCTTTAGATACCCATCTTCATCAATAACCGGCAAGGCACCAACCTTCCTTTTCTGCATTACCAGCAGGGTGTCCTGCAAAGTGTAATAGGCATAAACAGTCATCGGGTTTCGGGTCATTATGTCACCGACAAGATAATTGCCTATTTTGCCCAGAGTGATATCGTAGTCGGGCTTTTTCAACAAAGTTGACGGCATCGCATCGCGCATATCCCGATCCGAGACGATGCCGAGAAGCTTTCCTTCCGCATCGATAATCGGCAGATGGCGAATGTTCTTTTCCGTCATCAAATTTTTTGCTTCAAATATCGTCATGTCCGGACCAGCAGTAAAAAGGTCTTTTGACATCCTATCGCCTACAAACATAATCCCTCCAAGAATTGGTCTTTATCTCAGTAATTGATGAGCATTGGTGTTCGTGCTCTACCTTATTGCCGCCAGCATCTTGATATGATTTTCAACCAATATCGGCAGGACGTCCAGATTATACCCACCTTCCAGCACCGACACAACTCGACCATCTGTAAATCGATTAGCAAGATTCATTATAACTTCAGAAACAAAATCATAACCATCGGTAGACAGGTTGGTACCTGACATCATATCGCTTTCGTGGGCATCAAAGCCGGCTGAGAGAATTATGAATTCCGGCTTGAACGTTTTAACAGCCGGGACAAGGTCCTGCATAATCAGACGGCGATACTCTTCATCCCCTCTTCCCGGCAGAACAGGTGAGTTGACGGTGAAACCATCGCCCTCACCAATACCGACCTCAAATTCTCTGCCGGTCCCCGGATAGGCAAAAGAGGGATGTTCGTGAATTGAATAATACAACACAGTCGGATCCCGGTCAAAAATATGCTGCGTGCCATTCCCATGGTGCACATCAAAGTCGATGATGGCAACTCGTTTAAGATTGTATTCCTTCTGCACATATCTTGCACCGATCGCCGCGTTATTAAAGTAACAAAAGCCCATAGGCTTATCGACTTCAGCGTGATGACCGGGGGGGCGGACTGCACAAAAGGCATTGTCGATTTCCCCTTTTATGACCTTATCAATGGCTTTCAATACTCCACCGACGGCCAAAAAAGCAATATCATAGCTCTCTCGGCAGATGGCGTTATCTGGGTGCTCAAATTCGCGCAGTCCAGAGATACAGGCCTCATCAAAACGCATGATATAATGGATATTATGGACCGCCTCAATCCATCTTTGCTTGGCTTTTTCTGCTTTTATCAGCGTAAGTTTTTCCCATATTCCCGATTCGATAAGTCTCTTGCAGATCACTTTCAAACGTTCAGGAGATTCAGGATGAAACTCGCCCGTATCGTGCAACAGATACCTCTCATCATATACAAAACCAGTTCTTTTCATAAAGTCGTCCTGTTTCTAAATAAGCATTTTTCAATGCCATATGTGATGGACACTCAATTTCAAATAACGCTTAGCATCTACAGAATTCTCCTTGTTAGCACTGCAACAAAAAACGCTATAACGCTGACATCCCGGTTTTTTTTGCAGCTTACCAGGGTTAAGTATCCATCCTGACGATAACCCTGCCGGTCTGTTTACCCTGCAAGATCAATTCAATTTCACCATCCAGATCATCCAGTGAAACTTCCCGGCAAAGCTGGCTCAATCCGGTCGGTTTCCAGTCAGAGGCCAGGTGCTGCCATACTTTTTTTCGCCGCTCCATGGGACAGTTCTGGGAATCGATGCCGAGAAGCGAAATTCCGCGCAGGATAAAAGGAAAAACGGTTAAAGGGAGATCTGGCGACGCCACATTGCCACAGCAGGTGACAACCCCTTGCAGATCCGTAGATTTAATAGCTGAAGCCAAAATTTCCCCACCTACGGTATCAATCACTCCTGCCCATATTCCCTTCAGCATCGGACGTTCGCTACCTTCGGTCGCTTCAGCCCTGGAAAGAATCTTCCGGGCGCCAAGACTGGTGAGGAATGATTTGGCTTCAGCTTTACCTGAAACTGCCGATACCGAATACCCAAGTCCAGCGAGAAGAGCAATAGAGAGACTGCCGACCCCTCCTGTGGCGCCGGTGACCAGAATATCTCCTCTATCCGCCGGTACACTATGGGTCAACGCCATAACAGACATGCCGGCTGTAAAACCGGCAGTGCCGAAGATCATACTCTCTCGGAGATCAAGCCCAGCAGGCAATGGCACTACCCAGGCAGCCGGTACCCGGATATACTGACCAAAACCGCCCGAAGTGTTCATGCCAAGATCATAGCTGGTAACAATTACCTTATCTCCCGGGCAAAAGGCCTTACTCTGGCTCTCTTCGACAACACCTGCCGCATCGATGCCAGGTGTATGGGGATATTTTCTAGTCACTCCGCGATTACCGCTGGCCGACAGCGCGTCTTTATAGTTCAGAGAAGACCAGAACACTTTTATAAGAACCTCGCCATCCGGCAACTGATCAATCGTCTTCTGGGTAATCGATCGGGAAAAACGTTTTTCACCAATTTCCTCAACCATCATTGCCCGGTATGTTTTTAACGCCATAACGTGTGACCTCTTTCTGAATTTTTAAAGAATCAATGCACTCCATTCAACCATTTAATCTCTGTACGCAAAAAAGAAACACAGCGAGAGCTAAAACTTTTTTTAATTTTGAACTATAGCCCAGGAGCCAACTTGAGAATAGTATTTTTTCTTAAAAAGAGGAAGCAATTAAAGCTGTCGATGTATCTGTAATATTTGCCATTTCTTTTAAGTTCCTCTGGTAACCTGCTGAGACCTTCAAATTGTCTTGCGCTCATTTTCCCTTGACAAACAAATCAGATATACATAAAAAGAAAGCGTAACATCGTTACTGTTAAACTTCAGAAGCAAGGAAAGTAACATGATTTAATTATCTAGTATCAATACTTTAAAGAATATAACATATTATTTCCAAAACCGAAATGTTTACCAGGCAGATTTCTTTTTGCCGGAAATAATTTTATTTATTTATATTTTTTTAAGTATCTTGCCTCCCAAGAATCAACAAAGACCACGGTCGCCTATAAAACAATTTAGCAACAATGTTAGATGAACTTAACCCGGAAGTACGGAAACGACTAGAGAAGGCAGTATTGGAAATTTTCTCCACTGCCGATTTCCACAAAGCCAGCATACGTGTCATTGCCGAAAAGGCAGGTGTAAGTTTCACCACCATTTACAAGCATTATGGTAGTAAAGAGCGGCTCTTGTTCGCTTTTGTCAATATCTGGATAGCCGAACTCACAGACCGTATTGCCGATCACTTGAACGGCATCGAAAATCTCAAAGAAAAACTCAGGAAAGTGTTCTGGCTGCACCTCGAATACTATGAACGTAATGAGGGAATTGGCCGTATTCTCTTCATGACCCTGCCGATGCAGACCTGGATGACGGATAAATCCTTTGACCAGAAAAAAAGAGCAAACCTAATAATACAGGTACTAAAAAAGGGACAAAAGCAAGGGATAATCAACCCGAACATCAGGGCCGGGTCTCTTCTCGACTTTATGTTGGGCTTTATTCAGCGCCTCTTTTTTATGTGGATAATTCGCGGCAAACAGGGAAGCCTGGTCGAGGATGCCAACGACCTCTTTGAAATGGTTTGGCAAGGCATGGCCAACCCTGCAATCATCAGATACATTAAACCGAAAGATAGCTTGGAAAACCAGAAATTAAAATAAACCATTCATTGTCCAGCAAAGACAACAAACAAAAGCTGGCGATGGAAACCAACCCACATAAAGGAGCACAGAACATGTCTTTGAATAAAAGAACAGTCTTGCTGAACAAAAAAGAAAAAATAGCTCTAGGTGGGGGGGAAGCACGAATAAAAAAGCAACACGCCAGTGGTAAAATGACCGCAAGAGAACGACTCCTGCACCTCTTTGACCAGGGAACATTCATTGAACAGGACGCCTTTGTTAAAAACCGATGCACCAGATTCGGCATGGATAAACTCGATTTTGAAGGAGAATCAGTAGTCACCGGATATGGGCAGGTCGAGGGGAGAGTGGTCTTCGCTTTCTCACAGGATTTTACCATTACGGGCGGAGCCCTGGGCGAGATGCATGCAAGAAAAATCGTCAAGGCCATGGATGGTGCAGCCAAGGTTGGTGCTCCTATTGTAGGTTTGAACGATTCCGGAGGCGCCAGAATCCAGGAAGCCGTCGATGCCCTGTCCGGATACGGTGATATCTTTTTTAGAAACGCTATATATTCTGGCGTCATCCCCCAGATATCAGCCGTTATGGGCCCCTGTGCCGGTGGGGCAGTGTATTCTCCGGCACTGACCGATTTTATCTTCATGGTCGACAAGACTTCACAGATGTTCATCACCGGCCCACAGGTCATTAAAACGGTTACCGGAGAAATAGTATCGACCGAAGATCTCGGCGGGGCCATGACCCACAACAGCGTCAGCGGCAACGTCCACTTCATTGCTGATTCTGAGCTGGAATGCCTGACAGCTATCAGAAAACTGATCCAATACCTGCCGTCAAACAGTATGGAAAAGAGCCCTGTCAAACCCTCCGGCAACGACATCAACAGACACATCGAGGAACTGGACGATCTGATCCCGGAAAATCCCAACAAACCCTACGATATACTCGATGTCATTTATCCGATTATTGATGATGGCGATTTTATGCAGTACCAGCCGTATTTTGCCACGAATCTAATAACCGGCTTTGCCAGAATCAATGGAAAATCCGTCGGCATTGTCGCCAACCAGCCCAATGTCATGGCAGGTTGTCTCGACATGAACGCCGGCGACAAAGCAGCCAGATTTATCAGGACCTGCGACGCTTTCAACATTCCTTTACTGACTTTCGTTGACGTTCCAGGCTTTCTCCCAGGTACCACCCAGGAATATGGCGGAATCATTCGCCATGGAGCCAAAATTATATACGCTTACAGCGAAGCAACTGTTCCCAAAGTTACCCTTATTACCCGTAAAGCCTATGGCGGGGGATATGTTGCCATGTGTTCTAAATCCCTCGGTGCCGACATGGTGTTCGCCTGGCCGTCAGCGGAAGTGGCAGTTATGGGCTCAGAAGGTGCAGTCAACATCATCTTTAAAAATGACATCGCCAAAGCTGATGATAAAGTTACAACCAAACAGAATATTCTCAAAGAATATGCCGCCGAGTTTGCTACCCCTTACAAGGCTGCGGAACGAGGATTCGTCGACGACGTAATCATACCACACACCTCCCGCCAGAGAATTATCGACGCCTTCAATATGCTCGAAGGAAAAAGGGAAAAACGTCCTGCTAAAAAGCACGGCAACATTCCACTTTAACAGGAGCAAACTATTATGAACGTTACTGAACTGCTGGCAGATTTTGCCAATCCCGACATCATACAGTCACTGTCTGTTTCAGACAAGCTTCAAGCAGGCCTCATCACAACCTTACTTGGCATGGGCATTACCTTCACCGCACTTATTATATTACAGTTTATGATTGCGTGGATGGACAAAATTCTTAATAGAAAGAAGACAGAATCGGCAGCGACTGCAGTACCTGCCCCCCCAAAAAACAAATCGCCAGACACCCAACCAGAGCAGTCCGCTCTTGACGACAATGAACTCGTGGCAGTAATCGCCAGTGTCATTGCCATGAAAATGAAAACGTCAGTTGGCAACATTGTTATTAAAAATATCGTCAAACTCGAAGATCGTTCTCCAGCTTGGAACCGGGCAGGAATTATCGAGCAGATGAACAGTAGATTTTAAATCAAAACTGAGGTCATATACATGAAAATGTTCAGAGTTGTCGTCAATGGGAGTGAATACAAAGTAGGCATTGAAGAACTGCAAGAAGACAATGCCCCCCAGCCTTTTCAAACAAAGCCCACACCACCCCCAAGGAAAACGCAGCCGCAACACACACCAAAAGCACAACCGATAGCAGCTAAGGCCGATTCGTCAGCATCGGGCGGTACCATTACAGCGCCGATGCCTGGAACGGTGTTACAGGTCGAGGTCGGCATCGGCGACAATGTCACAAAAGGTCAGACTCTGCTGGTGCTTGAAGCGATGAAAATGGAAAACGAAATAATGGCCCCCGCCGACGGTGTGGTTCAGGAACTCAACGTAACCAAGGGCGTATCGGTTAACGCCGGCGATATCTTGGTTGTTCTGTCATTTTAAAGGGAGACATCTGCTATGCTGGAAGCTCTTCTCGACTTCGCAAAAAGCACAGGCTTTTACGGCCTTACCTTAGGCGCAATACTTATGATAGGTATAGCCTGTATTCTCCTCTATCTAGCTATTGTAAAAAAATTTGAACCCCTGCTCCTGGTGCCCATTGCCTTCGGCGTTTTGCTGACCAATCTCCCTTTTGCCGGCTTAATGGCTGAGCCGGTGATGGAAATAAAAGAAAACGTCATGCATACTGTTCAACCGGGCGGCCTTCTCTATTATCTTTTCCAGGGTGATCACCTGGGGATTTTTCCTCCTCTTATTTTCATGGGCGTGGGAGCAATGACTGACTTTGGGCCACTCATCGCCAACCCTAAATCACTCCTGCTTGGCGCGGCGGCCCAGTTCGGTATCTTCATTACCTTTATGGGTGCTATAGCCTCCGGACTCTTCACTGCCCAGGAAGCTGCATCTATTGGTATAATCGGCGGAGCGGACGGCCCTACGGCAATTTTCCTCTCATCGAAACTGGCCCCGCATCTGCTAGGTCCCATCGCCATCGCCGCCTATTCTTATATGGCTTTGGTGCCGATAATTCAGCCTCCTATTATGCGGCTGCTTACCACCCAAAAAGAACGCCTCATCAGAATGACCCAACTGCGCGATGTTACCAAAAGGGAAAAAATTCTCTTCCCGATAATCGTCACCATAGTGGTCTCAATGATGGTACCGCCAGCAGCAACCCTCATTGGTATGCTCATGCTGGGCAACCTGTTCAGGGAATCAGGTGTTGTCGGCCGCCTGGAAGATACCGCTAAAAATGCACTTATCAATATCATCACTATTTTTTTGGGGGTTACCGTTGGCGCTACAGCTACTGCCGAGCAGTTCTTAAAGATTGAAACCCTGGCCATTCTGGCTCTGGGCGTAACCGCTTTTGCCATAGGCACCGCCTCAGGTGTTCTTCTCGCCAAGTTGATGAACAAACTAATGAATGTGCGTATCAACCCGCTGATTGGTTCGGCCGGGGTTTCAGCGGTACCGATGGCTGCCAGGGTATCTCAGGTAGTTGGCCAAAAAGCCGATCCTGGGAATTTTCTTCTTATGCACGCTATGGGACCAAACGTTGCCGGCGTCATAGGTTCAGCCATTTCTGCCGGAGTTTTGTTATCGCTTTTCGGCAAGTAGCCTCATACAGATTATTTTCTTGTTTATTGTAAGAAAATAATCTGCTGCAAGACACCTCTATTCCCTTAAGTTGACTGGATAGAAGCCCCCTCTGTATTTTTTTGATCAGCCAATGACCAACAGTTGAAATCTCGGTTGAGGCGTCAGTCGGTATCCAAACGACGTCTCACCGACCTGCCCTGAGTATAATCCCACTAGTCGCCTAAAATGAAAAATAGCAGAAACTATTACAGTTTTTTGCTTGTAAAGTTTTCCGCAATACATTACAACACACGTGTAACATTGTTATCCATTAAATATACTCGTGTTGATGTAATATATTTTTTCTACGACAATTCGGCAAATTAACTTTTTTAAAGAGCAATAACGACACTACATTGTGGGCGTTAGGTTGGGCTTCAATCAGGCAGGATAACTGGAGATATTTTTCGCAATAAGAACAAAGTTTTTCAAACATAAACCAATAGTCAAACATGCCAGATGAATTGAACGGCGATATACACAAACGACTCGAGAAGGCAGTTTTGGAGGTATTCTCCAACTCTGACTTTCACCGGGCATCCATTCGTCACATTGCCAACAAGGCTGGCGTCAGCTTTACCACAATATACAAACATTACGGCAGTAAAGAGCAGTTAGTTTTTGCATTCGTTGATATCTGGATGGGCAAGTTAACAGATCGGATTATCGACCACCTGCAAGGCATCGAAAGTATGAAGGAAAAACTGAGAAAGGTTTTCTGGTTACAGTTGGACTATTATGAACGACATGAAGGATTGGGCAGGATTGTTTTTATGACCCTGCCAATGAAAACCTGGATGGCTGACGAGACTTTTTCCCAGCCTAGGATGATGTCGCTCATGATAGATGTTTTGCGACAGGGACAAAAGCAAGGAATTCTCAATCCCCATGTTCGCGCCGGTACGCTGCTTGATTTCCTAATGGGTTTTGTCCAGCGCAGTTTCTTCATGTGGATTCTTCGTGGTAAAACTAGCTCTCTATCTGAACAGGCAAACATAATGTTCGAAATGGTCTGGCAAGGGATGCAGACCAATCCACAACAACTCAACCAGGAAACCAAGCCTCTGCATAAACACAATTGAATTACGGTCAAAAAAGACAAACACGATAGACAACTTTTACATTTGGAGGATTGAATGGAAATATTAAAAATCGATCATTTGGGCATAGCCGTTAACAGCATTGAAGATGGTAAAAATTTCTGGACCGAGGTACTCGGTCTCAAATTTGAAGGCTCAGAGACAGTTGACACTCAAAAAGTAACCACTGCTTTTTTTCCAGTCGGTGAGAGTGAAGTCGAGCTTCTTGAATCAACTGCCCCGGATGGCCCGGTTGCTAAATTTATTGAAAAAAAGGGCACCGGCTTCCAGCATGTTGCTTTCCGTGTCGCCGATATTGATGCAGCTTTGCAAGAGCTCAAAGATAAAGGTATACAGCTGATTGACCAGCAACCAAGAATCGGAGCGGGCGGTGCCAAAATCGCGTTTCTCCACCCCAAAGCTACAGGTGGTGTGTTGGTAGAGCTTTGCCAACGTGACTAGTATCTACACAGAATCCCTTGCCGGGGTAATGATTTTTTTTGCTTAAAAGGAGTAGCTGATGTCAGAGAATTCAAAATTACAAAAATGGGCAGAACTTGCGTCCAAGCAGATGAAGGGCAAATCCGTAGATAGTCTCGACTGGATGACCCCGGAAGGCATAAGAGTAAAAGCCCTCTATACCGCAGAAGACCTTGAAGGGCTTGAAAGTATTGACACTTTACCTGGAATGGCACCGTATACTCGTGGTCCCATGACCACCATGTACGCAGGACGGCCATGGACCATTCGCCAGTATGCCGGTTTCTCCACAGCCAAAGAATCGAATGCCTTCTATCATAAAGCTCTCGCTGCCGGACAGAAAGGCTTATCAGTTGCCTTTGACCTGGCCACCCATCGGGGTTACGACTCTGATCATCCAAGAGTTGCAGGTGATATTGGTAAAGCTGGTGTTGCCATTGATTCCGTGGAGGACATGAAAATTCTCTTTGATGGTATTCCCCTTGATAAAATGTCGGTTTCCATGACCATGAACGGTGCCGTCATCCCAATTCTGGCCGGCTATATTGTCGCCGCCGAAGAGCAGGGCGTCAGCCACGATCAGTTATCAGGTACCATTCAAAATGACATTCTAAAAGAATATCTGACCAGAAATACCTATATCTACCCGCCAGAGCCATCCATGCGGATTATCTCTGACATTATGGCTTTTTGTTCTAAAACCATGCCAAAATACAACACAATCAGCATCAGCGGCTATCATATGATGGAGGCCGGTGCCAACAGTGTTCTGCAGACAGCCTTTACCCTGGCAGATGGGGTCGAGTATGTCCGGGCGGCTTTGAAAAGCGGAATGGATATCGATACTTTTGCCCCGAGACTCTCCTTCTTTTTCGGTATCGGCATGAACTTTTTCATGGACATTGCCATGCTGCGAGCGGCCAGATTCCTCTGGCATCGATTGATGAGTGAATTCAAACCGACAAATCCGAAATCTTCCATGTTGCGCACTCATTGCCAAACATCAGGCTGGAGTCTGACCGAGCAGGATCCTTACAATAACGTGATCCGCACCACCCTCGAGGCCATGTCGGCGGTTCTTGGCGGAACCCAGTCGCTGCACACCAACTCCTTTGATGAAGCCATTGGCCTGCCTACGGATTTTTCCGCCCGTATTGCCAGGAACACCCAGATCATCATCCAGGAAGAATCTCAGGTCTGTCATGTTGTTGATCCATTAGGTGGCTCGTATTACATTGAATCCCTGACGAACAGTATTGTTGAAGAAGCACAGAAAATTATCGATGAAATTGCCGGTCTGGGCGGTATGGCCAAGGCTATAGAAAGCGGTATGCCGAAAATGCGGATTGAAGAATCTGCCGCCCGCAAGCAGGCCAGGATAGATCAGGGCCTTGACGTTATTGTCGGAGTTAACAAATACAAGCTGACTGATGAAAAAATTGACTTTGAAGTCAGAGAAGTACCGGGGACCGTGCGTGATGAACAGATTGCCCGGATCAAGGAAATTAAGGCCAGCCGTGATCAGGCTACCGTTAAGAAAGCTCTCGACAATCTCACCGCAGCGGCGAAAAATGGCGGTAACGTGCTTGAAGCTGCACTTCCTGCAGTCAGAGCGAGAGCCACTGTTGGAGAGATTTCCGATGCGATGGAGTCCGTTTTTGGACGCTTCGTTGCCACCACCCGGTGTATTTCCGGGGCCTATTCCTCAGAATTCGGGGCAAATGACGAAACCATCTTAGCTATCAAAGACCGCACCAACAAGTTTTTGGAGAAGCAGGGTCGACGACCACGACTCCTGGTGACTAAAATGGGTCAAGACGGACACGACCGGGGCTTCAAAGTTATCGCGAGTGCTTATGCTGATCTCGGTTTTGACGTGGACATCAGTCCGATGTTCCAGACCCCGGAAGAGGCCGCAAAGATGGCCATTGAAAACGATGTACATGTCGTTGGCGCATCAAGTCTTGCCGCTGGACATAAATCATTGATTCCCGCTCTTATTGAGGAACTGAAGAAATTGGGTAGTGAAGATATCCTTGTTGTTGCCGGAGGCGTCATTCCTCCTGCCGACTATGAGTTTCTCTATCAGGCCGGAGTCAAGGCTATTTTCGGACCAGGTACGCCGATTCCGGTGTCAGCCGACAAGACTCTCTCCCTGCTAGAAGAGAAATATAGCTAGTAGGAACTGTTAACAGCATAACGGGTCTGGCGGTTTTCCCTCGCTTGATCGCTGGACCTGTTGTGTTTTTCATAGCGGTGGCCACTTGGCCATCAAAAACCATTTTAAATATATTTTATTCCCATGCTTAAAAGCCCTCAGGAGTATGTCGATGGAGTACTGAGACGAGACCGTCTGATGCTCGCCAGAACCATCACCCTAATCGAAAGTACCCTACCTTCCCACCAGGCATTAGCTCGGACAATAGTCGACAAGTTGCTCCCGTATACCGGCAAAGGATTCCGCATTGGCATAACCGGTGTCCCGGGAGCCGGGAAAAGCACCTATATTGAAAGTTTTGGCAACATGCTTACAGAGCTTGACCATAGAGTCGCGGTTCTGGCCATCGATCCAAGCAGCAGCCGAAGCGGTGGCTCAATCCTCGGAGATAAAACGCGGATGGAACGTCTGGCAGTCAACCCCAAAGCCTTTATCCGCCCTTCTCCTTCAAGCGGAACCCTGGGTGGAGTAGGCAGAAAAACCAGAGAAACCATGCTTGTCTGCGAAGCTGCCGGCTACGACGTAGTCATCATCGAAACCGTTGGTGTAGGGCAATCAGAGACCACAGTTGCATCGATGGTTGACTTCTTCCTGGTACTCATGATAGCCGGGGCTGGCGATGAACTTCAGGGCATAAAAAAAGGCGTGCTTGAAGTGGCTGACACCATCGTCATCAACAAGGCCGACGGCGACAATGTCCTGCGCGCTGAAATTGCCCGCAAAGAATACCAGACAGCCCTGCATATGCTTATGCAGAACAGCCCAAACTGGTCTCCACCTGTACTCACCTGCAGTTCCCTCAAACATACCGGTATCGACAAGATATGGGAAACCATACTTGACCACCGTAAAAAACTGACTGACAGCGGAGAAATGAGCACAAAGAGAAAACACCAGGCGCTTGACTGGATGTCTTTTCTCTTAGAAGATGGCTTACGCCAGTGGTTTTATTCGGATTCTCAGGTAAAAGCGGCACTTCCCGACTTGCGGGCGGATGTTGAGATGGAGCATACTTCGCCTACGGCTGCTGCGGATACGTTGCTGAGCTTTTTGAAAGTGAACAACAGATAGAGAAGAGTGGTTTTCTGATTATACTGGCGGATCTATTTTTTGTACCATCCTGAGTATTGAATATAATTCTCAGCGATCCTTACGATTTCCTCGGAGATCTGTTCTTGGCTAATGTCTTTTATTTTTTTAGCGGGTATCCCGGCATAAACGAACCCGGATTCAACATGGGTTCCCTGCGTAACAATTGCACCAGCAGCAATTATGGAGTTACTCTCCACTACACAATTGTCCATAACAATGGCCCCCATTCCAAGCAGTACATTATCGTGAATGGTACAATCATGGACAATGGCGTTATGCCCCACTGAAACGTTATTACCTAAATTGGTTGGATATTTCTGGTAGGTACAGTGTACTACCCGCCCCATCCTGAATGTTCTCCTTGTTTCCCATCCGGATCTAATGCACGTCGCCGCGGATCACGGCATTATACCAAACTGAACATTGATCGCCCATTATTACATCACCGACAACGACCGAATTTTCAGCAAGGAAACAATCCATGCCAAATTGCGGAGTATGCCCGTTCAACTCTCTAATAATCATGACAACCTCAGTAATCGTTCACCGGAACGCAGTAGGTGCGCGCATAACCCGAGAATCAGTAATCGTTCTACCAAGGCTTCATGTTCGCTCAAGCAGGCCTCCGAGCTAATGTTGGTTATGCGAGGGGACATGATCGGACGAAAATAGGGTGCTGGTAAACGGTTACCAACCTCACAACTTCTTAAATGGCAGACAAGGAATGAGTCTACAACCTCGGGGGGCTCAGAACAGGAGTGAGACTACGAGATAAAGTATCTTGCGTAGTCTCACGGGAGAGGAGAAAAAGAAAATATCAGCTGATAACGCAGAGCACAGCGCCTTTGGCAACCGTATCTCCGCTGGCAAATTTGATGCCACTCACCGTTCCGTCACATGGAGCAGTCAGACTATTTTCCATTTTCATTGCCTCGAGAACAACCAGAGCATCCCCTTTCTTAACTGCATCACCATCTTTCTTCTCGTATTTAATGATCATACCCGGCATCGGAGCGACCAGCAGCGTCCCGTCCACCGGAGCAACTGCTGCGGCAGCAGGCGCCGCTGCGGGTGTAGGAGCTGGCGCCGCTGCTCGAGCAGGAGCAGAAGCGACTGCAGCACGAGGGGCTAAAGGAACAGCCTGCATATCCCCGGTTGGATCCACTTCGACATTGAAATACTCGTTGTCGACAAAGACATTAAAAGTTCTCAACGCAGCAGTCTTTTGAGGGGTATCACCTTTTGCCTCAATCAACAGACCGGCCTTGGCTTTCTTGATGATTTCGTCTTTTTTCTTAACATCCTCCATGGTCATTGCCTTAACGCTTGCCGGTGCCTCGGTTTTACCGTATTTCCATTCCAGAAATTTTTTACCAGTAACCGGAAATTGAGCATAGAGGATGAGATCATCCATATCAACTGCCAAATCGCCAATCTCGGCTTTGGCCTTTTCAAGCTCTGGCTCAAGGACTTCTGCCGGACGACAGGTAATTGGCGTTTCTCCACGAGGGTATCCTTTCAGGGCCTTTTTCTGGAGTTCAGCGTCAATCGGAACCGCGGTTTTGCCATAGAGACCGTAACAGAGATCTTTTACCTGACCGGTGATCATTTTGTAGCGCTCATCAGGAGTATCATGCAGAACATTATTGACCGTCTGGACGCCAACAATCTGACTGGTTGGGGTAACAAGAGGAATTTGCCCCAGGTCTTTACGTACTCTCGGCAGCTCCTTGTAGACCTCACCAATCTTATCCAGGGCATCCATATCGCGCAGCTGATTGACCAGATTCGACAACATCCCACCAGGAGTCTGGTGCAGCAGAACATTAATATCAATAATAGACACCTTGGAGTCATCGAGCAGGTGTTTATATTTCGGCATTACCTCTTTTTCTAAGATCTCGTTGATGACCGCAAGTTTTTTGATATCGAAACCGGTGTCACGATTTGTGCCAAGAAGGGCCATGACCAGTGGTTCAACCGCAGCATGTGAGGTTCTGTAGGCATAAGGCGTCATACAGGTGTCAATAATATCTACTCCAGCCTCGATCGCCTTCAAAAAGGTCATCGGCGACATTCCTGAAGTAAAGTGACTATGCAGATGGATAGGAGCCTTGACCGCCTTTTTCAGGGCCTTGATCAACGGATATGCATCGTACGGGGCCAACAGCCCAGCCATGTCTTTGATGCAGATGGAATCTGCGCCCATATTCTCGAGAGTTTTTGCCCTGTCGACATAATAGTCGAGGTTATACACTTCACCGCCCAGACGAGGCTCAGTAAGGGTGTAGCAGATACAGCCTTGAAAATGCTTACCGCTTTTTTTGATCTGCTTGACAACTGTCTCAAAGTTCCGGTAATCGTTTAGGGCATCGAAGGTTCGAAAAATATCCATGCCGTTTTCCGCCGCCCTATCAACAAATGCATAAGCCAGATCATCAGCATAATTTCTATAGCCAACAAGATTTTGAGCCCGCAACAGCATGGAAAACGGAGTCTTCTTAATGTAGCGTTTGAGGGTACGCAGTCGCTCCCATGGATCTTCATTGAGGAACCGGTGCATGGTATCAAACGTTGCGCCACCCCAGGTCTCAATTGCCCAAAAGCCAACTTCGTCCATAAGTTCCGCCACCGGGATCATATCTTCGGTACGCCCACGAGTCGCAAAAAGCGACTGATGTCCATCACGAAGTGACAGATCCATTATTTTCACAGGATTCTTAGCTTTTGGCCGGTCTGCGGAATAATTCAATGGGGTCATTTCTACTTGATCACTCATTCTATTTCTCCTATCACCTAATCTTTAAACTGTAGATTCTACTAAAAACGAGTAAACGTTCTTAATTGGATTAATCTCCGCATGGCCATCATTTGCTGACTACCACTCTGTGCCCACGGACTGTATACGACGCCGCCAGTCTCCCGTAAGGAAGACTGCTGCTCGCATAAAGCTGCCTCTTCCTGTTGAAGATAGAGACTTACAGCAGCCAGGGCAGCGGCCATTTTCTTTTTTTTATCTGCCATCAACTCACCCACTGATTATTTTGTCTTAAGGTCATCTTCTTCAGCTCAAGAACCTGTACCTTGGGTGGCATAAAAGTTTCGAACATTTCGCCATGCAACAGCAAAACGCTATTTTATGCGCTATACATAGCATAGTCGGTTTCCTGACCAAGCAGTTTGTCTATTTGCATCTGAACTTCTATACGCTTAGGGTTATTCACCCAGCTATTCCAATCTTCTACCGAGCGCCAGCTGCTAATCACCATGCATTCATCATTTTGATCGATGCGAGTGAGGGTTTCACCTGAAATATATCCCGGCTGTTCAAGAGTGAGCGCTCGTAATTTTTTCAAAAGAACGGTCAGTTCAATAACGTTCTGATCCTGCACCTTCCGTTTTATAAATATTTTAACTGTCATGTGCATCTCCTCATTTATGATCAAACAGAATTCTGCTCAATTATAATGGTATATTGCCGTGTTTTTTCATTGGGTTGGTATCACGTTTATTCTGCAACAGTTCCAGTGCCCGGATGATCCTGAACCGAGTTTTGGCAGGCTCAATAATATCGTCGATGTATCCTCGCTGGGCGGCGACATATGGATTTGCGACAGTATCCTGATACTCTTTTTGCTTTTCTTTTAAAAATTCAGCAGGATTTTCAGCTGTTTTGAGCTCTCTGCCATACAATATTCCTACCGCACCAGGTGCCCCCATTACAGCAATCTCAGCACTTGGCCAGGCATAATTAAGATCTCCCCGGAGATGCTTAGAAGACATGACGCAGTAGGCGCCGCCATAAGCTTTTCTTGTAATAACGGTAACTTTTGGGATAGTAGCTTCGGCGTAGGCATAAAGTATCTTGGCACCATTCCTGATCACTCCACCATATTCCTGGGCTGTACCGGGCAAAAATCCAGGTACATCGACAAAGGTTACCACCGGGATATTAAAACAGTCACAGAATCGAACAAACCTGGCACCTTTGATCGACGAATCGATGTCAAGCACCCCGGCAAGATGTAAAGGTTGATTAGCGACGATACCGACACTCATCCCGTTGTAACGAGCAAATCCTACAATTAGATTTGGAGCGAAGCTTTCTTTAATTTCAAAAAATTCGCCATCATCAACAGTCTGATGGATAACCTCCTTCATGTCGTAGCCAGCATTGTTATTTTCCGGCAAAAGAGCATTGAGCTCTATTGAGTCACGGTTTCTTGGATCGTTGCAGGGTACGCTAGGAGGGTTCTCCATATTGTTCTGCGGCAGAAAAGAGAGCATTTTCCTAACATAATCAATAGCATCAGCACCCGATGTTGCCGCGTAATCGGTCACGCCGCTGACACTGGCATGCATTGCCGCCCCACCCAATGCTTCGGTGGTTACATCTTCATAGGTTACCTGTTTAACAACCTTTGGCCCGGTGAGAAACATATAGGATTGATTCTGGACCATTATGATAAAATCGGTCAGCGCAGGCGAATACACCGCTCCCCCGGCACAGGGTCCGAAAACTGCCGATATCTGTGGCACAACCCCGGAAGCCATGACGTTCCGCTGAAATATTTCCGAATAACCGGCGAGACTCTCGATGCCTTCCTGAATACGGGCTCCACCAGAATCGTTCAGGCCGATTACCGGTGCACCGTTTTTCATGGCAAGATCCATTACCTTACAGATCTTTTCGGAAAATGTTTCTGAAAGAGAGCCGCCAAGTACCGTGAAATCCTGGGCAAAGACATAAACAATACGACCATTTACAGTGCCATTCCCAGTTACCACACCGTCGCCTGGAAAGACTTGTTTACCCATGCCGAAGTCCCGGCATCTATGGGATTTGAACATATCGAATTCTTCAAACGATCCTTTATCCAGCAGCAGATCTATACGTTCACGGGCAGTCATCGACCCTTTTTCATGCTGCTTATCTATCCTTTTCTGACCACCACCCAGTCGGGCTTCAGCCCTGAGTTTCCTCAGCTGTTCCAATTGGTCATTTGTCTTCATCGTGTCTCCTTGAAACAAAATTCACAGTGCACCTTGCAGCTCACCATCATTTCCAGCCAGATAATCAGGAAAAAACTTCCTTACATAATTTGCCTAAAGAACCCAGATCTTCACATACATAGAGACCGCACTGCTGCATAGCTTCGATCTTTGCCGAGGCCGTACCCTGTCCACCGCTGACTATCGCACCCGCGTGGCCCATGCGTCTGCCCGGCGGCGCTGTCAGACCGGCAATAAAACCGACAACAGGTTTTTTCATATTGGCTTTGATCCAGGCTGACGCCTGCTCCTCAGCGTTACCGCCAATCTCGCCGACCATGACCACTGCCCTAGTCTCCGGGTCTGCGTTGAAAGCCTCTAAACAATCGATAAAACCTGTACCATTTACCGGATCGCCACCGATACCCACGCATGTCGTCTGACCAAGCCCAACCTGCGTCAACTGGTGTACCACCTCATAGGTGAGCGTGCCAGAGCGGGAGACAACACCAACCGGCCCACCGGGCGTATGGATGGCTCCAGGCATGATGCCGATCTTGCATTGACCCGGAGTAATTATACCTGGACAGTTCGGCCCAATCAGCCTGGTCTTTTTCATCGCCAGATAATTTTTTATTCGCAACATATCCATAACCGGAACACCTTCGGTTATGCAGACAATAAGTTCCACACCTGCATCTATTGCCTCTAGAATGGCGTCGGCTGCAAAAGGTGGGGGGACAAGGATCATGGAGGCGTCAGCACCGGTAGCGTCCCTCGCCTCCTGTACGGTGTTAAAGACAGGTACCGAGTCCATACTCTGGCCACCTTTGCCAGGAGTCACTCCTGCAACAACATTTGTACCATACGCTATACACTGCTGAGTATGAAACTGCCCTTCCTTGCCGGTAATACCCTGAACAAGGACACGTGTTTGAGAATTAATTAGAATGCTCATTTTTTTCCTTTGCGAGTATATTTAGTACATACACCTTTTAAAAGTCAGGTGAGTTCTCCTTAACCGCCTGCTCCATCACCAGCGCATCAATATTAGTTGTTTAGAATAACAGCCTTTTTGATGTCACACTCGTCATGTCTTATGACTATCTGAAAACATACAAAAGAAACAAGCCTGCGAATTGAAGAGTAGCGTGTAGTTGCTCTTCCTCTATTGGCCACTGAATTTTTGGTATGTTTTATTATTGCAATATTCCCAGATAGTCTGCTCGGCGTAGCATTTTTTTAATCAGGCGACAAGTTCTGCAACTTTTTTGGCAGCATCTGCCAGATCGGTTGCATTTATTAATTTGAGACCTGATTCGCTGAGTATTCGTCGCCCTTCATCAACATTGGTTCCTTCCATTCGCACCACGACTGGCACCGACAAATTCATTTTTTTAGCAGCTTGCACTACTCCCTGTGCCAGAACATCGCAACGAAGTATGCCACCAAAGATATTGATTAAAATTCCCTTTACTTTGGAATCGCTCAGAATTATACGAAAGCCGTTTTCCACCATCTCTGCATTCGCTCCACCTCCGACATCTAGGAAGTTGGCTGGTTCCGCACCAGCCTGCTTGATGATATCCATAGTTGCCATGGCCAGGCCGGCTCCATTAACCATATTGCCGACATTGCCATCAAGATTGATGTAGTTCAGGTTGTACTTAGCAGCTTCAGCTTCGGCAGGATCATCTTCATTCGGATCATGCATAGCAACGACATCGGGATGCCTAAACAGTGAATTCGAGTCTATATCGACTTTGGCATCGAGGGCAATAACCCGGTTGTCTTCGGTAATAATTAAAGGATTAATCTCGACCATGGAGCAGTCATAGTCAACAAACAGATTATAAAGATTTTTCAATATCGCCCCGAACTCTTTCATCACAGCTTTATCGAGTTGCAGCCCAAACATCACCTGACCGACATGATATCCCCTGATGCCGGTTATCGGATTAACAGGAACCTTAATTATCCGCTCAGGTGTTTTGGCAGCGACTTCCTCTATATCCATGCCGCCATCCTGGCTCGCAACGATGGTGATGGTAGCCGTACTGCGGTCAGGGATAATGGACAGGTAGAGCTCTTTTTTTATTGCCAGTCCTTTTTCTACCAGTATCGTTTTAACGATACGTCCTTCAGGGCCGGTTTGCTTGGTGACCAGAGTCATACCAAGAATCGCCTTTGCAGCCGCTTCTACTTCCGTGTTTGTCTTGGCAATTTTTACGCCACCACCTTTCCCCCGACCACCAGCATGGATCTGGGCTTTGACAGCTACCGGAAGGCCAAGGTTAGCTGCAACCTTTGCAACACCCTCTAGAGTAGTACTGACTCCGCCTTCGGGAGTTGGCACCTTATACTTACGAAAAAGTTCTTTTGCCTGGTATTCATGGATTTTCATAAACACTCATCCTAGGAATTGAAGCAGGAGATTTCTCCGGCCCCTTAAGGTTTATAGAAAACCGGCAGCTGCCTTTGAGGGGCGACTGCCGGTTGAAATACGCATCAATTATTTTTTAGCATAACCCATTTTCTTCAGGGTATCGGTGATTTCGTCAAGAATTGCCGGATCGTCAATGGTTGACGGTACTTTGTAATCCTTATTGTTGGCTATAGACCGCATGGTACCGCGCAGGATCTTGCCGGATCTGGTCTTCGGTAAGCGCACAACCTGACAGGCATCACGGAAACAGGCTATCGGGCCGATAGCTTCTCGGACCATCTGCACCAGTTCTTTTTTGATCTCATCCCCGCTGCGGGTGATCCCGGCCTTGACAACAAAGAAGCCAACCGGTAGCTGCCCTTTCATTTGATCATCAGCTCCAAAGACGGCACATTCGGCAACATCGGGATGATTGGAGATAATCTCTTCCATTGCTCCTGTTGACAAACGATGTCCGGCGATGTTGATAACATCATCCATTCGTCCCATAACATAAACATATCCGTCTTTATCGATGTATCCGCCATCGCTGGTATCATAATAACCCGGAAACTTGGTCATGTAGGACTTGATATAACGATCATCGTTGCGCCAGAGCGTCGTTAAAGTTCCCGGAGGCAGCGGCAACTTACAAACAATATTCCCCTCAGTTCCGCGAGGTACTTCATTGGCTTCCTCATCGACAACCATAACATCATAGCCAGGCAACGCCTTGGTTGGCGACCCTTCTTTAACGGGAAGCTGTTCAATACCGCGGCAATTACCGACGATTGCCCAACCGGTTTCCGTCTGCCACCAGTGGTCGATAACCGGCACACCAAGCATATCTTCTGCCCAGTGCAGAGTATCGGGATCAGTTCGCTCACCCGCTAGATAGAGGCATTTAAAACAGGAAATATCATATTTTTTAATGAAATCTCCGTTTGGATCTTCTTTTTTAATCGCCCGGAATGCGGTAGGGGCAGTAAAAAGCGTCTTCACTTTGTGCTCGGAGATAACCCGCCAGAATGCACCTGCATCGGGGGTTCCGACCGGTTTACCTTCATAGAAGACCGTCGTTGCCCCCTGCAGCAAAGGAGCATAAACAATATAGGAGTGACCGACAACCCAGCCGACATCCGACGCCGACCACCAGACCTCGCCGGGATTGACGTCGTAGAGGTTTTTCATGGTCCAGTAAAGGGCAACGGCATGACCTCCATTATCTCTCAGCACGCCCTTAGGCATTCCAGTGGTACCAGAGGTATAAAGGATATAGAGAGGATCGGTGGCATCGACCTCAGTACAGCCAACCGGCTTACTCTTACCTACCAGCTCTTTCCAGTCTATGTCACGCCCTTCAATCATCGATGCTTTGACAATGTCGCGCTGAAAAACAACAACATTTTTTACTTCGTGGGTGGATTGCTTGATCGCACTGTCGATCAACGGTTTGTATTCTAGAGTTTTCTTGCCTTCAATCGCTCCAGAGGCAGTAATCAGCAGCTTTGGCTGGGCATGATCAATTCTGATAGCAAGTTCATGGGGAGCAAATCCGCCAAAGACAACTGAATGTATCGCGCCCAGCCTGGCACAGGCCAGCATGGCCACGGCGGCTTCAGGAATCATCGGCATATAGATGACGACAGTGTCGCCTTTTTTGACCCCAAGGTCGGTTAGGCCACCGGCAAATGTCGAGACCATGGCCTGCAATTCTTTATAGGAAATCTTTTTGATGGTATTTGTGACAGGACTATCGTAAATGATTGCAGTTTGGTCGGCTCGCCCGTTTTCCACGTGTCGATCAATCGCGTTGTAGCAGGTGTTCATTTTACCGCCGGGAAACCATTTATAAAAGGGAGCATTAGAACTGTCTAAGATCTTCTCGGGTTCTTTGTACCATGTGATATCCTTTGCGGCTTCTGCCCAAAACTGCTCAGGATTGTCTACACTTTTCTTAAACAGCTCATTAAACTTACCCATGGCCCCTCCTTTTGGTCTGAATTTTAATTCATCCATCAGTTTCAAGTGGATTTTATACTGCAAAGGTCGACATTGTTCAAGCGATAAATCAAACATTGTTACACATCAATCAACAGCTAAATACATTTACATTTGTTTTTTCTTCCTACTTACAAATGCTTAGATGCATGGAAAGCAAACTCGACGATCTGATTTTTAATTCCGCTATTAGAAAGGAAAAAAGACATTGTTATTACAGCATACATACTCTATCTTCATGTTTTAATTACTTTTAAAGTAAATGAAAGCCTAATAATTAACAGCAAACAGAACAACGTTACCCGGATACCTTCGTTACAAATTGACTTTATCGATCTCTTCAATTAATTTTATTAAAATGATTATGAGCACTTTTGTAAACACATTAACTTTTGACGGATTAACAGATTGTAATATTGATATTCTTTACACCTGAATTGGCCGTTTCCCAGCTCAATGAATTATACAACAAGAAGCAAGACCATAAAAAACACAATGCTTGTCATTATTTCATCATGGAATATCGTTCTGCTCTTCCTATTACAAGTTTGCACCTTCAACATCAGCTGAGACTGCAATGAAAATTCCTGCAAAAAAAAAATTTGTACCAAATATAGTTCCAGCGAAAATCTTTATGCCGGTTCTCCTGTCGATGTTTTTGTTCATCGGCACATTTTTTGGCTATATCTTGCCCAAGGTTGAAGCTCATCTCATGGATCGGAAACGAGAAATGATTCACGCCCTCAGCGAATCAGCCATGAGTTCAATCCGCTATTATGCAGAGCTTGCGCAAAATAAATCCATCAGTATTCAGCAGGCAAAACAACAGGCCGCCGCCCATCTGCGGAGACTACGCTACGGACCAGAAGGAAAGGATTATTTCTGGATTAACGATACACATCCGACAATGATCATGCATCCCTATCGCTCGGACCTGGAAGGAAAAGATGTTACAGACACCGAGGACCCTGCCGGTATGAAACTTTTCCAGGCTTTTTTGGCAACGGTCAAAGCAACCGGAGGTGGATATGTCAAATACCACTGGCAATGGCAGGATGAACCTACCCGGATTTTCTCCAAGATCAGCTATGTCCAGGAGTACAGACCCTGGCATTGGGTGATAGGGACCGGGGTATATGTGGAAGACGTACGGGCGCAGATTGCTACAATTACAAAACGCATGACCTTCTTTTTTCTCGGCATCACGGCCATAATTTCTATGCTTTCGGTGTATATCATCTGGCAGGGTGCTGCCAGCGAGGCCCATCGCCTGGAAATGGAGGAATCCCTACGAAAAAGCGAGAATAAATATCGATTACTGGCAGAAACCGCCCGAGAAATCATCCTGCTTTTCGACTCCAATCTACAGATCAGCTACGCCAACACTGCGTGGAAGCGCATAAGCGGCTATCTTCTTGCGGAAATGAAGAATATGACCATTACCGACATGATTCCACCTGAACAGCAAGAGCCGTTCTCAGCAAAAATGATCCAGATAAGCAAGGATCAGCTTGATGACTCCATCCTGGAAACGACCTTTATCCTAAAAAACAAGCGCACGATTACTGTTGAAGCGACGTTTGCAAAACTCGAAACAGCAGATCAACTGTCAACCTTTCTCATGACCGCCAGAGATATCACGGAGAAGAAAAAAATCGAGATCCAGACCAAAATGCAACAGGAACAGCTCATGCAGACGGACAAAATGATATCGCTCGGCACTCTGGTCTCTGGAGTAGCTCATGAAATCAACAACCCAATATCCTCAGTCATGCTCAACATTCAGGTTTTCGATAAATTATGGCACACCATCCAGCCTATTCTCGATAACCATTATGATGAAAACCCGGACCTGAAAGTCGGGACCATGGCCTACCCGCAATTGCGGGAAAGGATGCCCCGTCTTCTCCTGTATTCGCAGGAAGGAGTAGAGCGGGTCAAACGTATCGTCGGTGACCTGAAGGATTTTTCAGGGCATAAACCCTCCGATCTGCGTGAAACCGTAAATCTCAATCAGGTGGTTGAAAAGGCCGTCGGCCTCATCTCCAGTCTCATCAAAAAGGCCACCTGCAATTTTCAAGTTGTTTATTCGGAAAATCTGCCGACAATACAAGGCAATAGCCAGAGGCTGAGCCAAGTCGTCATCAATCTGGTAGTGAATGCATGCCAGGCACTTACCGACCCCAAACAAAACCTGCATATTACGACGGGGTATATTGAGGAATCGGAAGAAATCTTTTTGGAGGTGCGCGATACCGGACCGGGTATCGCACCGGAAATTCTCGCGCGCATCAAAGATCCATTTTTTACCACGAAACGCGACAGCAGTGGAACAGGACTTGGACTTTCCATCTCGGATACGATAGTACGCAACCATGGCGGCTGGCTTGACTTCAGGTCCACTCCCCAGGAAGGTACAACTGCGACAATCCTGTTGCCGCGCTACAGCAAAGACGAAGTGGTAGGGAGAATGATATGAGCAGGAGACCATTCCCATCCGATCCAATTCTGGTCATCGACGATGAAGAGTCGATCCTTCTCTCGGTTGACACAACCCTGCAACTTGCAGGCATGAACAACGTTCTAACCTGTGCCGACAGCAGACAGGCGATAGCCATAATAAACCAGCGACCACCAAGTGTCATTTTGCTCGACCTCAATATGCCGCATGTCGACGGAGAAGCAATTCTAGAACAGATAACCAATCAGAACCCACATATTCCGGTCATTATTATTACCGGTCGCATTGATGCCGAAACCGCGGTTGAATGCATGAAAACCGGCGCTTTTGATTATATAGTAAAACCGGTTGACGACAATCGTCTCATCGCATCGGTTAAAAAAAGTATCCAATACGGGGCATTGCGTCAGGAAAATCAGGCACTCAAAGAACAGTTGCGAGAAGGCAGCCTGAAACACCCAGAAGCGTTCAGCAAGATCATCACCAATTCACCCAAAATGCTGCTCCTGTTTAACTATATCGAATCTACCGCAAAAACAACCGAGCCAGTGCTTATCCGAGGAGAGACCGGCACCGGAAAAGAGTTGATTGCCCAAGCTATTCATCAGATCAGCGGTCTTCCCGGAGAATTTGTCGCAATCAATGTGGCAGGCCTTGATGACAATATCTTCTCTGACACACTGTTTGGCCATGTCAAGGGTGCGTTCACTGGCGCCGATGGCGACCGATTGGGCCTCATCGAAAAAGCCGCACATGGCACCCTCTTTCTCGATGAAATTGGCGATTTAAGTCCAATTTCTCAGATCAAACTGCTTCGCCTGCTCCAAGAAAAAGAATATATGCCGCTCGGTCGGGATACAAATAAGATGAGCAGTGCCCGCATCGTCACATCCACCCACGTTGATCTCTGGGACTTGCAGCAGAAAGAATTGTTTCGTCAGGACCTGCATTACCGACTTCGAACCCATCGGATCATCCTACCACCACTCAGAGAACGCAAGGAAGATCTTGATGTACTCGTCGACCATTTCGTTGACTGTACTGTAAAAACCCTTAAAAAAAAGCGACCAAGGATTCCCATGGAACTGTTAGTTCTCCTGGAATCTTACAATTTTCCAGGCAATATCCGTGAGCTGCAGGCCATGGTCTTTGATGCCGTAGCACAAAATGACAACGGAATTCTCCCCTTAAGCGTTTTTCGCCATCATATATCAAGAACACAACAAGACGAAAAAAAGCACCATACCCGTGATTCGAAAAGTGGTATTCCAATCACCTTTGCCGATCCCCTCCCCACAATAAAGCAGGCGACCCGCATGCTGGTAGAAGAAGCAATGCACAGAGCAGGAAACAATCAAACCACCGCCGCGTCTCTGCTTGGCATTTCGCAACAGGCCCTGAGCAAAAGACTCAAGAACCAGGAATAGGGATACGCTCCCTACAACTTTTATTGTAACCACAACCAATATTGTTCTGTCTGCAGAAGCCTATAACATAAGCAAAGAAGGAGTGTTGACTCAATAACCACAACTTTAATTGTAAGCACACTTCTCCCTCCCAAAGAGGATAACAAGCTGAAATTGAACAACAATAAATATAAACAACATCCGGTATAAAGTTTGCTCTTGTTCTTGTGTTGCTCGCGAGGCAAGAAGTTTTATAACTATTCAACATTTTGCACAAAGGAGAAAAACATGGCAGCAAGTCAAACCCCGACTGGAAACCCGGCAGTAGTTGGATTAGCAGGATTTGGACTCACGACCCTGATTCTACAGTTTCATAATCTTGGACTATGCGGCCTGGGCCCGGTCATCGCCTGCGGTATTATTTTTGGCGGATTCGCTCAGCTCTTTGCCGGATTTCAGGAATTTAAAGTAGGAAACAACTTCGGTTACAGTGCCTTTTGCTCATATGGTGCTTTCTGGATCGCCCTCTGTATCATCTTGCTTTTCAACAAATTTGACATTTATACGTCCAGCCCCACCGACGTAGGCTACTTTCTAGTCGTTTGGACCCTCTTCACGATGATCCTGTGGGTCGGTGCCATGAGAATCCACGGCGCCATGGCCTCTACCTTCACCCTGCTTCTTGCAGGCTTTATCCTCCTCGATTTAGCCCATTTCGGCTACCCGGCAATGACCAAGGTTGCTGCTTATGTATTAATTTTATGTGCCTTGAATGCCTGGTACATGATGGCTCATGTCATCTTCCTGCAGGTTTTTGGACGTAATGTCCTCCCTGTCGGTAAACCATGGATCGAACCAAAGCCGGTCCCGCAGAGCCAGACAGCATAGCAGGCGACAAAAAACAGCTGCATTATGGGTCGAAAACGGATCAACCAAGGTAAGCAGACATTCAGCTATCGAAAATGGTGGCACATACCATCCACCAGACTCCAGTTTTACTCATGTAGGCTTTGTCGGGATCCCGGAAAAAAGGATAAAGCCTCAAAAGATGCCGAACAATCGATGCGTTGAAAACGTAACACAGGAACAACCTTGAATTTTCAAACCTGTGAAGCGGTACCAGGAAGAAACATCTTCCTGGTACCGCTTTTTTTATATCCTGCTCTCTCAATGACAATATCAGCTCCGGTTGGGATTGCTTTCTGGATAAGCGAAGATTATCATAGGGTCAAATTGTTTTCACTATCCTTTAGTTTTCTCTGACAAACTGCAGGAGAACAACAACTTTAAGAACTATACGATGAGAGCGACTGCCTGCCGAATTGCACTGCCTTCATAATATATCGCTGTTTTCATCACAGATCAAAAGGAGTACAACATGCCTAACACCCAATACTGGGCGGATACTTATTTAGAAAAATTAGTCAGTCCGGCAGAAGCTATTGCCCGAATTCGTTCAGGACAGCGGGTATTTATAGGTTCCGGCTGCGGAGAACCCCAAATCCTTGTCCAGGAACTTGTAAACAAAACGTATAATTTCAGTGGACTGGAAATAGTCCGCCTCCTCGGCCGTGAAACTGCGTCACTTACAGCCATTGCCGACAAAACCAAAGACACCAACCTGAATATCCGTTCGATTTATCTCGGTTCGACTAAATCTGCATCCATTGCCAAACAGAGACGATTCATAACGCCGATGAACATGTCCGACGTTCCCAGCCTTTTCATAACCCGCAGAATGCCGCTCAACGTGGCCTTAATTCAAGTATCTCCGGCCGACGATTTCGGCTGGATGAGTCTCGGCATTTCTGTCGACGTCACGCTGGCTGCCGCCCGCTCCGCCGATTTTGTCATTGCCCAGGTGAACTCGCGAATGCCAAGGGTCATGGGCCAGAGTTTTATTCATGTCAACGATGTGGATCTTATTGTCGAGCACGAAGAAGAATTGCTGTCTATTCCACCGTCAAGAATTAGTTCGGATGCCGCTACTCGTATCGGCAGCCATATTGCCCGGCTGATTGAAGACGGTTCAACCCTACAAATTGGCCTTGATGCTGCCTCCCAGGCCACAGTTCAAGCTCTCTCAAACAAGCAGGATCTGGGTGTACATTCCCAGTTTCTGACCGACGACATTATGCATCTCTACGCCACGGGAAACATCAACAACAAGAAAAAGGGTTATAACGACGGTAAGATGGTGGCTTCAATGGCCATCGGTACACACAACCTGTACGAATTCCTTAATGATAATCCGGCGATTGATTTTCATCCTTCAGATTATGTAAATGACCCCTTTGTCATCTCCCGGCACAACCGGATGGTTTCTATGAATGTTGCACGCATGATAGACCTCACCGGTCAGGTGACTGCAGAGGCCTCTGCGGCAACTCGATTTGCCGGAGTGTCCGGCATACCTGATTTTGTCCGCGGAGCAAGGCGTTCGCCTGGTGGGAAATCCATTATCATGATTTTTTCTACCAGCCAGACCGAAGATGGACTGCAATCGAATATTGTTCCGCACCTCAATGACGTTGTGGTTGTGGTTCCTCGGGGCGATGTCCATTATGTGGTTTCTGAATACGGTGCGGTCAACCTTTTTGGTAAAAGCATTCAGGAACGTGTCGTTGCCATGATCAGCATTGCCCATCCTCAATTCAGGGAAGAACTTTTCCAAACAGCTAAGGAACGAGGGCTAATAGGTGCCGAAAGAAGTCTGGGCGAGGCCGCTAAAGCCGTCTATCCAGTCCAGCTTGAAGAGACGCTGAAGGTCCATGGGGAAACCATTACTATTCGGCCGGCAAAACCGGTAGATGAACGTCGCATCCAGGAACATTACTACAGCCTGCCCAAAGAAGATATCCTGACCAGATTTTTCTGCCAGAAAACCATCTTTGCCAGGTCGGAAATGGAATCCCGTTCGCAGATCGATTACGTCAATGATCTGACGCTGGTGGCCGTGGTCGGAGATTTTGGTTTCGGCAAGGTAGTGGCTGTGGCCGAGAGCATGAAACTTGATACAGAGAATGCATCCGAAGTTGCTTTTTCGGTCAGCGAAGGGTATCAGGGCAAGGGACTTGGCTCTTTTTTTCTGAAGAAACTTGCCGCAGTTGCTCGAGAAAACGGCATTGCCGGGCTGATCGCCTACACTTTCCCGACCAATAAAGCGATGATACGACTTTTCAAGACCTTACCATACAAAGTAAAGACCGTTTATGAAGATGGCGATCTGGTTTTGAGCTGTCGCTTTAATGAACTTGCCTAGAATTTTGCGGTAAAGAGGCAACAGAAGATTAATCAACCCATTGAGTAGTTTTCATAACGCCCCTTCTGAGGTAGACGTAGCTTACATATTAATTTCTTGCAACAAACAAGAAAAAAGAAATCAATCTGTAAGGTGCTAACCCCGTTGAAAAGAGCGGAACTCTGTTTGGTCCCCGTGCTGTGCGGGGACTCTGTTTAGTGCCCCCTTGAGGGGTATAAGTTCCTTCTCGAAATGTTTTTCTTGTAAAGAAACAAGAAAAACATTGTTAATGTCACTAAAAATCGAGAACAAAATCTGTAATGGCGGCAACGATTGGATTAAAAATAGAACTTACCCCTTCCCATCCGCTCAGCCTGATAAGAAGAAAGAGACTGACAATGAGATAAGGACCAAAGATACAGAGCGTTTTTTTTATCTTTTCAGACAATCGACCGTTGGGCATAACCGCCCAAAGGACAGCAGAACCAGGCAGTGGCGGTATCATGATCAGACCATAAATAGCCATGGTAACGTTCACTACGACGATTGTCGAAAAAACCCTGTCGTCAAAATTATACTTTCCAAGCACCCAAGACAGACTGGCGGCAATGTTGGCCATCATAAGGTTCGCCAGTGGGCCGGAAATTCTACTTAGGACAAGAAACAGCCGAGGATGGTTTTTAAAATTTCCGATATCAATACCAATTTCTTTTGCCCATCCAAACCCGGCAATAAAGAAATTCAACATACCGAGTATACTCATATGCATAAAGACATTAAAATGAAACCGATCTTTGGCTCCCTGCCGTGAATCGCCAAGTAAGGTAGCGGCAAAAGCCTGCCCTTCCGCACTGACAATAATAGCGGTCAGTATGGCAACACAAAAAATTACAATGTCTTCAACTGCCGGTTGAGAATAGTTGATAAGATAGGGCAGATAAAAATCCTGTTGCATAATTCCCCTTTTTTACAGCCAGTCAATCTGTTAGGAGTGCACTCTAGCGTAAAACTGCGCATAACACCAAAAAAATGGCGGGAACCTTGCCAGTTCCCGCCATCTCGCAACTACAGGTGAATGAATGTAGATGCTACGCTGCTTCCCAGTACTACTTATTTACCATTTTTTGGATCTCCTCGACAATCTCAGGATTAGCCAGAGTCATGACATTGCCGACATCTCCCTTGTTCGAGATCGCGCCGAGCACCCTTCTCATAATCTTACCTGAGCGGGTTTTAGGCATATCGGGCACTATCCAGACATTTCTACATTTGGCAATCTTACCGATCTGGAAGGTAATAGCATCGGCAATCTTCTGCTGAATTGCTGGTGTCGCCTCAATTCCCGGCTTGAGCGATACATAGACTTCAGGCTCTTTGCCTTTTATTTCATGATTAACTGGTACAACCGCCGCTTCAGCAACTTCAGGAACTGTCAGACATACCGATTCAATTTCCTTGGTTCCAAGACGATGACCTGAAACGTTAATAACATCATCAATACGACCAAGAATACGGACATAGCCATCCGCATCCATCACCGCTGCATCACCGGTAAGGTACGGCCAATCCCGCCAATCCTTGCTGTTGGGATCTTTGTTGTACATACCAAAATAGGTATCGACAAACCTCTGCCTGTTGCCCCAGATAGTCTGGAAACAGCCCGGCCATGGATTCTTAATACAGATGTTACCCGCTTTGCCGGCACCTGCCGGAATCTCAATACCATTTTCATCAAAAATGATCGGGTGAATTCCGGGAACACCAGGTCCGGCACTGCCCGGTTTCATTGCTGCGATACCCGGCACTGTGGAGCAGAGGAAACCACCGGTCTCAGTCTGCCAGTAGGTATCGACGATAACTGCTTTGCCTTTTCCTACTTTTTCCTCATACCATTTCCACACTGCAGGCTCAATCGGCTCACCGACGGTGGTCATATGTTTGAAATTGTAATTATACTTGGCAGGCTCGTCCGGTCCCACCTTTCTCAGGGCGCGAATCGCAGTCGGGGCGGTATGGAAGATATTGACATCAAGCTCCTGGGCAATCCTCCATGAGCGTCCTGCATCCGGATAGGTCGGTACGCCCTCGAAGATTACCGTGGAAGCACAGAGCGCCAGTGGTCCATAGACGATGAAGGAATGGCCGGTAATCCAACCGATATCGGCCATACACCAGTATACATCCTCAGGATGAATATCCTGGATGTATTTCGACATAGCGGTTACATAGGCAAGGTATCCGCCGGTGCTGTGCTGGGCGCCTTTCGGTTTACCGGTTGTCCCACTGGTATACATCAGAAAAAGCGGATCTTCCGCCAGCATCTGCTCCGGCTCAACCCGCGCGCCGTAATACTTCTTCAATTCATTATTGACAATAATATCACGGCCTTCATGTAACTCAGAATCCGAAGAATTTTTTCCTGGATACCTCTGCCAAATGAGGAGCTTATCAACTTTCTGGCCGTCTTTGGCTGCCAGTTCACAGGCTTCGTCATCAACCGACTTGTGGTTTAACAGTTTACCACCACGATAATAGGAATCCATGGTGATAAGAATCCGGCTGTTTGAATCAACGACCCTGTCGGCACAGGCACTGGCAGAAAATCCACCAAACACCACCGAGTGAATGACACCGAGTCTGGCGCAGGCCAGCATAGAGATGGGTAGTTCGGCAGACATCGGCATGTGGATGGTCACCCTGTCGCCTCTTTTCAGGCCCGCAGTATCTCGCAGCAGAGCTGCAAACTCGTTGACTCGAACATAAAGCTCCTGATAGGTGATATGATCGACTCTTTCTTCTTCCAGTTCAGGAACAAAATGGATGGCAGTTTTGTTCTTATTTTTCTCCAGATGTCTGTCAATACAGTTATAGCTGGCATTGAGTTTGCCACCTTTGAACCATTTCCAGCAGGGAGCATCGCTGGTGTCGAGCACTTCGTCCCAGTATTTGTACCAAGTGAGCATCTCGGCAAACTCAGTATAACACTCGGGAAAATTATCCAGGCTAAACCGTTCAAAAACGGCAGGGTCGGTAAGATTTGCCTGGCCGATAAATTTAGATGATGGATAATACAAGGCCTCTTCTGTCCAATGAACCGCAATTTCCGCTTCCGAGGTTTCAACAGATTTACTTTCTTCACTCATATTAAACACTCCTTGTATGTGTTTTGGAAAGATTGACGGATTGGACTCACGAACAGCATGCAAGCCAATCCGACCTGACTCAAAAACTTACCTAAGCAGTCGCCTTGTCTACACCGAGTTCGTTTACGTGTTGTGGTCGCTTGGTCATCTGCGCCAGAGCAACTCCTGCCACCAAAAGTGCTCCGGACAGGTAGAATGCATAATCCAGGCTCCCGGTAATATCCTGAATGGTGCCTGCCAGTCTGGTTACGAAAACACCAATACCCCAGCCGAAAAAGATAAGACCATAATTCATGCCAAGATTTTTTGGCCCGAAGAAATCTGCAGCAAACGAAGGCATAAGGGCAAGACCACCACCATACTGCCAATAGGCAATACCTACCGCCAAAAAGAGAAGTCCAACACTTTGGGTACTGATGATATATGGCAGTGCGAAAAGGCACAGTGCAGAAACCCCGCAATTGAGGCAATACGCATTGAGTCGACCGATTTTATCAGAGTAGAATCCGGTACCGACCCGGCCGGATGCATTGACCAGACCGCCAAAAGAAACAATAATCCAAGCATTTGCCGCAAAAAATGGTATATCCTTCGCTGCTTTTGCCAACATTCCGGCGGCGTTACCAATGATCAACAAACCGGATTGGGTGGTAAGAATAAACATGACCACCAGGGCATAAAATTGCCAGGTTTTGACGACGTCGGCTGGCTCCCAGTTGGTTACGGTTGAATTCGCTGTCGCCACCCCTGCCCCAGCGAGAGTCGGAGCAACATACCCCTCCGGCGGGGATTTCAACATCGTTCCGGCTATTACAACGACCGCAGCAAAGAACACACCGAGACCGATAAAACTACCTGAAATGCCATAATGATTAATAAGATACTGCCCCAAACCACCTATATACAAGGCAGCGCCACCGTAACCACCAACAACGATACCGGCAATGAGACCACGCTTATGCGGCCCGAACCATTTGAGTGCGGCGGGAGTAGGAGCGGCATAACCAATACCCATACCGATTCCACCCAGAAGACCAAAACCGAGAATAATGCCGGTATAACTTTTCATAACGCCTGCCAGAATACATCCGGCAGCCAGGGTCAGACCACCTAAAGTGGCACCAAATCTTGGACTGATTCTGTCCTGAATACGACCTCCGGGAATCATCAGGAGAGCAAAAACGATTACACAAAGAGAAAAGGGTGTTACAGCCTGGGCGTTATTAAGATACGTCCACCCAGCATTAATTCCCTCCATTGTCTGGCCGGCTTTATCAACATTTACTAGGGCCGCTTTCCAAATACTCCAGGCATATAAAATACCTAGACACAGGTTAATTGCCATTCCGGCAAAAACTGTAACCCAGGCTTGAGTCGGAACTGTTTGATTCTGTTGCGACATTTGTATCTCCTTATTGAAATAATGATCAGGATATTGACAATCACCCACCTTTACTTCAGCCCATGATGTAACCTTTATGACATTTGAATTTATAACGGGTAATTGAATGGCACACAATGAATTGCGAGTTCATTTTTACCTTCGCTCCCTGTGGGCACCTCCTTTTTAGCTAATTTTAGTGGGGCTTTGTAAGACGCCAAGACAAAGTGACATCCTCAAAGTTGCGAACGACACTATCATTTAGAAACTAAACCAACTATATATCAATTTTATTTAATCAATAACCAATCATTACTCAAGACAAAAATTCTTATCGGGCCACATTCGTCATTCATTTGTAAGGTCCTGCTAACTTTCGCAAATTACCTGAAATAACATCACCATGTTCTTACTATTGAGAGCGAATGTACTGAGAGTTGCAGTATATTCAGCATCTCCTCTACAGAGGCCCAGGGAAATGATACTGGTTGTTAGAAAACTATCAGGACAACTCCATGTGGGGAAAGTGGGCAATACAAGCTCATAAAAGCGCTGTCTCTGTTCGACAAAAAATATTATATATTATCAATCATATCTAAACATTACACGACTAAAAAAAACGATACATATTGCGCAAAAAAGATATAAACTTAAACGGATAGAATAGTAAGGATCAACTGGTGAGCAACCGATACATCTCGGCCATTTTAGAGGGAAGGGAAAGCACTTTGTCGACAAAGATATAATTCCCGCTGCCAAACATATGGGCCAAATAGTCATGTGCAGATTTGTCGATAGTTATACAAAAAGGATACACCCCGCTGCCTCGCGCCTCCAACAAGGCTTTTCTAGTGTCCTCAATCGCATACTGCCCCTTATAATCGTCGTAATCTTCCGGCTTTCCATCGGAAATCACTACCAGCAATCGGACAGTGCTCTGCGTTTCCTGTAGTTTTTTCGTCAAATGGCGTATCGGCGGCCCCATACGGGTATACTCCTTCGGGCCGATGGCGGCGATTCTCCCCTGCACCTCAGTGCCATACGGCTCATCTATGTGTTTGATATGAAAGAGCTGACTTCGCGAGCGTCTCATGCCGGAAAAGCCATATATCGCATAGCGATCTCCGACCACTTCGAGCGCTTCGGCCAGAAGAACAAGAGCCTCCTTTACCGCCACTCCTACCCACCCTTCTGTTGAGTTGGACATGTCGACCAGAAACATGGCAGCAATATCTCTTTCATCCTTCAGGAGTTGAACAAAAAGACGATCCGATGGCGCAAGTCCAGCCCTGGTATCGCACAGCGCTTCAATATGAGCGTCGAGATCAATATCGTCACCATGCCGACGTCTTTTGACATAGCTGTGTTGGGTGCGTAACATTTCGAACTGACGCCGTAGTTTTTGCAGTTGAGGCTGATATTTACTAAGAGTTCGCGGAACAAAACGAGATCGAACCGGTTGCAGAGTCTTTTCCGTCAGAGAGCACCAGCCGGCACGATACCCGACTCGGCGATAATCCCATTCATCATATCTATGGACATCGACCGGGGCGAAACCGCCGATGACTTCTTCGGATGTCTCAACCTCCTGCCTATTAATACCTTTCCCTGCCTGACCTGCTGCAGCCTGGACATAGGCTTCCGGCAGATGTCCCATGTCGTCTTCGATCGCTTTGATCAGTGCAGCGAGTTCTTCAGGAACTTCAAGCCCCTCATTGTCAAGCAGCATGGGATTCTTGCTGCGTAATTCCTGTGTTTGCCCCTGCTCCCCAATGAGGAGTATGCTTTCCTGCGAATTAACGGGAATGTTGCCACCTTCTCCATCTTCTTCCTGCCGTGCTGCCTGCTTTTCCAAAAAACTGGCATACATCCCCATAAATTTTGCTTTGTCTTCTTCACGTCGCAGCCTGATGGTCTCGCTGGCTCTGGCAAAATCAAATTCTCCGAGAAGCAGGCTTACAGGGCCCAGCGTATACGTACCTGGCAAACCGGAAAATCTGTCATAAATCTTCGGTAATGCCAGAGTAAACGGTTCCGTCAGTACAGCAGCAAACGTTTCCCCGGAGGGTTTGATTCCCCCTTCTGATGCGGCATCGGGAGTTTTTATATGCAGGATCCCCTCTAAAAAAAGATTCTGTAATGCAAGGCATTTGTCCTTTGCACCACCTCCGGAGGTCATTGTACCTATTAATCCGACACAAAGTTCTCGCGCCTGCCGGATAAGTCCAGGCAATTCTTCTTCAAGATGGCGAAAAACCCGTATAAACTGCAACACCGCAAAAAGATCTGCGGCCAGTCGCCGGTCCGAATATCGCGTCAATAATCCCTGTGGCCCGTTGCCGGATCCAGCCATTTCAAAAAATATTCTCGATTCAACATGGCCCCATTGCAGACTGATCATCAGTTTATAGAAAAAAATATTGTTTACCAGGCTCGGAAAAATATCCACAAAACTCGGTAAAAAAATTGTCTTCGTATCAGTCGCAGGCAGTTGGCCCTCCTCAAAGTTAAAAGATCGACCCGAGATTCCACGCAGATAATGAACCATTCTGCTGGAGATTTCAGCAAAAGCCACGCCCGATTCTCCCCGTAGCGGACCAAGAAAAAATTTATCGACATCAGTCATGAACTGCCGGGCGCCCTGCAAACCTTTACTTTCATACAGGCCAAGAATCTGGCGAACCCATTCACCGAGCATCTCTGTCGAAAAAAGCTCTACCGACAATGCCTGCGCAGCATGCGTTAAATAGGAAAAGCACAGACTATGACTGACTGGCCATATTGCCCCGACATGCATCAACACGGTTTCTACGGTTGTTTCATCCAACTCAGCCAGTTGATCGAAAATCTCATCAACCTCCCATGTATCAGGCCGGGAAGGCAATACACCGGTATAAAAATTCTTTTTCTGTTCGGAAAGGTTCATATAACTCATTTAAAAGAGGGAAAAAATCATCTCGTCCATGGCAGCCAGCAACTCGGGATCATCGGTCAGACTCTCGATCATTCCGCACCTGCAGGCGCTGACCGTATCAATACCGGACTTGATCAACATGACGGTCTGGATAATCAACCTGGTCGAAGCCCCCTCGGCAAGTCCTGACTCTTTAAGACTTCTGGTCATGGTGGCAAGTTTCACCATCTGGATCGCGTTTTTTTCATCAATTCCGCTCTCCCGCATGACAATCTGTTTTTCAAGCTCCGCTGGGGGATAGTCAAAGCTAAGGGAAACAAAACGTTGCCGGGTAGAAGGTTTGAGATCTTTCAATACACTTTGATATCCGGGATTATAAGAAACGGCCAGCATAAATTCCGGTGGAGCGGCGTAGAGTTTACCTAGTTTTTCAACCGGCAACTGCCGTCGATCATCGGTTAACGGATGAATGACCACTGTGGTGTCCTTTCGTGCTTCAACAATTTCATCCAAATAGCATATCGCCCCTGCACGAACCGCCAAAGTAAGTGGGCCATCTTGCCAGAACGTCTCATTTTTTTTTACTAAATACCGACCTACGAGATCAGAAGTAGAAAGATCATCGTGACAGGAAACAGTAATAAGCGGCCTCTTGAGACGCCAGGCCAGGTACTGCATGAATCTGGTTTTACCGCAACCGGTTGGGCCTTTCAGTAGCAAAGGAAGATGATTGTTACTTGCAGCCAGGGCAATTTCAATCTCATTTGCTCTGGGTAAGAAAAAAGGCTCGGTATGTATCCGATGATCTTCAAGTCTGCACTCTAATGCTTCATTCATTGGATTCCTCATTGTCATAAGTGGTTATAATGCTATAAACATACGACACCTAACAGGAAGGGACAAGACCCAGAAGAGAGGAAGGTTTCAACCAGAGACAAATACCTGTTGTACAGCTTGACCGGAGCAAGGGCGTATGCCGAGCCCTTTTTTCAGGGAAACCACGTTCCTTTCTTGACATCCATTTAAATACCAAGTATTTTTCTTCTCTTTTGATTTCAAATTCATAAACGCCAGTCGTATGCATTATATTAATAACAAGAGTATTCATTGTGGTAGCGTTAGATACATTGATTAATGCCGGCACCCCAAAAAAAGACAAGTGCGCTCTTTGCGCGGCGATAAACGACTATGTTTGAAAACTTAACAGACAGGCTGGAAGGGGTATTTAAAAAACTTCGCGGCCATGGCAAACTCTCTGAAGAAAACATCGACGAGGCGATGCATGAAGTGCGCACCGCTCTGCTGGAAGCGGATGTCAACTTCAAGGTAGCTAAAGAATTTGTTGCAACTGTTACAGAAAAAGCTATAGGTCGGGAAGTATCAAAAAGCCTGTCGCCAGGCCAGCAGATCATTAAAATTGTCCATGAGGAGCTGGTTACTCTTCTCGGTGGCAGCGCAGAGCAGATAGAGCTGGACGGCAAACAACCGGTCGTTATCATGATGGCTGGCCTCCAGGGCTCGGGTAAAACAACCACAGCTGGTAAGCTGGCCAAATTACTCAAAGACAAAGGGCGCAGACCCTATCTGGTACCAGCCGACATTTACCGCCCTGCAGCTATCGAACAGCTTCAGGTACTTGGTTCCAGACTCGATGTGCCAGTACATCCGTCCACTACCGATGTAAACCCAGTCGACATCTGTCGTCAGGCGATGAACGAAGCGGCGTTGCATAATTACGATACGGTGATTATCGATACAGCCGGACGGTTGCATGTTGACGAAACCCTGATGGGCGAACTGCAGCAAATCCAGGCCGCGGTACCACTCTCAGAGATTCTGTTCGTGGCCGATTCCATGACCGGCCAGGATGCAGTTACCGTTGCCGATAAGTTTAACAAAGACCTTGAAATAACCGGTATCGTCCTGACTAAGATGGAAGGTGACGCCCGAGGCGGTGCCGCACTTTCTATTAAAAACATCACCGGCAAACCGATAAAATTTGTCGGCGTAGGTGAAGGACTTGAAGACCTTGAGGTCTTTCACCCGGAAAGGGTAGCATCCCGTATTCTCGGTATGGGCGACATCCTCAGCCTGATCGAAAAAGCAGAGGCAGTTGTCGATAAGAAAGAAGCCGACAAGCTTGCCGACAAGCTACGGAAAAACCAGTTTACCCTGGAAGATTTCCTTGATCAAATTCAGCAGATCAAAAAAATGGGTTCGCTGGAACAAATTCTCGATATGGTTCCCGGTATAAATAAACTCAGGCAGCTGAAAAATGCCCCGAAACCTGACGAAAAAGAACTGGTAAAAACGGAAGCCATCATCCGTTCCATGACCAGAAAAGAAAGAAAGAATCATCAGATCATCAATACCAGCAGAAGAACCCGCATCGCCGCCGGTTCGGGCACGACTATCGGTGATGTCAACAGAGTTCTCAAAAGTTATTCGGAAATGTTGAAGATGATGAAAAAATTTCGTGGCAAACCGGGGGCTATCTCCGGCGTGAAACGAAGAAAGATGCCCAAGGGCATGAAAAGAAGATAAATACTCTCTGAAAATGGTATTTTAGAGAAAAGCAGCGTAATAACATACACAATCAACCGGAGGATATACCGGAATGGCAGTACGTATTCGATTAACTCGACTTGGCAGAAAGAAAAAACCTTTTTATCGTATTATTGTCGCCGACAGTGAAAGTAAGCGTGACGGCAAATTTCTTGATGTCATTGGCACCTATGATCCGCTTCAGGATCCTGCGGTTATCAATATCAACAATGATAAGCTTCAGGAATGGCTTGGCCGAGGTGCCCTGCCGACAACAACTGTCAAGAGTTTGATGAAGAGAACTCCTGCTGTCGTCAATCAATAATGGAAGAGCTGATAGCCGTTATCGCCAGATCTCTGGTCGATCAACCGGAAGCCGTCAAGGTTACACGGACAGATGAAGAAAACAATGTGACCTTGGAACTGGCTGTAGCTTCGGAAGATTTAGGCAAGGTCATTGGCAAACAGGGCCGAACAGCGAGAGCTTTGCGCTCCTTACTGGCGGCCTCTGCGGCAAAAATCGACAAACGATCAAGACTTGAGATTGTGGAATAAGCGGAAGTTTCCCGTCGTTTCATAACAACAATTGGTGCAATGACTGAAATTTTTCCTTACCCCACAGACAAGTATGTCCTCCTGGGCAAAGTGACCAGGGCACATGGCCTGCGCGGTGAGGTCAAAATTTTTTCTTTTTCCGGGCAGCCTGAAAATTTTTCCGGGTACAAAGAAATTATTCTGATAGATGCAGCTGGCAAGCTCTCTGCAGCCCTTACTGTGGAAAAATTTAGAATCCAGGGTAAGACTGTTATCGTTGTGCTTGCTTCTATCACGAGTCGAGAGCTTGCAGAAAAGATTGAAGGCAGTGGCGTCCTCATTGCTAAAAATCTTCTTCCGGAGACAGAGGTTGGCGAGTATTACTGGTATCAGTACGAAGGCAAATTAGTTGTAGACCAGGACGGACAGACCATAGGTAGGGTAACGAGTCTCTTCAACAATGGTGCTCAGGACATTTTGGTCGTTCAATCGGGTGAAAAGGAAATCCTGATCCCGATTACGAAAAGTATCCTTGTCAAAGAGACAGAAGAAAGGTTAATTATCAACCCGCCGCCGGGCTTATTGGACCTTGCAGTTGAGTGACTCAACTCACTGTGCAAAGAGTCACTGCATGATCTTTGATATTATCACAATTTTTCCCGATCTTCTCGAGTCCCCTCTACAGGAGGGAATCATTCGAAGGGCACGGTTAAAAGAACTGATTGATATTGAAATTATCGATTTGCGAGATTTTGCCGAGGGAGTTCACGCAATGACCGACGATCGCCCTTTTGGCGGCGGCGAAGGCATGGTGATGAAACCCGAACCACTGGCTGCGGCAGTTACGAGCAGACAAAATATTGAACCAAGACCGAAAGTTATTCTGCTCAGTCCGCAAGGGCGCAGGTATGACCAGAAGGTTGCTGAAGAACTGGCGAAAGAGGCTCATCTGGTGCTGGTTTGCGGACGTTACGAAGGGGTTGATGAACGGTTTCGCGAGAGGTATGTAGATGATGAAATTTCCATCGGTGATTATATTCTCACCGGAGGAGAACTTGCGGCGATGGTGCTTATCGATTCTATTACCCGCTTGCTGCCCGGAGTTCTCGGATGTGCCGAATCTGTGAGTCGTGATACCTTTAGCAGAAAACTGCTGAAGCACCCACAATACACAAGACCCCAGGAATTTAAAGGGTGTCCGGTCCCGGCAGAGCTGTTATCCGGTAACCATGCGGCGATTGCGATATATCGGTTTATCGCTTCTGTGAAAAGGACGTTGGAACGGCGCCCTGATTTGGTTCAAAACGAAACATTCAGCGCAGATGAAGTATTGCTGCTACGTAAGCACAATCTTTTTGGGCTGGTAGAAGAAATTCAAAAGAATAGAAAATGACATGTCCAGATCCGCCTCTTCTGTAAACATTGCCCTCATTCATCATCCGGTGGTCAATAAAAGGGGCGAAATAATTGGTTCAGCAGTAACGAATCTTGATATACACGATATAGCCAGGACAGCAAAAACCTACGGTATTGCGAACTATTTTATAACTACTCCGTATCAGGATCAGCAACAGTTGGTGCTGGAATTACTGGCACACTGGAGAACAGGGCACGGCGCGACTTATAATCCGGCCAGGAAAGAAGCACTGAGCACGGTCCAGCTTGCTGCTTCGCTTGAAGAGGTGCTCACGACTGTCACCGGCCAATACGGCCGCCGACCACTGGTTGTTGCAACCAGTGCTCTGTTGGGTGACAACAATTTGAGTTACAGTGAACTTCGGCAAAAAATTGTCGAAGGAGATCCGATTTTACTACTTTTTGGCACTGCCCATGGATTGGCTCCGGAATTGCGCCAACAAACCGATGCCACCCTCCCTCCAATCAGCGGAGGAACGCAATATAATCATCTCTCTGTTCGATCGGCTGTGTCAATCATTGTTGACAGACTTCTCGGATCCTGAGAGTATAAAAAGTATTTTTAACAATCGTATTAACTTACCCCGGTAAACGAGACATAAGCCGGGATAAGTACCTTGAGACATATTATTTTCTTGCAAAAAACAAGCAAATAATATGTAAGGTACTAATCAAGAGGATCCATTCCTCAATATACTTCAACCTATAGAAGACGCTATGAGCATAATTATCGACAGAATCAACCAGGAACAGATGCGCCAGGACCATCCCGACTTTCGTCCGGGTGATACCGTGAAAGTTCATATCCGCATTATTGAAGGCGGGAAAGAGCGAGTCCAGATGTTTCAGGGCGTGGTTATCAAACGCAAGCGCGGTACCATGGACGCCAGCTACACCGTACGGAAAATTTCCCACGGCGTCGGCGTAGAAAAAACGTTTGCATTTCACAACCCCCGTATCGAGAAAATTGAAGTTATCACTCGGGGTCGTGTTCGCCGTTCACGTCTCTTCTACCTGCGCAACCTGACCGGTAAAGCTGCACGTATCCGTGAACGCAACCTGCCGCGTTAACAATAAAGAGATGAATGAACTCGGTTCTGACTCGGCCTCTTGGTTGCCGTCAGGACCGAATCTTGGCAGACCTCTTATACTGCCTTGACGATGCACACATTTTTGTCTGAATTGCGCACTAGAGTGGATAACTTCAGTATCGAGCGGCTCCTCTATGCCAAGGGTTTTTTGTGTGTGGCCGGTTGTGACGAAGCCGGACGAGGACCATTAGCAGGCCCCGTAGTTGCCGCCTGTGTCGTCTTACCCACCGAATGCGACCATTCTCTTTTCGTCGATTCAAAAGTCCTGACCCACCGCAAAAGGCTGGAGCTCAAGGACTGCCTTTATGACTTAGGTGCCGCTTTCGGTCTTGGTGTCGTTTCCGAACAGAAAATAGACGAGATCAATATTTTGCAGGCCTCGCTGCTGGCGATGCAACAAGCTGTGGAAAACCTGGCTGGTCCTCCTCCTGATTTTATCCTTATTGATGGCAAATTTACGGTCCCCCTCAGCACTGCGCAAGCTCCGCTGGTAAAGGGTGAATCGAAAAGTAGTTCGATTGCCGCTGCAAGTATTCTTGCCAAAGTCGAAAGAGACCGAATCATGGTCGAATACCACCAGCGCTATTCGGCCTATAATTTCCTTAAGAACAAAGGGTATCCCACTCGGGAACACCGGCTGGCCATTCAGAAAAATGGCATCTGCCCAATTCATCGCAAAACATTCAGAGGAGTCAGAGAATATGTTGAACAGTCGGCAGCGACTGGGCCAAAGCGGTGAGGAGATAGTCGCTGGATACTTGAAAAAGAAAGGCTATACAATACTCGTCAAAAACTATCGCTGTAAAACGGGTGAAATCGATATTATCGCCAGAGATGGCCAGGTGCTGGTTTTTATCGAGGTAAAAACCAGATCCGGCGTGGGATACGGATTCCCTGCTGAAGCCGTAACACCGAGAAAACAAAGACAGATTAGCAGAACTGCACAATGGTACCTGGCAGAACGACAGCTCTTCGACGTGCCGGCAAGATTTGACGTTATTGCGGTGCTCGACGACAATACCGCACATAATCGAATAGAGCATATAAACAACGCATTTGATCTTTGCGAATAATTGATCGCTGATTAGCATATAAGCAATCGTGATCCTCTTTTTTCAGGCAATTGGCGATCATTCGCTATGCATAATCGATTTTTCAATGTACGGTGTCTAGTATGACTATAATAGGAATTACCATGGGTTGTCCTGCTGGGATAGGACCTGAAATCATACTTCGCTCTTTTGCCGGAACGACAAAATTCGCCGATATTCAGCCAGTGGTTCTCGGAGATAAACACGTTTTAGAAAAATGTGGCGAGGAGCTCGGGTTGCCCGCACCATGCATCGACTGGACACCTGGTACGCCCCTGCCTACTGAACTCACCGGGAACTGTATTCCGGTTGTGCAACTCTCTTCATTTGAGCCGGGGGATATTGAATGTGGACACCCCAACAAGGCTACCGGCAGGGCCATGGCACATTATATCGAGACAGGCGTGAAACTGGCGCAACAGGGTATGATCCACGGCATTGCCACCTGTCCCATTTCTAAAAGCTCACTCAATGACGCTGGATATCATTTTCCCGGCCATACCGAAATGCTGGCGAGTTTAACCAAGACCTCCTCTTTTGCAATGATGCTGGCCGGTAACAAACTGCGGGTCACTCTCGTCACCATTCACTGTCCGCTCAGTGAGGTGGCACATCGTCTTACCATGGAAGCAGTCTACCGCATGATCCGTACAACTCACCAGGCCCTGACCATCGATTTTGCCATCCGAGATCCAAAGATCGCCGTGGCCGGATTTAACCCCCATGGTGGCGAGAACAGACTTTTTGGCAGCGAAGAGGAACAGATTATAAGTCCAGCCATTAAACAGGCCCAAACAGAGCAGATCAATGTTTCAGGTCCTTATCCTCCGGACACCCTGTTTTACAAGGCAGCTTCTGGGGCATTCGATGCAGTGGTCTGCATGTATCACGATCAGGGACTTATTCCCTTCAAACTCCTGCACTTCGATGATGGCGTTAACATTACTCTTGGTCTGCCGATTGTTCGTACTTCCGTCGATCATGGTACAGCCTACGATATTGCCGGAAAAGGTCTGGCCAGCCACCAGAGCCTGGATGAGGCAATCAAACTGGCCGCGGTCATTAGTCGTAACCGAGCCACGCAGCAGGAAAGAGAAGCATGATGACCTCCTTGGTAAGAAAAGGGATATTGATAGTATTCGAGGGGACGGACGGAACCGGTAAGTCAACTCAGCTGCAGCTGCTCAGCCAGTATTTGCAGGACAGAGGCTATCCAGTTATTGCCACCCGTGAACCTACCGAAGGAGCGTACGGGAAGAAAATACGATCACTCTATATGCATCGCGATACCTGCAGTCGCGAAGAGGAACTCGAGCTGTTTTTAGCGGATCGACGAGAGCATGTGCAACATCTTTTAACTCCCGCTCTGGCCCAGGGTAAAATCATCCTTTGCGATCGGTATTTTTTGTCTACAGCCGCATATCAGGGGGCAAGAGGATTTGACCCGGAACATATTCTGCAAATGAACCACTTTGCCCCTGATCCCGATCTGGCCTTGCTTTTCCAAACGTCCCTCGATACAGGGCAAAAGAGAATTACCTCCGGACGGGGAGAAAAATTAAATGATTTTGAGCAGAAAGACAGTCTAAGTCAGGTGGCGACTATCTTTGCTAACATCAAACGATCGTATATCCAGCCCATCGATGCGAATGGATCGATTGAAAATGTGCAGCTACAGGTGCTTTGCTGTGTCCTCCCTCTCCTTTCTGCATTTTCAGCAGCTCAGGTTTAAACCATGATCCATCGCGCCCATCTCTTACTTGCTATCGGTTGCTGTGTTTTTTTCGCCTCCTGTGCCATCAATCAGCCGGCGGCGCTCCAGCCTGCACCACAAACTGCGCAGGCACAATCTGAAGAAAAAGAATCGGCCGATCTTGCCTGCGCGTATTACTATTTCCTTTGGGGCACCCACGCCGAGTTCGATGAACGGTATTCAGAAGCACTTGAAGCCTATGAGAAAGCCCTGATCTGCGACCAGGAAGCTGAATACGTGAAAGAAAAGATTCCAGTGCTGCTCCTCAAAATGGGCGAATTTGATAAAGCCATGGATTGGCTGACCCAGGCTATTATCGACCATCCAGACTCAACTACTTATCGGCTCCTACTGGCCAGTCTCTATCTCCAGCAGGAAAAAGTCGAAGCGGCTATTGACCAGTATAATCGAGTACTCGAAAGAGATCCCAGTAACGAAGGAGTCCATTTACGGCTGGCTCTGCTTTACACCCATTCCGGCGATTTCCAGACCGCGGAAGAAATATTCAAAAAATTATTGGAAAATAACGTCGGTTCCTATTTTTCTCACCTTTCTTATGCCAGGTTGCTCAAACAGATGGAAAATTTTCCAGAAGCGGCTGAGGAATATGAAAAGGCTCTCGCGTTGAACTGGTCAAAAGATTTAGCTTTTGAAATTGGCTATTTCTACGTAAGTCAGGAGATGTTTGACGATGCCCTGCGAATGTATACGACAATAACTGACGATGATGCATTTGATGAACAGGCGGCGCTTAGTCGTATTCAGGCCCTGGTCGATCTGAATCGAGAAGATGAAGCCCTCAGTGAACTCTACAACATTAGCTTTTATACAAAAAACCAGGCTAACATCGATCTCATTATAGCCAAACTCCTGCTGCGTAAAAAGGAAGTCGGTCGCGCAAAGAAAATCCTGGCCAGACTAGTAAAAGAAGCCAACAGTTCGGAAGCTCGATATATGCTCGCCTTGCTCGCGTATCAAAAAGAAGATTACACTGCCAGCCTCGCCCAGCTGACCCAGATAGACCCGGAAAGCGACACTCTTGAGGAGGCTGTGTATTTACAAACTCGTATCCACCAAAAACTGGGTAATATCGATGAAGCGATAGCACTGCTGGCAAAACACACGGAAACAGAAATTGGCAGAAGCCCACTTTTCTATGCTCTTTTGTCTTCTCTGTATCAAGCGAAAGGGGACAATCATGCGGCCATGACTCTTATGGAGACGGCGGTCGATCTTTATCCGGAAAACCAACAACTGCTCTTTGAGTATGGCCTGGTACTGGACAAAAACGGCATGTCCGACCAGGCGGTCGAGATAATGGAAAAAGTACTGGAGACGCAGCCGGACCATGCCGAAGCACTGAACTACATCGGTTACACCTGGGCCGACAAGAATATCCATCTTGAAAAGGCGCTCGAATATATCTTACGTGCAGATGCTCTAAAACCAAACAACGGCTTTATCATCGACAGCCTTGGCTGGACATACTACCGCCTGGGTGATTATGACCAGGCAGTTCGAGAACTCGAGCGCTCGTTGCAACTCATCCCAGATGACCCGCACATCCACGAGCATCTGGGTGATGTATACCATTCTCAACGGAGATTTCGAGAAGCCTTGAAGGTCTATAAAAAGGCCTATCGTTTGTTTATAGATGAGAAAGATAAAGCTGATATACAACAAAAAATCCATGCCCTGGAAAACCAATAAGCCTTCAGCTCTCATCCGGCAGGCCCTGCTCTTTCTGCTTACGGCCTTTGTCCTTGCCGGATGCGCCACTTCACAATGGACAGATCCGCTGCAAGACACCGAGGCTGACAAAATTGCTCGCCAGGTCGACGCACTCGCCGCTCGAGATGCCGCCTGCGGTAAGACGCTTGAGGGGGACCTGGTTCTTTTCTACCACAGTCCTCTGGAAAAAAAAGCGCTGGATGGCTTTTTCCAGTTTTCCATGCCTTCTTCATATAAATTTGTGATGTCCAATCCCTTCGGCCAGCCAGTGCTGATTATCGCTGGAGATCAAAATTCCTTTCAGGCCATTAACACTTTAACGAAAAAGTACCTGACGCAAAATATATCCTCATTTGGTCTCCGTAACAATATACCGAGCCCTTTTCTGAAGAGCGATTGGGGCTCTTTGCTCACCGGAAGGATACAACTCTCCAGCCGGTCGCTCACTGCTGTCCGCAATGATCGGAATGCACGAGGTGTATGGCTTACATTTCAGAATAAAGAACAGGCGGGAGTCTCTCATCTGCTTTTCGACCGTGAAAAAGAGATTTTTCTGGCTTCCATCCTGGAAGACGGCAATGGTAAAAAGATTGCTGAGATAACCTATGGCAACTGGATGCCCGCAGACACCTGCCAACAACCCCTCGACATCATGATCACCGGACTTGATTACGGTACAGAAATACATATCACCCTGGAAAACGTCCTGATCACTGCGGAAAAAAAGACCTACCGGCTGCGTCCCCCGCCTGGTTACGATCGGCGGTATATGCCCTGATATGCTAGACAAGCGCGCATTCATTTCTTAGTCAAATTCTATAGGTTTCTTATGACAGACCGGACAATACTCTCTTCTATCGCTCGCCCAGGCCGCTATATCGGCCATGAATATAACGCCGCAGGCAAGGCCTGGCAATCGGCAAAGATCCGCTTTGCCCTGATATTTCCCGATCTCTACGAGATAGGTATGTCACATCAGGGACTCCAGATTCTTTACCACTTATTGAACGGCAGAGAAGAGTTTCTGGCCGATAGATGCTATTGCCCGGATATCGATCTGGAAAAAATTCTGCGTCAACAAAAAACTGTCCTGAGCAGCCTTGAATCGGCCCGTCCGCTTACTGATTTTGATGTGCTGGGTATTACCCTGCCCTACGAGCTCTGCTATACCAATATCCTGACAGTACTCGACTTGGCCGCAATTCCCCTTTACTCCCGCGACAGAGACGGTTCCTTTCCGCTTCTTCTAGGCGGGGGGGCATGTTCACTCAACCCCGAACCGGTGGCCGATTTTTTCGATGCTATTCTTTTGGGCGATGGCGAAGAGGCGATTATCGACATTGCCGAGCTTCTGGCTGCGCATCAAAAGGATAAACCAGCCAAAAAAGATCTCCTTAATCTGCTCGCCGAAATCGATGGCGTATACATTCCGGCGCATTTCGAACCAGAGTACGGCTCAAATGGGAAATTACTTGCCATGCACCGGATCAGCGGCCGCAAAGACCATATTTCCCGCCGGATTCTACGAGATCTCAACCAGATTGATCACCTGAAACAGCCACTTGTACCAAATGCTAAAATCGTCCATGACCGGATGGGCATCGAAGTGGCCCGCGGCTGTACCAGAGGATGCCGCTTCTGCCAGGCAGGTATCACGTACCGACCGGTGAGGGAGCGAAGTCCTGAAAAAATTTTAGAACTTGCCGAGAGCGGGCTGGCAGCATCAGGCTTTGAGGAGCTGGCGCTGCTGTCTTTATCCACTGGCGACTATTCCTGTCTGGAACAGACCCTTCCTCAGTTGATGGACAGCTTTGCCGAGCGGTTCATCTCGGTGGCCATGCCTTCCATGCGGGTGGGGACGCTGACTCCGAAAATCATGGAACAGGTAAAAAGGGTGCGCAAGACCGGCTTCACTCTTGCCCCGGAAGCAGGCAGCGAACGACTGCGGCGGGTCATTAACAAGGGCATTACCGAAGACGATCTTATCGCCACCTGCGAAGAAGCCTTCGCCCTAGGCTGGCGGGTCATTAAATTCTATTTCATGATCGGCCTGCCAACCGAAACGGAACAGGATATCGAGGCAATTATCAAACTGGTACGTAAAGCCATGGCCGTGCAAGGTGGTAATAAAGCCGGCAAAGGCAGAAAACAGATAACCGTCAGCATCGGTACCTTTGTGCCCAAACCGCACACTCCATTTCAATGGGAGAGACAGCTGAGTGTGGAAGAGAGCACCCAACGCATCCGTCGCCTGCAAAACGGACTCCCCGGAAAAGGAACCAATTTTCGCTACCATAGCCCGAAAATCAGTTATCTGGAAGGGGTCTTTTCCCGCGGCGACCGGCGTCTTGCAAAACTGATGGAGCATGCCTGGCAGGCGGGTGCACGTCTTGACGGGTGGGACGAACATTTTGATCTGACACGCTGGCAGGAAGCGGCAGTGCTGTGTGACCTGCACCTCGACGATTTTTTACAAGAAAGAGCCCTGGACGAAACACTGCCATGGCAGCATCTCCAGACGGGGGTCGATCTGGAATTCTTAAAAGGCCAGCTGAGCAAAGCAAAAGAAGAAATCTATACCCCTGATTGCCGCTACCACGCTTGCCAGAAGTGCGGCCTCTGTGATTTTGAAACGCTTATGCCCATCGTCTATAATCGCGGAAATAAAACGATGGACATGACACCATTGTCGTCCGCGACATCAGAGTCGGCCGGCAAAGTGACGAGTAAAGCAGCCGGCTCCGCCGAGCCCGGACACTTCAAATATCTGGTGCATTATACCCGCACCGGGAAAATCTGTTTTCTTGGTCATCTGGAAATTTTGCAGATTATTTTTCGCACCCTGCGCCGCGCATCAATTGTTACAAACTTCAGCCAGGGATTTAATCCTTCTCCTAAAATATCCTTTGGACCGGCCCTGCCGGTAGGTACAGAAAGCCTTGCCGAATTTTTCATTATGGACCTTCCCACTCCTCTTGGTGATCTTGGAGCAATCATAGAAAAAATCAATGACAAACTCATTCCCGGTTTACAGATTACCGGAATCGAACTCCATTCCGGCAAGATTCCTCAAAAAATCGGTATCGCCTATAGTCTTACTTTGCCGACAACAATAACGGATGCCGAGAGAAAAAGAGCCGAAGAATTTATTGCCGGCGACAGTTTCATTATCGGCAAGACCAGGAAAGGCAAAACTACAGAAATTGACATACGGCCGCTGATTACAAAATTATCAATCGGCAATGCTGACAACTCCGAGACAGTGCAGATGGAAATGATCTCGGCCAGCGCTGAACCGGGTATCAAACCCATGGAAGCGCTGAACCAAATCCTTGGTCTGGATCATGAGCGCAGTCTGCGGACCAGGATTGTTAAAAAAAGCTGGCAATCCCTTGATGCAAAAAAACCAACAGCATGATGCGCATAAGCCAAAAATTTTGAAGACTCATTGCATATGGTAACGCCTCCCAAAAAAAAATTCTCCGGATACGGATTCTGGTGCTGCCTCTTCGGCATGCTGGCGCTCCTTCAGCCGTATTCTAGCTATGCTACCTCCGAGATCGAACGAATCATCGAAAACGGGGGATATGTAGTGCACGGAGATACCACTTTGCTCAAATTCAAGGAGCAGAATCTTTTTATCCCCGCCTCCACCCTCAAAATTTATACCTCCCTTGTTGCCCTTGAAAATCTTGGTAAAGAGTACCGCTTCGAGACGCATTTCTTCCTCGATAATAAAAATAATCTATATATTAAAGGCTACGGGGACCCTTTGTTGACCTCTGAGAGTATTCTAGCAATAGGTCATACCCTTGCTGGGATGGGCATCCGACAACTGGCAAAGGTATACCTTGATACAAGTAGTTTCGCCTTAAACCGAGAAAAGGCAGCAGAGGACAACTCAGACAATCCCTACGATGCGCCCAACGGGGCTCTGGTGGTTAACTTCAACGCTTTGCCGTTACAAATAGCAAAAAACCGATACATAACTTCAGGCGAGCCGCAAACGCCAGTTATCCCCCTGATGACAGAGGCTGCAAAACAGCTTGCAGCCGGCACACACCGGATTAATGTCAACACCTTATCGCAACAGGGGCAGCTCACCCCCGCTCTGCGCTATGCTGGAGAGTTATTTGTCGTTCTCTTCAGACAAGCCGGGATAAGAGTACCTAGCTATACTGTCAAATCAGTCCCACAAAATCTGCAGCCGTTTTATGTGCACCGCAGCGAAAAACCACTCGCAGAAATAATCAGATCATGTCTGAAACATTCTAATAATTTCATTGCCAACCAGATTTTCCTGGCCTGTGGTGCCAAGGCTTATGGACAGCCGGCAACTTGGGAAAAATCCCGTCAGGCCTTTGCCGTCTTCAGCCAAAAAACATTGCATCTCGGTCCCGATAAAATCACAGTGCGTGAAGGCTCGGGGCTCTCAAGGCAAAATAGAGTAAGTCCCGCTGCTCTTATTGCCATTCTTGATCTTTTCAAACCGTATAGTATGCTCCTGAAACGTGAGAATAATATTCTAATCAAAAGCGGTACAATGAAAGATGTGTACTGTTATGCTGGCTATTTTCCAAAGGGAGACAATTTGATACCTTTTGCCATCCTTCTTAATCAGCCCAAAAATAATCGTTACCAAGTCCTTGAAATGTTACATGCCGCTGTCAATAGACCAGGCGCTCATTAGAATACTATGTACAATTTTACGTGAACAGCAGAAGGAGACTGGAATGTTATACTTAAGAAACCTGCGTATTTTGCCAATGGGGCTTCTTTTGCTCTGTCTTTTCCTATCTACCGGTTGCAGTGCACCACAGGGAAACCCCACCGATGGGCAAAAATGGTATATGATGAACAATTGTTCTGCATGCCATGGTCCACATGGCAATGATGGACGTGCTGTCAATATCGCCAGACTCGATATGAGCTTTAGCAGTTTTGTGAGAAAGATTAGGACAACAGACGCTCCAATTATGCCACCTTTCCCGGAAACAAAAGTATCCAAGCAGGATGCTGCGGATATTTACGCCTACTTACAAGCTATCAAACCTGAAACAAAGTAAAAGGTGGTAGCCCTACCCAAAAGATTCGCGGGGTTTTTTTTAATACTCGCTTGACGGGTATTCTTTACAATCCCCCCTTGAGGGGGATAAGTTCCTTTACGATTTTATTGATAATGATTAGCGTTAGAAAACGGTCAGGTTCCCACTCATAGTATAAGGAAATTATAAGGAGAATCGTATGGTAGAAAATGTCTATTCGTTTCTGGAAAAAATTGGTTACAGCCACCCTCTTCATCCGGTTCTCACCCATGTGCCGATGGGAATGATAATTGGCATGGTCCTCTTTTCATTCCTCGGCTTGATCTGGAAAGAAAAAAATTTTGGCCAGACAGCCTTTTATTGTCTGGTCTTTGCCCTGGTGTCGATTCTGCCGGTTATCAGTGCCGGAATCCTCGACTGGCTCCATTACCAGGAAGGAGAATGGAATACCTATATCATCATCAAGATGGTCCTCGCCGGGGTTCTTACCCTCTTACTTATTTTGGCCGTCATCCTGAAAAGAAAAGGTGCCATGCCTGGAAAAATGTTCCTGATCTATCTTCTCTGCCTTGCCTGCGCAGGTGGACTGGGATATTGCGGCGGGACTCTGGTGTACGGCTGATATCTTCTCTACGACCAATCCTCCCCGGCTTTGTCTCTCTACAAAACCGGGGAAAAACGTTGTTTGACATGCTAAGCAGTAACGTTGAAACAGCGTAACGAGTACCTTCTCCCCCAGACATAGAGGCGATGATGCAGGCAGTTGCTAAAAGTTGCCCGTAGCCAACGCCGTTTCGCCAAACTATTCTTTTATTTCATCATGATTTTCGATTTCTGTTTGCATTATTGTGAAAAGGGCCTATGCTACAATATTTTTTTTCTGCCCTCTTTTTAAGCAACAACATTCTATAACCCAAAGTAATTTTTTCATCAGTTATGAGCAAACAACTCACTCAGGAAATAGCCAAACGACGAACCTTCGGTATCATCAGCCATCCAGATGCCGGTAAAACCACCCTGACCGAAAAGCTGCTACTCTTTGGTGGCGCCATCAATATGGCAGGTGCCGTCAAATCTCGCAAGATCGAGCGAAAAGCGACCAGCGACTGGATGGCGATCGAACAGGAGCGCGGTATTTCCGTTACGACCTCGGTAATGAAATTTGCCTATCGGGATTTCGAGATCAATCTCCTCGATACTCCCGGTCACCAGGATTTTTCTGAAGACACCTATCGGGTCCTCACCGCCGTCGATTCAGCAGTCATGGTCATTGATAATGCCAAAGGGGTGGAGGCGCAGACCGAAAAACTGATGGAAGTCTGCCGGATGCGCAATACCCCGATAATAACCTTTATCAATAAACTTGATCGTGAGGGCCTTTCGCCTCTCGATATCATGGCCGAAATAGAAGAAAAACTGCAGATAGAATGCACTCCTCTTTCCTGGCCTATCGGCATGGGCAAGACCTTTAAAGGGGTATACAATCTCTACAAAAAGACCCTTCATCTCTTTAGCCCCGGCCAAAATACCAGAAATATTAAAGGCATTCTGATTGAAGATCTCAATGACCCAAAGGTTGATGAACTCCTCGGCAAGGAGGCTGCTAAGGATCTTCGAGAGGACATCGAACTGCTGGATGGTGCCGCCAATCCTTTTGAGTACGATCATTACTTACAGGCCAGCCAGACTCCGGTCTTTTTCGGCAGTGCCGTCAACAATTTCGGCGTTAGCGAATTGCTCGACGGTTTCGTTGAAATGGCCCCGCCGCCTGCCCCCCGTGAGACGTTGACTCGTGTCGTCGCTCCAGAGGAAGAGGACTTTTCCGGTTTCGTTTTCAAGATCCAGGCCAATATGAATCCGGCTCATCGAGACCGCATTGCCTTTTTCCGAATCTGTTCCGGAAAATTCACTCGCGGCATGAAGGTCAGACACCATCGCCTCGGCAAAGATATTACCCTTGCCAACGCGACGATCTTCATGGCCCAGGAACGAGCCAACGTCGACGAGGCATGGCCCGGAGACATCATCGGCCTGCATAACCACGGCACCATTAAAATTGGTGATACGTTCACGCCTAAAGAAGTGCTCAAGTTCACCGGAATCCCCAATTTTGCCCCGGAGCACTTTCGACGGGTACTGCTCAAGGATCCATTAAAATTGAAACAACTGCAAAAAGGTCTGCTACAACTCGCCGAAGAAGGGGCCATCCAGGTATTTCGCCCACTCATCGGTTCAGACTATATTATGGGAGCCGTAGGCGTATTGCAGTTTGAGGTCACCATGGCCCGACTGCTCAACGAATACAGCGTCACGGCTATTTATGAACCGGTGGACTACCAGGCGGCACGGTGGGTTCGTTGTGATGACAGTAAGGCTCTGGCTGAATTCGAACGAAGGAACCAAGGTGCACTCGCCTATGACGGAGAAGGGTTTCTTACCTATCTGGCGCAAAACGAGTGGATGCTGAAATACTTCATGGAAAAATGGCCGAATATCACCTTCGACAAAACAAGAGAAAACGCCTGATGCGGCTCAACTCCTAAAACTTACTCTTGCTCCTCATCAGCGTCGACAAAGACCAGTGCGTCCCCTGCAGTCAGTGCTGTCGCTGTTTTTTTGCGGGCGATGGTGATAATCCGTTGAATGGTGCCGCGGGAGACGCCCATGCTCCGGCCGGCCTCCTCCTGGGTCATCCCTTCCCCGTCGCATAACCGCAGTGCCTCCAGTTCATCCCGATGTAATTCTATCTTTCTGAGCTCAGTTAGGGGCGTCCCTGTTGGTTTAAAAGCCCGGCCACAGAACCTTCCCTGGCACGTTCTTGTTTTCTTGGGTCGTGGTGACATTATAGTATACTCTGCATGAAATAGGTGTCCGAGTGGATTACTCGCTGAGTAACTGCGGTGTCTGTCGTCAGCTGTAAATAAAAAAGAAACAACTCTTTTCTCGATCAGTGGTCGCAGTTACCCGATCCCTTACACACCTGGTCTGCATGCATCACCGGCAAGGTATTGGTTGTCAAGCCGTCAACGACTTCCTGAACTGTTTTCAGGCTGGTTCGATCGGCAAAATAGACGGTAATGCCCACATCGGCAAAGCCGCGCATCGGCCTTGCCCCCATCCCGCCGACAATTATTGCCTCCGCACCGGCATCCTGAAGAATTTTCACCGGAACCAGGCAGCCTCCCGCTTCATGGTCACCGTTTTTTATGACGGTAACATCTTTGATTTTTTGTTTTTCATCGATATCGACCAGAGTAAATATGTCACAATGACCGAAATGATCCGAACGCTGTGCCTGAAGGCCGCCCGGAGAATTACTAGGTATAGCTATACGCATTTAAATACATCCTTCTACTTTGAATTTTACCTTGAATAGCAACGAAACGAGGCGAATTATCCTGTCATTTTAAACATATGCACAATACTATCCTTCTGCTCCAGTGTCAAGAAACCATGTCGAAATTCTTTATGAAAGCGATGCGGGAAAAGGATCAAGAAGTGGAGAACAAGCAATAGACATCCTGAACAAGATCAAGTAAATTAACATGAGCTAAGCTATGAATTGTACCATTGAAAATATAAAATCGAAATAAAAAAACAGCATCAGGTTCGCGGAACCACTCGAGCCGACAGATCATTTTTCATTTCGACAGGAGGCTTTTCAGCAGACAGCCTCCTTCTGGCAACCTCGTTTTCCATAAAGTAATGCATGATGCATGGTAAGCCCATACTCTTTCAATTCATTTTCATTCTCCTGTTGATCACTCCAGCCATAGCCGGCACTAAGGTTACTTCCGACCAAAAGGCAGCCATCAATGAATTGACGGCAACAACAACGGAAAACTCCCTCATCGTCTTTGGTACACTCCAAAACAGCTTCACCTCGGAAATGATTGAAATACTGCATAGCGGCATAGCGCTCCGCTTCTCTTTTTTTGTAGAGTTATATAAAACTACCGAAAAAAGACCGGAGGAGTTGACTACCAGCCGCACTTTTCAACATAGCATGACCTTCGACACCCTCAAGGAAACCTATAAAGTCACTCTCCAAGAGGACAACAATAAGGTTATCTCGTTTCGATCTCTTATTGAAGCGCAGAAGGTGATCAACGAAATCAACGGCGTCAAAGTCGTCGACCTGAAACAACTCCTGCCGGAAAACAGGTATACACTCAGAGTGCGAGCGGAACTCTACCAGAAGACACTTCCTCTCAGCCTGCAGAGTATCCTCCCTTTTCTCTCCTGGTGGGACGTTGAAACCGACTGGCAGACTCTTACCTTCACCTACCAGGCCTTCTCACTTTGACCATGGAAAAAAATCTACCAGAAGGCAAGCCAAACGGCAAACGACCCTATACAGAAAAACAGATCCGGCAAAAACAAAAACTGATTCGGCGGGTCATTGTCGTCTGCCTGCTCCTTATTCCGTTTTTTATCTGGCTGCAAAGCCATCTTCTCAAGGATCAGATCGACTTACCGATTAGTAACAGTATCCTTATCTTTGCCCTTATCAACATTAATGTTCTGTTGGTATTGTTCGTCCTTTTCCTTGTCTTGCGCAATCTGGCAGAGCTGTTATTTGAGCGAAAAATCAACCGCCTTGGCAATAAACTCAAGACAAAACTGATTGCCTCTTTTCTTTCGCTCACTCTTATTCCGACCATGCTGCTCTTTTTTGTCTCGCTGCAATTTGTCTCAACCAGCATGGATTATTGGTTTAATGCGAGTATAGAAGATTCTCTCACCGAATCGCTCAAACTGGCTCAGTCCCTGCTTCGGGAAAAAGAAGATCAGGTGACCCTGATGAGTGAAGGCATCGCCGAGCGCCTGAAGGGGCTGAATGTGGCGGCGTATACCCCCGCGACGATCAGCGAGACGCTTAAAAATATTCTCACCTTCAATTCTATCAATGGCCCAGACAGGCTGACCCTCATTGCCAATGACAGCAACCTCGAGATAAGCGTGAAGGGGCCGCAACTTCGCGGTATCATTTTGCCGCAGATATCTTTGGGCACCCTCGAAAGGGTGCGCAACAATCCAGGGCATGAGATCCTGATCCAAGAGATAAAAACCGGGGACCTGGTCAACTGCATCACCGAAGTGGAAATAGGCAGCAGCGGACTCAGCCAGGCTATACTGATAACCTCTCTCTTAGTGAAAAGCGAGCAACTGGCCCGCATGACCACTATTTCCCAGGGAATCGAGGGCTACCGGAAACTTAAACATTTCAAAGAGCCTTTTAAGTTCTGGCTACTGACCATCCTGCTGATTGTTACCTTGCTGGTGATCTTTGCCGCCATCTGGTTTGGCCTCTATATTTCCAGAGGCATAACCGGCCCGCTTGAAAAATTGGTGCTGGCTACCAGGAGAGTGGCTGACGGGGATCTTGAGTTTGTCATGGAACATGAATCCAAAGATGAGATGGGCCTGCTCGTCGATTCTTTCAACCAGATGACTCTCAATCTCAACTCCAGCAACAAAAGTCTGACCGAAACCCACGCCGCCTTGCAGAGAAGCTCTCAGGAATCTGAGCAGCGCAGGCGGTATACGGAAATCATCCTGCAAAATGTATCGGCGGGGGTCATATCTCTTGACGAACAGGGGCAGATTACCACCATCAACCGTTTCGCCGAAAAACTTCTCAATATCGACAAATCGCTCTTCGTTGGCCTTAATTTCCGGGATGTTCTGTCACCTTATCAGGTTTCGATAATCAATGGATTCATCGAAGAGCTGCAGATAACCGGCAAAAATACCGTTGAACAGCATCTCAAACTGAATGTCCTGGGCAAATACTATTCCCTGCTGGTTAACTTTACCCCACTTAAAGATGAAGATGGGAAACCGGTTGGTTTTGTATTAGTTTTTGACAACCTGACCAAGCTCGAAAAGATGCAGCGGATGGCGGCCTGGCGTGAAGTAGCCAGAAGAATTGCCCACGAAATCAAAAATCCCCTCACTCCCATTCAGCTTTCCGCCCAACGACTACGCCGCCGTTATCCGGAAATCCTCAGAGAAGAGAATAGTATCTTCGATCAATGCACCAGTACCATCATCACCCAGGTGGATGAGTTGAAAAGACTGGTCAGCGAATTTTCTCAGTTCGCCAGAATGCCCAAGGTCCATAAATCACCGGAGAATTTGACCAAGCTTACCAACAACACTCTCTTCCTTTATCAGGAAGCACACAAAGGCATCTCTTTTTCCTGCCGTGAGGAAACGCCAATTCCAGTATTTAGTTTTGACGCCGAACAGATTAAGCGCTGTCTGATCAACCTGCTGGACAATGCGGTTGCAGTTTTGCCAGATGGCGGTACAATAGATATCGTTCTTTCCCTTGATCAGGAGCAGGAAAATGTCTTTATCAAGGTGCACGACAATGGACCTGGCATTTCCAAAGAGAACAAACTGAAACTTTTTGAACCCTATTTTTCGACCAAAAAAACAGGTACAGGACTCGGCCTTGCCATCGTGTCGACGATTGTAGCCGATCACAACGGCTACATCCGAGTGCAGGACAACACCCCGACTGGATCAATTTTCACCATTGAGCTCCCTCTCCTGAATAGGCAATAATTATGCGCTCGGCCTGAAACACTGGGCTCACAAAGACAACCGCTTGCGGGGGTGTTTTTCCGTCGTGCGGGGAGCCGTTATAAGAAAAATATCTGCAGCAAAAACTTTTACAAAACGATAATAATATTTCCAAGACAGCAGAACAGGTGGGGCTGGAAAGGAGCCACCTGCATAAGAAACTTAAATCCTTTGCAATTATTAACTGATGGCGTCGTAAAAATTACCCAAAGGGCATAGAAAGCTTCATTTGCTTCGTTACCACAATATTTCTATCAATACGACGTACTCTAGTACGCCGAATTGATAGAAATATTGCGCGCCTCGCATCTGAAGCTTTTTACTTAGCCATCGTGACGATCATCTACACCAACCAATTTAAGAGGAATCCCCATGGTTTTTCCAGAATACAGACCCAGACGACTTCGCAGGAACCAGGCTTTTCGCAGCCTTATCAGGGAAACGCAACTCGTCGCAGAGCAGTTTGTCTATCCTTTATTCGTCATGCCTGGCAAGAAAAAACGGCAAGAAATTTCTTCCATGCCCGGCGTATTTCGCCTGTCCGTCGATATGCTCGCGGAAGAAGCAAAAGAATGCTTGAAATTGGGGGTCAATTCGGTGATCCTGTTTGGTTTACCGGAGAAAAAGGACGCAGTCGGTTCCGGAGCTCATGCCAAAGACGGTATCATCCAGACAGCGATCAAAGAGTTGAAAAGCAAGGTCCCCGAGCTGCTGGTTATTACTGATGTCTGTCTCTGCGAATACACTGATCATGGCCATTGCGGCTGTCTGATTGATAATGAAGTGGACAACGACGCGACTCTGGAAATTCTGGCCAAAACAGCCCTCTCGCACGCCCAGGCAGGAGCCGATATGGTCGCACCATCTGACATGATGGATGGCCGTGTTGCTGAAATAAGGGCAGTACTTGACGAGAACAATTTTGACGCTGTGCCGATAATGTCCTATGCAGTGAAATATGCCTCGGCGTTTTATGGTCCTTTTCGAGATGCAGCCGATTGTGCACCGCAGTTCGGCGACCGAAGAAGCTATCAGATGGATCCGGCAAACAGCCGCGAAGCACTGCGGGAAGCAACGCTCGACGTGGATGAAGGAGCCGATATCATTATGGTAAAACCGGCGGTTGCTTATCTTGACATCATCTCCCGGCTCCGCGACGAATTCGATTTACCGATCGCCGCCTACCATGTCAGCGGCGAATATGCCATGATCAAGGCCGCCGCAGAAAAGGGATGGATCGACGGCGACCGGGTGATGGAGGAGACATTGCTGTCTATAAAGCGAGCAGGTGCAGATATTATTATCACCTACTTTGCCAAAGATATGGCCAGGATCCTACAAAGCAGGCGATAGTATACCCTGTACTTAATGGCTCCGTGGAAATTTATTCGTTGTTATTCTGCGGCGCCATTTTAGCCAAAAAGCACAAATCATTATCGCCCCGACGCCATCAGCTAAAAGATCATAGACGCTGGCGGTCCTATCAGGAATAAAGGATTGATGAAATTCATCGGATATGCCGTAGAAAAGACAAAAAACCACGGTAAACAAAATAACCTGGCGAGGCCTGGTAATTTTCTGTCGGTCACTGAAGGCGAAGAGTACTGTGGCCGCCAGAGCACCATAAGCAATGAGATGGGCCCACTTATCAATACCCGGCAGTGGAGGCAGCGACAAACGGTCTCCGGGTTGATGCGACAAAAAGAAAATGGTTCCCATGACAAGTGTCATGGGAACCGTTCGTAAAACTGCAGTAACTTTTTCGTTCATGAGGCAGTTGGCTCTTCCGGATTGGGCAAATGTACTTTTTTAAGCTGCTCTTCACTGAACTGCCGGCGAATCTGCTTCATGGCAGCTTCCAGTTCTCGCCCCGGAGCCTCCCCAATTTTCACGACACTCTTGTCAGCATACGCAGTTATCTGTACATCCTTATCGTGAACAGTAAAAGTATGACTCCAGTTTATTTCAATTGTTTCCGAGTTCTCATCAATGGGTGCATCCAGCGGTTCACCGCCTTTGGCTACCTGAACACAGTCGCAATCAGTCATCTCCAGTAGCCAGGCGTCTCCTTTGGTCGTTGAGAAAAAGAAGAAGACTCCGAGCTCACGGAACTTTTGCCTGAACCGCCCGGCGTCTTGCTGGATTGCCTGCACCGCCCCCATGAGGGTTATTTTCAGTGTCTGTTCAGGCGTCAGTTGTGGCCGCTTCCCCGGGTCTTTCAGGGCACAACAGTATTTATATTTTTTGCCGCTTTGGCAAGGGCATTGCTCATTTCTGCCGATTTTCGCCATAATAAAGTCCCCCAAGACATAATTTAGTTTTTATGAACATTTACTATAACCGCAATCATGACAGGTTTCACACCCTTCCTCAAAACGAAGCGGGCCACCGCACTCCGGACATTCCGAAGAAAAACCCTGCTGTGTGCCGGCCAGAAAGGACTTGAACAACTTACTGAGCTGGGCGGGCAGATCCTGCATATGGCCACTCGACCTATCGAGCTGTTTAATAATCTCATCCATCGGTACATTAAATCTTAATGCCAGGGATACAAGGCGACAGGTGGTCGTCCACATCGTAGATTTATCTTTTAAATCAACACGATTATCGAAGGGAAATTTGGCGAAAACCTCCATCGGTTTTTCGTTTTCGTCAAAACAGACAATAATATAGACAGATTTCTGATACTGATCCTTCACTCTATACCGTTTGGCATCGAGGGTATCCGGAAGATTCTGTTTTACCGGCCCCCGTTCAGAAACGATGGCTGTCTTCTGATCTTTTTCGGAGCCTTCCTTAGTGTTCAGTACCTGATGATCTCTCGAGCCGTCGCGGTATACGGTGAGGCCTTTACAGCCAAGCTTATAACCGCTAATATAGGCAAGCTTCACTTCTTCACGGGAGGCGTTGTTGGGCAGGTTGATGGTTTTCGAAATGGAGCTGTCCACTCCGCTTTGCTGGAGGGTTCCCTGCATTCTGATATGATCTTCCGGCTTTATATCCTGAGCAGTACGGAATATTTCCTGCCACTTCAGCGGAATTTCTTCATGGCCTATGACCGTGCCGCTGTCGGCAACCTTGCTCATCAATTCCGCCGAATAAAAGTCCTCCGCCCGAGCAACCTGCTCAAAATACCTGTTGACCATAATGAGCCGGTCGCCATCCATGACATGTTTTACCATGACAATGGAAAAGTAGGGTTCACAGCCGGAGGCGCAATCGGCGATCATCGAAACGGTTCCAGTCGGTTGGATAGAGGTAAGCGCCGCATTTCTCCGCGGCTTATAGGCGTTGACGGCAGGATCATAAGCAGGAAACGGCCCCTTCTCCTGAGCGATCTCGATCGAACGCTCTTCTGCGGCATCTCTGATAAAACGCATCACCTTACCGGCGAGTTCCCTCCCCTTGTCACTGCCATAGGGAATTTCCAGCTGGATGAACATATCGTGCAGACCCATAATTCCCAGGCCGATTTTCCTGGTCTTCAGGGTCATCTCTTTAATTTCAGGAATAGGAAATCGGTTACAGGCTATGACATTATCGAGAAACACCGTGGCCAAACGGACGATCTGCTTCAGCCTTTTATAGTCAACCTTGCCTTTGACAACAAAATTTGCCAGGTTGACCGAGCCGAGGTTGCAGCTTTCATAAGGCAACAGCCATTGTTCGCCACAGGGATTAGTCGCTTCAAAATTACCCAGCTGTGGGGTCATATTGTCTTTATTGGCAGTATCAATAAAGAGAACTCCAGGTTCCCCATTATGCCAGGCAAGATCGACAATTTTTTCATAGACCTTTCTGGCATTGAGTCTTTTGACCACCTGCCTGGTCGAGGGTTCGATCAGATCAAAATCAGCATCGTCTTCCACCGCCTGCATAAAGATATCAGTAATAGCAACACTGAAATTAAAATTATTAAAGCTGTTCTGATCTTCTTTGGAAGTAATAAACTCCATAATATCGGGATGATCAATTCGCAACACTCCCATATTGGCGCCGCGTCTTTTACCGCCCTGCTTAATAGTCTCGGTGGCTGCATCGAATACGGCGGCAAAGGAGAGAGGACCTGAGGCCACTCCCTGCGTTGAACGTACTGATGCATTTTTCGAACGGAGCCGGGAAAAGGAATAGCCGGTGCCGCCGCCGGTTTTATGGACCAGCGCACCATTGCGGATAGCGGTAAAGATGCCATCCATGGAATCGTCGACCGGCAGAACAAAACAGGCGGACAGCTGCCCCAAATCCGTTCCTGCATTCATCAGGCAGGGGGAATTTGGCAGGAAGTCCAGCCGGTAGATCATATCAAAAAAATCTTCCTGCAGCTGCTTATGATGTTTTTGATCTTTATCGACATCGGCCACCGCGTTAGCGACACGACGCGTCAATTTTTCCCATGTCTCGATGGGGTTGCCTTTCGAATCTTTCAGATAATACCGTCTTGCAAGTACTGTTTCGGCAGTACTCGTCAAGACCTGTTTGGTTAAATCAGGTGTCATGCAGCCCTCTTTCTATTGGATAATTTACAACTAGGGATTTCTTATGTCTGAGAAATGTGCTCAATTCAGCGCCTAAAAGGAGTATAAAGAGCAACTCTTCCAGCCGAATCAGAGGATATTTACAAGAGCATTTATACACCACATTTATGTAGGGCTCAAGACCAATCTACAACATATGGTATCTTTTATAAAGAGACACCCAATATCAGGGGCTTCACGGAAAATTATTTTTTTCAACAAAAAAACAATGTGTCCGTTTTTTTTTGCAGCTGTCATCGTAGCAGCGTCTATCGTCTATTAAACGCCTTCACCCTGCCTTGACCATGCGCGACCGTGCTCCTTCCATCAGACGACTCTTATCGACAAGAGCCCGGGAATGTTTACCGCCGGCCACTTTACCTGCTCTATCAAAAACTTCTACTTCAAAGAGATACAATTTACCGTCAAGTGCGACAAAAGTTGCCACACCCCGGACCTCTTCGTTAAACGGATTTGGCGGAAAATGTTTAATATCAATACCGACACCAACCGAGGGTTCTCCGGGTTTCAAAAACGGTTTCAGTAGCCGGGCCGCAGCTACCTCCATCAGCCCTATCATTCTTGAAGTGGCGAGCACCTTCGGAAATGCCTCTTAAGGACCCACGGCGACCTCACTGGCCAGATCGTACTGTTTAACGATAGAGACAAATTATCCTTTCGCTCCCATTTCTATACAATTTTCTCCTCGTGAAAAGAATTGATCTTGAAGATTATGCTTCCTGATTCATTCCTTTATTTACTGAGCAGAAGGCAGATTGTACAGCCGATTGCCAAGGCCTGCGAAACTGGAATAAGAAATACTTTATCAGGCTTGTCCACAGCACAAGATCCCGTAGAATAATTACGACATGATGCTTGCAATCGCTTCACAGGTGGTTTACGCTCTGCTGGAATTTCAAACTAAGCCCCGAACTTTGTTGAGCTTTACATGATATTTTCTGGTAAAAATTTAGTATTACTGACACTTTCAATTAATTACTGGTTATGCTGACAAAAATATTTAAAACCGTTGATAAGATCATGCTGCATATTGAAGAGTGGTCGCTCTTTGTTGCGGTCTGTGTGGCGTTGTTCACGGCAATGACCAACGTAATTCTGCGCAAATTAACCAACGACATGAATCTTTACTGGTCGGATGAGGTGGTGCGGAAGGTTATTTATTTTTCTACTTATATCGGCTGTGTTGCCGCAATCCGCAGCCGGTCCCTTATCCGTATTGACGCGCTGCCGCAAATGTTGCCGATTTTGAAAAAACCGCTCACCTTTTTCTCCCATTGTATGGTGCTCGTCTTTTCCGGGGTGATGATCTATCTCGGGACAAAAATGACTCTCATGCAATACCATGATCAATACGCCCAATCGGCAACTCTCCAGATTCCTGAATATTTTTTCTATGCCGTACTGCCTTTAATGGGATTTATGATGTTTCTGCGGACCCTTATCGTCATAAGGGAAGACTGGACCGGAAGACAAGACATAACTGAAAGTAAGACATGATGGATAATGGCGTGGTAAAAACTAGCCAACGGGCATAGAAATGTTCCTCTGCTTCGTTGTTCGCCCATAGGAAGTGCCCTTGGGTATAATTTTTCAATTAATACGAAGTGCATGATTGGACCGAAATAATTTAATATTATTACGTTTCACCTTTGCATTTTCTCGAAGTATTCGCCTATCTACTTCGCTATATGAACCAAGACTTTGTACGAGTGTCTCATGGAAAACAGTTACCTGCTAATATTTGCTCTGCTGCTCGGTTTTCTGGCATCGACTGTGCCGGTATTTATGTGCCTTTTTTTTACCGGCACCATCGGCCTCGTTTACCTGGTGGGTATTGATCCACAGATTGTCATAGAGGTGCTCTATCGCAGCATGGACAAATTTGCCCTGGTGGTGGTGATGTTTTTTGTCCTCTGCGGCAATATCATGACCACTGGATCGATTGTCGAAAAATTGATTAAAACGGCCAATGTGCTGGTCGGTTTTCTGCCGGGAGGCCTGGCGATGGCCGGTATCCTCGCCTGCGGCTTTTTCGGGGCCATTTCCGGCTCAACCGTTGCCACCGTTGTGGCCATTGGCGGCTTTATGATCCCGGCTCTGATCGACAACGGCTACGACGAAAAGTTCTCCGTTGGCCTGATGACGACTGCGCCCATCCTTGGTGTCATCATCCCTCCATCCATCGCCATGATCCTCTATGCCATGGTCAGTAACGATCAGCTTGAGGCGCTTTTTCTGACCGGTTTTATTCCAGGCATCATTATCATGATAGCGATGAGCCTGTACGCCTATTTTGTCTGCAAAAAAATGGGCATGCAACAGCGACAACCACCTGCACTCAACGAGGTTTTCGCGGTCTTGAAGGAGAGTGTCTGGGCCTTGTTATTGCCGGTGATCATATTTGGCGGCATCTACTCGGGCCTTTTCACGGCCAACGAAGCGGCTGTCGTTGCCTGTTTTTACGCTTTTTTTGTTGAAATCGTCCTGCATCGGGACATGAAACTGCGTGATGTCAAACGAGTAGTGGTCTCTTCCGCGGTCACCTCGGCCACGCTACTGATTATCGTCGCCGGGGCTTCGGTCTTTGGTGAATATTTAACCTTTGAGCAGATTCCCGGAAAAATTGCCACGGTGGTCGTCAATAATATTGCCTCGCCCTGGGTATTTCTGCTCGCGGTAAACGTCCTGCTGTTGTTCATCGGCATGTTTATGGATATCATCTCCGCGACCCTCATCCTCACCCCCATCTTTCTGCCGCTTTTGTCGAAATTCGGTATCGACTCTATGCACTTCGGTCTCATCATGACTATCAATCTTGGTATCGGCTACTGCACACCGCCACTAGGTGTCAGCCTGTACATTTCCGGCGCAACGGTTAACCGCGACATCGTGTATATCACCCGCGCTGTCCTGCCATTTCTGGCAATCCAGATAGCCATCCTTTTGGTCCTTACCTTCTGGCCGGATCTCGTTTTATTGCTTCCCCGTCTGGTGTATGGTTGACATAATCCAGGCCAAGCCTTAAAGATGAAGACAGACGGCTTTACCCCGGTAGGCAAATAAGCCGGGATTCTTTTCAATGCCCCTTGAGGGGTGTAAGTACCTTGAGACAGATTATTATCTTGTAAGATAACAAGAAAACAATCTGTAAGGTACTAAAATTCAACGGGGAGGTGGACATGATACCGAAGATATTAGTCCCGATCAACGACTCACCTACGGCGCAGAAGACCATTGACAAGATAATTGAACTACAAGACCGTTTTTCCAAAAAGCTTACCCTGCTCCATGTGATTAATAACACCCAACTGGCGTACCGCATGATCCCAGTTATGCAGTTGGACATGGTCAAGGAAAATGCCACCAGAGCAGGTAAAAAGCTTCTTGAACAAGCCAATAAAAAATTACAGGCGGTGGGTTTTGCCAATGAGCTCATGCTTGAATTCGGCGAGCCAAAAGATATAATCGCCCACACTGCAAATGTGCAGGATTTTCAGCTCCTGGTTATTGGCCGTCATGAGGGCGGTGGAGAAATACGGGACGTGCTGTTTGGCTCTGTTGCCAATCACGTATTGCATAACGTGAAATGCCCTGTATTGCTGTTCTAGTGAGTTAGAAAATAATTTTCGTAAACGAACTATCCCCGACAGGGGATCGGTACAATAAATACACTCCCCAAAAAGCATGACCAATCTCTTCACGTATGGGTCGCTGATGTGCAGCGACATCATGTTCCGGGTTGCCGGTTGCAGCACTGATTTCACCCCGACAGTCCTCAATAATTTTTTTCGCTCGAAAATTCAGAGCAGAGAATATCCAGGTATTGTACCTCAGCAGGGAGCAACCGTTGCTGGTGTTCTCTACTTCGACCTTTCTGTCGAAGCGATACAGCGACTGGATGTTTTTGAAGGTGAAATGTATCACCGGCAGAAAGTGGAGGTTATCACTGAAAATCATGGCTCAGCATCAGCAATGACCTATGTGATCAAACCCCAATATACCAACCTCCTCACCGACAAAGAATGGAGTTTCAGTGAATTCCTTGCCGTTGGAAAAGTACAGTTCGAAGAAACCTATTTTGGCTTTCACGAGCTTTAGACCGAGCCAGGCACGAAGGAAGTTCAGCGTCGGTAGAGAAAGCTATCAACAGGACAGGACAGGAAGATTATGGTTGGCGAGCGGGTATAATGAAACCGAAAATTTTCAGGAGATGTCTGAATAAAATGGACATGACGGTCAATTCGCCTTACTCATCAACACCCTGATACCAAGCAGAACCATGGCCCCACCAAGCAGCCGGTCGATCCAATGCCCTGCTCGCTGAAAACGGCTGTTTACCGAGGGGATGGAGAGGATGAAGACGACAAAAGAAAACCAGCATAACTGGATAAACATGATCCAGAAGCCAAAAATGGCGATCTGATACAGGGGCATATCAGGAGCGAGGACCAAGGTGAAAAGCGACAAGAAGTAGATCGGGGCTTTGGGGTTCAGGGCATTACAGAGAAATCCTGCCCCTATTACTCTGAGGATTGATTGCGGAGGGCGTTGTATGCCCTGTATTCTTTGGCCAGCCGATGCTTTTGCCCGCAACCCCCGCATGCCCAGATATATCAGGTAGCTGCCACCAACTACTTTGATCCACCAGAGCAAGTCGGCGGAGTGGGCAACAACCGCCGCCAACCCGAAAGCCGAATAGGCAATATGCACCGACAGGCCAAGAGCTATCCCCAGACTGCACAACAGGCCGGTACGTTTACCGCCCGCCAGTGTCTGTTGCGATACAAAGACAAAATCGGGCCCCGGAGACGCTGCCGCCAAGGTGTGCACCACCGTCAATACCAATAAACCATGAACGATATCCACAATTATACTCCCGGACAGTATTCAGCTTGCCATCACAGCTGACGCTTATCTATGACTCTGGCCCCTTTGCCGTTGAATCGCTCCAGGGACCGTTCCTCAACGAGCTTAATATCTACGCCGATCCCCAGCACAGATGAAATACGTTTTTTGATGGTCTCGACCAGAGCCCGCTGTTTTTTCATTTCATCGAAGAACATCGACTCGACCACCTCAACCATGACCGTCATCTTGTCTTCGTTATTCTCCCTTTCCACAATCAATCGATAATGCGGTTCGGTACCTTCAATTTCAAAGAGAACCGCTTCGATCTGGGTCGGAAAGACATTGACCCCTTTTATGATGAGCATATCGTCGGAACGCCCCATCATCCGACTCATCCGCACGAAAGTACGACCACAGGGACAGGGTTCGTGGATAAGCCGGGTAAGATCACGGGTACGATAGCGGATTACCGGAAAGGCTTCTTTGGTCAGCGTAGTAAGCACCAGCTCGCCAACCTCGCCCGGCCCGACCGGCTCAAGAGTTTCCGGATTGAGTACCTCGACAAGGAAGTGGTCTTCGTTGATATGCAGACCGTTACACTCTTCGCACTCTCCGGCAACTCCCGGCCCCATGACCTCGGACAAACCATAATTGTCGGTTGCCTTAATCCCCAACCTCTCGTTGATTTCATAGCGCATCGCCTCGGACCAGGGTTCGGCACCAAACAAGCCGTAGCGCAGGGACAACCCGTTAGGATTAATGCCCATATCCATCATAACATCGGCCATCTTCAGGGCATAAGACGGAGTACAGACCAACGCAGTAGTCTTAAAATCCTGCATGATCTGGATCTGCCTTTTGGTGTTCCCTGAAGAAATCGGAATCACCGAGGCACCGAGTCTCTCCGCTCCGTAATGCAGACCAAAACCACCGGTAAAAAGGCCATACCCGAAGGCGATCTGGATAACATCATCAGGAGTAACTCCGGCACCGCAAAGCACCCTGGCCACTAGGTCCGACCAGGTATTGATATCATTTTTGCTGTATCCGACCACCGTCGCCATCCCGGTGGTTCCCGAAGAAGAATGCACCCGGACTACATCGCGCAGCGGCACGGCAAAAAGACCGTAGGGATAATTGTCCCGCAGATCCTGCTTTAAAGTAAAAGGATAGTGCCGAATATCGTCAAGCGAGGTGATTTTTTCCGGAACGAGCCCCATTTCAGTAAATTTATTTCGGTAAAACGGCACGTTGGTTGCCACCCTTTTCAGGACATTTTTCAACCGTTCAATTTGCAATTTTGCAAGATCGGGGCGGGGCAGACACTCTTGTTCTTTTTGCCAGTACATACTCGTTTTTATCGTTTAGATTAGGGAGATTCCCGTTGAGCTCAACACGTTAGCTTAAGCTGTTTAAGTCACTAA
>CBDTUM010000002.1:0-105983 GCA_965363495.1 uncultured Desulfopila sp.
AACACACCTTGCCGAATACCATGTACTACTCCACCGTTACACTTTTCGCCAGATTTCGTGGCTGATCAACATCGCAACCACGTCTTGTGGCAATTTCGTAGGCAAGAAGCTGTGCCGGGATAGTATAAAGAATTGGATTCATCGCATCGTGGACCTTCGGGAGATAAATCACATCATCGGTAATGGTTTTCAAATGGCTGTCCCCTTCGCTACCGATAAGAATAATCCGACCTTGACGCGCCTTGATCTCTTCGACATTAGAAATGGATTTTTGATAGACTTCATCCTGAGGCACCAGCGCCAGCACTGGCATATCCTTATCTATCAAAGCAATGGGCCCGTGTTTCAGCTCCCCTGAGGCATAGCCTTCCGCATGGATATAAGAAATTTCCTTAAGTTTCAACGCCCCTTCCAGGGCAATGGGATAGTTCACTCCCCTTCCCACAAACAAGAAGTCGCGGCTGTTGTAGTAGCTTTCAATAAGCACCTGCATTTCTTGTTGAATTCTGGGTAATTCGTCGTCGATCACTCCTGCGACATTTATTAATTCCCGACCAAGTTCAATGCTTTTTTCCAGGCTGACTGTCTTTCTTTTCTGGCCAAGAAACAGGGTGAAGAGAAACAGTGCCGCGAGCTGGGAGATAAAGGCTTTTGTCGAAGCAACACCAATTTCCGGTCCGGCATGGGTATAAATTGTTCCATCAGCCTCACGGGACATGGTCGATCCAACGACATTACAGATGGTAATAATTTTTGCACCCAGCGTTTTTGCCTTGCGTATTCCGGCGAGCGTATCAGCGGTCTCTCCCGATTGAGATATAGCAATCGTCAGCACCCTCTCATTGATAAGCAGATGCCGATAACGAAACTCTGAGGCAATATCAACTTCCACCGGAATATTGGCATACTTTTCGATCCAGTATTTGGCAATAAGGGCAGCATGCCATGAAGTTCCGCAGGCGACCAGAAAGATGCGGTCAATATTTTCCAGATCGGCCTGCGATACTTTTATCTCAGGCAGATCAACCACCCCTGTTTCCAGATCGATTCTCCCGCTTACCGTATTGGTGATTGCCTGGGGCTGCTCATAAATCTCTTTAAGCATAAAGTGCCTGTATCCAGCTTTCTCGGCCATCGCGGCGTTCCAGTCGATCGTTTGAATCTCTTTTTCTAAAAGCTTGCCGGTAACAAGCGAAAAAACCTGATGGCTGTCGGCTTTCAGAATGGCCAGTTCCATATCATCTAAAAATACTACCTGTCTGGTATAGGGTAAAAGGGCCGGGATATCAGAAGCCATAAAATTGCCATCCTTTTCACTGACACCAAGTACCAGAGGACTTTGATTACGTGCGGCAATGAGCGTATCCGGCATTCCTGTCCATAGTACCCCTATTGCATAGGAACCTTCCACCAGGCTGAGAGCTTTTTTCACGGCGACAACCAGATCGCCATCGAGGTTATCTTCAATCAGATGCGCAAGTACCTCGGTATCAGTTTCGGAAGAAAAGACATGCCCTTTCGCCTTCAGTTCTTCACGCAACGAATGGTAATTTTCGATAATGCCGTTGTGGACAACAACGAGATTACCCGTACAGTCACTGTGTGGATGGGCATTCTCGGTAGTCGGTGCACCATGGGTAGCCCAGCGGGTATGACCAAGTCCTATATGGGATGGGGCTATGATCGCGTCCCCGATAATGGCGTCGAGATTCGACAGTTTTCCTGCTGCGCGATGTTTAATGAGGCGGCCGTTTTCCAGGTAAACAATACCAGCCGAATCGTAACCTCGATATTCTAGTCGTCTAAGACCTTCGAGTACTACCGGTACAACGCGCCGTGGACCGCAATATCCAACAATACCACACATATTTTCTCCTATTTTCATTCATATTGATTTATGAAACGTATTACTTACCATTTCGAATTACGGGTGCAGAAGAGAGTAGCAGCAAAGCAGATCTTCAATTGTACGAAAAGCAAAAATCATTCCGTAAATATGATAAAATTCCTAAGCTGGCCGAACATCCTGTAAAAAATGAATAAGACAGCCTACCACTGCTTTTAAAAAGTTTACCAGTTTTTTCTTTAAACATACGGAAAAAAAAGGTAGTATCCGCTGCTAATCAATTAACGACGGCAATTTATTATAAATTTATCAATAGACTATTGCACATTCTCATGGACGACAGACAACGACTGAAAGAAATCCTCCTCGATAAATCTTATCGAAAAGGTAGCTTTACCCTTACTTCCGGCAAGACTTCCGATTTCTACATTGACGGCAAACAGACCACCCTTTCCGCAGAAGGGGCATATCTTTGCGGGAAATTGCTCTTTAATCTGTTGCAAAAATCACTCACTCCTATCCAGGCGGTTGGTGGTATGACTCTCGGTGCCGATCCTCTGGTTACCGCTGTGTCCATTGCCAGTTTTCTTGCCGAAGAGCCAATTCCTGCCTTCATTGTCCGAAAAGAGGCCAAAGGACATGGCACCGGTAATTACATTGAAGGCTTGAAAAATATGGCTGACGGTTGCACCGTTGCTCTGCTTGAAGATGTGGTCACCACCGGCGGAACACTGCTAAAAGTGATTGAAAGAGTAGAAGCGGCTGGCTTTAAGGTTGGTCTTATTGCGACAATCGTTGAACGGCAGGAAGGTGGCACCGAAGCTCTGACAAAAGCAGGCTACACCCTCGAAGCTATTTTCACCCGCGAACAACTGCTCAGTTAAAAGAGTCTCTCCCCCTTCTCCACTGATCAAGAACAGCCGATGAATTGCAAAAAATGCTCAGGAAAACTTGAAGTACATCGCATGTGCCGACGAGTGCGGATGCGTTGCACAATCTGCGGCCACGAATACCAGATCCATGAAGTAGCCAGTGAACTTGATAAAGAGACGGAAGAAAAGCTGGAAAAATATACGGCAATCATCTACGATTAACTAACGGACTCAATAAAATCAACTTCCCAGCTGGCTGAGCAGATAAGCGCGGACCTCTGAGATGCGTTAACTTCGAGAAGCTTCCTACGCGAGGCGTAAAAAACATGAGGAACAATACTGTATATCATGTCGACTCCACTCTCCCCCCGTAAAACCTTTGTAAAAACCGATGATGAGGCAATGATCATATGCCCGGAATGCGACGCTGCCCGGGCTATCTCCGCGGCACAATTTCGCAATCGTTCGCATCTCATAAAAGTTAAATGCAAGTGTGGGCATATCTATAAGGTGCACTTGGAATTCCGCCAGCACTTTCGAAAACCGACTGAGCTTGAAGGAACCTATGACCTGACTCCGCCGGCGATTGGCGGCGGAAAGATCAAGGTCATAAACCTTTCCCTTAGCGGCGCGTGTTTTGAGGTAAGGGGTCTCCACGATATGCAGGTCGGTCATAGGGGGGCACTGGTCTTCACACTAGACAATAGAAAAGAAACAGTTCTCTTCAAGCAGGTTATCATCAAAACCGTCGACGGCAACCGCATCGGTTGTGAATTTGTGGAAGACCGGGCGTATGAAAAAGAACTGGGATTCTACCTGCTACCTTAGGTCTATATTCAGCACCTTGCCAATTATCCGCTCTGCCTGCATGAGAAACTCAGTAAGAGTTTCCTGGTGCAACGCGCTGACGGTAATGGCGTTTTTACCGAGTTGCTGTTGTATTGCCTCTTTGTCTTCAACCTGATCGATCTTGTTATACAGTGTCAGAACAGGTATTTCGTCAAGCTCAAGTTCTCTGAGCAACTGTTCGACCACCGCCATCTGCTCGCGAAAACCGGGATTTGAGACATCGACCACATGGACGAGAAGATCGGCCTCCTGTAATTCCTCCAAAGTTGCCATAAAGGCCTGCAGCAGGTCCGCCGGCAGGTTTCTGATAAAGCCCACCGTGTCGGTGATGATGACCTCCATCTCAGTAGGAAAACGCAATCGTCGGCTGGTCGGATCAAGCGTCGCAAAAAGCTTGTCTTCGGCGACGATATCACTGTTGGTCAAAGTGTTCAGAAGAGTTGATTTCCCAGCATTGGTGTAGCCGACCAGTGATAAAACCGGCAGCTCCTTTTTTCTTCGCTGGGCCCTACGTCGGTACCTCTCCTCACTCACCTTCTTTAATTCCCTGGTCAGGCGGGCTAACCGGTCATTTATCCGTCGCTTATCAATCTCAAGCTTGGTCTCGCCCGGTCCCCGGGCACCGATTCCGCCGGTCAGCCTCGACAGTGCATCGTCTCTTGAGGACAGCCGCGGGAGCATATATTTCAACTGGGCCATCTCCACCTGAAGCTTGCCTTCCCGGCTCATGGCCCGGTGGGCAAAGATATCGAGGATGAGCTGGGTTCTGTCGATAACCCGCAGATCGCTGAAATTGGTGATGGACCGTATCTGCGAAGGGTTCAGTTCCTGGTTGAAGATCAACAGATTGGCATCAAGTTGCAGAGCCCTGATCATAATCTCGGCCAGCTTGCCCTTGCCGATAATGAGCCGTGGATTGGCTTTATTTTTACGTTGCAGGACCGTATCTAAAATAATGATATTATCGGAACGAACCAATTCGACAAGTTCGGCGAGAGATTCCTCCGCCTGCTTCTTTGGTTCAGTTGTCACGCTGACCAAAATAGCACGATCCTCTCGGCGATCGACCAGACTGGTTTTACGGCTCAGGCCGAACTCCCCTTCTATTGCCGTAATTAATTCCTCGAACGACTCAACCTGATTGGCGGGATGAACCGGTTTGAGGAATGTCCAGTTTTTTCCCTCATGGGCATTAGGCAGCAGATGGGCAGAGTACATTTTCTCCGGCAAACCCTCGTCATCAACCTTAATGACAGACAACAGATCCAGCCGCAAAAAAAGCAGATCCATCAGATCTTCATCGCTGATATCCTCGCCGGCCAGATGGGTGTGCACCAGTCTCAGACCGCGCAACCTACCGCCCGAAGCCCGAACATTGCCGAGCTGCGGCAGCATAATCTGGGAATAATCGCCAACCACAACAGATTCAATCTTACCGGATCGATGCACGAGCAATCCGAGCTGTTTGTTCAGTTCGGCTGAGAGCTGGCAGAGGGTTCGGGCCATCTCCGGATTGATTATTTTATCTCGTTGGACCCGCTTCTGAGCGAGTCGCTCCAAGGCCTTCAGCTGATGCGTTTTTAAACCGACGGTGTTACCGCTTATTATTCCGATGTCTTTCCTCCATTCATCTTTGGAAAATCCTCATCTTGCACGCCGGATGATAATTCCGGACGACGGCAGATGGTTGCACTGGTATAATTTTTCCATATGGGATCATCATATCGATTATGACAGCCAACACAGAGCCCGGCTCGCAGGATCGAATTGAGCTCCCCCTTGTCAAAAGGTCGCAGAGTCGATCGGGAACTATGCTGGAGCGGTTCACCCTCCAGAGTCACATACGCATCAAAAGGAACAGTTTTGCCGGCACTTGTGGTAATTCCTTGATCCACACCCTCAAAGGCCAGTTCACCGTCACGCAGGAAGACTTTCCCTTCCCCCAAACCAACGGTCTTAGTAGATGCGTGGCAGTCAATACAGTCCCGGCCTTTGGCCTGGGTGGTGTGAGGATTGATCGCCGCCATGGTAAAACGGTCAAAGCTTTTCTCAATCTCGCCATTTTTATCCACAATCGTGATGATATCCTGGCAGCCGGGGGTAACCACAACGATCTCATCTTGCCAAACCCCAAGCATCGGCCGCTCATAACGGATATAAGAACGTCCTTCCTCCCACAATCCTGCTGTTTTTTCCAGACTCAATTTATCCAGATGGGTCAAAGATGCATCGCGTTTTGCATGGCAGCCATAACACTGCGCAACCCAGGTGGAATGGCACGCTTCACAGCTCACCCGCTTATGTGCGGCAAAGTCACACACCCCTTTTTTGGCCGTTTTGACGGGATGGAGCTTCTCATCGACCTTACCCACCAGCACCACCTTACCCTGCTCAGTGTCGATATTGGTGAGCTCGTTATTCTTTCTTGTTGTTCCCGGCTTATCCGAGTGACAGACCTCACAGGAAATTTCCAACTGGTCTTCATAATGGGCATAACTTGTGCCGTCACCCATGATCTCATTGCGGGTATGACAGTCGATGCATTCCATGCCTTTTTCATGATGCACGTCATCGGCAATATCCAGATAGAACCTGGCCCCCGGCAGCTGCTTTGAGCTTAAGTGTCCTTCTTCATAAGGAGTACCATAGCCTTCGGACTCGAAAATCCCCATATACGAGATGCCGATCCGTCCGGAACGATTATGGCACCGTACACAATTAACGCTCTGCACCCTGCGGGTAATAAGCGGATGGATCTTTTTATCCGTAGGTTTTGCTTTCTGCCTGTTGTCTGAGACGAGTATTTCATCCATACCAGTCTTACCGGGTACCTGATAGTGGCATGCCGAGCAACCTCCACCTTTTTCATTAAAAAATTGCGGGACTCCCGGCATATCGTTTTTTTGTTTCCAGAGGTGACAGGTGGCGCAGAGTTTTCGAAAGTAGTCGAGGGCCAGAGAATTTTTGCCCGTTTTCAGGAGCTCTTCAACGGTGAGATCGGTATTCTGACTATCCGTTTCCCCCCAGTAATACAACAAGGTGCCGATAATGCCCCGATTCGTTGCCATAAGAGAGTTTTTCACCTTATGAACATCAGTCGGATGACACCCCTCAACGGAACACGTTTTTTCCACATGCCGAAGATCGCCTGGATTGAGCACCATCCCTTCGTGCCCTTTTTCTTTGGTTACCGCCAGAGGATTGCCGAGATGGCAGGGAGAACAGCCTATAACCGAGACATCATGGGCCGGATCGAGTTTTTCGTCCTTATGGCAACTAAGGCACATGTCTACACTACCGGAAGTCGTCACATAGAGCTTTTCAGGGCGCTCGATCAGTTGTTCACGAACGATGAGCCAGATAAACGCACAAAGGACTCCCCCAAGAACAAGAAACGTCAAGATGGACTGTAAGGAGAATCGACTATCTTTCAATTTGCCAAGCCATTAAAAATTATTCCTGAAAGTTTTGCACATTGGGAAATCTACGGCCAGAACCAAAAGCCTTGGTAGTCACCTTCAGTCCCATCGGAGCCTGCTTCCGTTTGTATTCATTGATCCGAACCCGCCGCAGGATGTCATGCACCATCGGCTCATCAAAACCAAGAGCTATTATCTCACGACCACCTTTTCCCTCTTCAAGATATAACTCCAGCACCTGATCAAGAATTTCATAGGGCGGCAGATCATCCTGATCGGTCTGGTTCAGTTTTAGTTCAGCCGTCGGCGCTTTGCTAATGATTCGCGCAGGAATGATTTCCCTTGCTCTGTTCACGTGCGCAGCCAGCTCATAGACCAGTTGTTTCGGCACATCGGAGATCACCGCCAGACCTCCGCTCATATCGCCATACAGGGTACAATAGCCAACGGCATTTTCGCTTTTATTGCCGGTGGTGAGGAGCAAGCATCCAAATTTATTGGACAAAGCCATGAGAAGATTACCCCGAATACGGGCCTGCAAATTTTGCTCGGTTATATCTTCATCGAGTCCTGCGAAAAACGGCTTGAGGCTACTCAAAAAACAGTCGAACAGGCCGGAGATTGGCAAAACTTCGAAGCGACAACCAAGGTTTTCGGCCAGTTTTTTTGCGTCATCAAGCGAATCCTGCGAACTATAAGGGGAAGGCAAAGCAACACCGAGAACATTCTCCGGACCAAGGGCATCGACAGCAATTGCCGCAGTAAGTGCCGAATCTATCCCACCGGACAGCCCGAGTACCACGGAAGAAAAATGACATTTACGAACATAGTCACGCACCCCCATTACCAGTCCCTGATACACCGCCGCCTGCTCGGAAATCTGCGATGGGCCATGTATATCACCCTGCCAGGTCCGACTATCAACGACAATCATATCCTCGGCAAAACCAAGGGCCTGGGCAACCACAGTACCCGTCCTATCCATGACCAGACTACGTCCGTCAAAAAGCAGAGAATCCTGCCCGCCAATCTGGTTACAGTAGAGAAAAGGTTGACCAGAGCGACGACTGATCTTTTGAAAAATATTCTTTCTGATTCGTTCTTTATTGCGTTGAAAAGGAGAGGCGGAGATGTTGATAATTGCCTGAATCTTGTCCCGGTTTTTGGCAGCAAGCGACAAGAGATTACTAACAGGATCGGTGTCATACTCCTTAATCTCTTCACTCCAGACATCCTCACACACGGTGACCCCGAACTTTAGATCTTTAAGTGCGTACAATTCGGACGGTGGTCCCGGCTCAAAGTAACGGGTCTCGTCAAAGACATCGTAGGAAGGCAGGAGCTGTTTTCTCGCCCGAAATACAATTTTACCTTTTCGAGCGACCATTGCGGAATTATATAGGTTTTTTCCTTGCTGGCCTTCCCGTCGTTCAAAACAGCCAAACATGACATCAAGATCTGGCAGTGCACCAAGCAGGCTCGCTATTGCAGCTTCATGGGCGACAACAAAGGATTTTCTTTCAAGAAGATCCTGCGGTGGATAGCCGGATACCGCAAGTTCAGGAAAAATTACCAGCTCGCAACCACAAGCCTTCGCTTTTTCCGACCAAGATTTTATCTTACCGCAGTTTTTTACAAAATCACCAATAATCGGATTGATCTGCACCAGGGCAATTTTCACCGTTTTCTCCCGTCTAACCCCCACAAGGGGGGTAAGTACCTTGACAAAATCTCTTTCTGAAAGACAACAAAAGAATTTCTAAGGTACTCATGTCTATCTTGTGGACTCTATAATTTTGCCCCGACTTTGCTCAGCCTCTGCATCTACTTACCTTTTTTATCAGAATTTTTCCTCTGATATTTTTCTACAGCACGATTATGCTCGATCAGCGATTTTGAAAATTGGTGTGTGCCGTCATTTTTCGAGACAAAATAAAGTGTATCGGTCTCTACAGGATGTAAAACGGCGAGCAGTGCATCCTTGCCCGGACTACAGATCGGACCAACAGGGAGCCCGGGAAGCGTGTAGGTATTATATGGGGTTTCGGTGAGCAGATCGCTCTTGGATATTGGTGCAGAAAATTTTTGAGTACCGTAAATGACGGTGGGATCGGACTGCAGGCGCATACCACTCTCGAGCCGGTTCCGAAATACCGCGGCAATCAACGGTCTTTCTTCGGGTGCTCCGGTTTCTTTTTCGACAATTGAGGCGAGAATAACGGTTTTTTCGACATCCAGCGGCTCGGGGACTCCAGCGGTTACTTCACTCCAGACGTCGTTGAACCGTTTAACCATAATAGGGATGATTTTCTCAGAACCCGTTATATCTCTGGTAAGAAGGTAGGTATCCGGAAAAAGATATCCTTCAAGGCTCTCAAGATGAGAAAAACCTAATTTGGCCAGAAACTCCTTATCGTTAACAAGTTTGAGAAAATTTTTCGGATTGCACCAGCCAGAATCGCCAAAGATTTGAGCTATCTCAGCGGCACGAAGTCCTTCGGGGATAGTGATAGGATACTCGATCGACCTGGCATATGCTAGTTCCCGCAGGACTTCCAAGGGTTTGATGCCAGTGTGTAACCTAAACTCACCGGCCTGGAGTCTGCTGCCATAGCCGGATAATTTTGCCAGCAGAAGAAACCTGATATCTTCCTGAACAGCACCTTCCCGGGCAAGAATATCAAGAATTCCACGAACAGAAGTTCCCTTTGGAATGGCGATGACAACCGTTTCATTGGAGTTTTGCGGACCGGGGGACAAAACATAGCTCGCAAACCAGCCGCCACAGACTGTCAGGACCAGAACGAAAAGGAGAATGACCCAGCGGACAACTCTCCTTTTCGGGCGAACAGGTGCCGGACTATGTTGCAGATCAGGCGCAGTCACTGCTCCCGCTCAGTTTGGCACTGGTTTTAGTGGTCTTGCCGGCTACGGTTTTTGGAAAAGCAATCTTAACGACCTCATCCATATCCTTGACCGGAAAAAATTGCATTTTATTTCTAATGTCAATTGGTATTTCCTGAAGATCTTTCTCGTTTTGGGCGGGAATAATCACCTTGGTAATATCGGCTCGAAGTGCTGCCAAAGCCTTTTCTTTAAGGCCACCAATGGGCAGTACTCGACCACGAAGGGTTATTTCACCGGTCATCGCCAGATGGCTCATCACCGTTCTACCGGTAATTGCCGAGTACAGTGCAGTCGCCATGGTAATACCGGCAGATGGGCCATCTTTGGGGATAGCACCGGCCGGGACATGGAGGTGCAAATCTATCTTGTCAAAATAATCTTCGGCTACCTTCAGTTCCTCAGACCGGCTTCGACAATAGGTCAAAGCCGCCTGGGCTGACTCTTTCATGACATCGCCCAACTGGCCGGTCATAAGCAGTTTGCCTTTGCCCGGCATGATGTTCACCTCGATCTGCAGGATTTCCCCACCAACCTCGGTCCAGGCAAGGCCGGTCACCAGACCAGGCTGTTCCAGCTTTTCCAGCTCTGACTCAGGTATGTTTTTCGGTGGCCCCAGGTAGCGATCAAGATTACGGTTCGAAACCGCATAGGGCCCCTTTCCGCCTTCAGCCACCTTCCGGGCGATCTTCCGACAGAGCTTGCCTATTTCTCTCTCAAGATTTCGAAGACCTGCCTCATAGGTGTAATGGGTGACAATATATTGCAGCGTTTCATCATCTATTCTGAGCTGCCGCGCTTTCAGACCATTTTGTTTTATTTGTCTGGGCAGAAGATATTTTCTGGCGATAACGACCTTTTCTTCCTGGGTATAACCGGAAAGACGAATCACTTCCATCCTATCGAGCAGCGGTCCGGGAATGGTATCGCTCATATTGGCGGTGGTGATAAACATCACCTTCGACAAGTCGATGGGCAAATTCATATAATGATCGGAAAATTCGAAATTCTGTTCCGGATCAAGGACTTCAAGGAGAGCCGAAGAAGGATCGCCACGATAATCAGAGCCGAGTTTGTCAATTTCGTCCATCATGAAAACAGGATTGTTGGTGGCGACCGTTTTCAGACCCTGGACAATGCGCCCCGGCATAGCGCCGATATACGTCCGCCGATGCCCGCGAATTTCTGCTTCATCGCGCATTCCGCCAAGGGAAATACGGTGAAACTTACGGCCCATGGCTCGGGCGACAGATTTCCCCAGAGAGGTCTTGCCGACTCCAGGAGGCCCGACAAAACAGAGAATAGGACCTTTGGTCGTCTGGTTCAATTTACGCACTGCCAGATATTCCAGAATACGCTCCTTCACCTTGTCAAGGCCATGGTGATCCTCGTCGAGAATGACCTTAGCCTGAACCAGATCGAGCATGTCCTTGGTACTTTTTTTCCAGGGAATATCAAGTATCCAGTCGATGTAGGTGCGAATAATCGTCGCCTCGGAGGAATCCGGATGCATCATATCCATCCGGCTCAACTGCTTTTTCGCTTCTTTACGGATACTTTTGGGCATTTTGGTTTTCTTGATTTTCCGTTCGAGCTCATCAATTTCCTGGGAACGCTCATCGGTATCGCCCAATTCTTTTTGCAGCGCGTGCATCTGTTCCCGCAGGAAATATTCGCGCTGGGACTTGCTCATTTCTTCTTTGGCATCGTTTTGGATCTTGGCCTGCACGGTCGAAACCTCGAGTTCCTTGGTCAGCAACTGACTCACCAGTCGCAGCCGTTCAACGGGGTCGCCCTCCTCCAGGATCTTTTGGGATTCGGAAATTTTCAGGCGCAGGTTTGAGCCGACCAGATCGGCAAGCCGGCCCGGATCTTCGATATTATTGATGATCATCATGAGATCGGCAGAAAGAATACCGCGCAGCGACATTATTTTCTCAGTCTGCTCCCGGACTGCGCGCATCAGTGCTTCTACTTCAACAGTAACCTCTTCGGCTTCGACATCTTCAATTACTTCCACCGACACCTGATAGGAGGGTTCCGTCCGCACATATTCTTTTATCCTTGCCTTGGACATAGCCTGCACAAGAACCTTGAGACGACCATCGGGCAGCTTGAGAGTCCGCATTACCACACAGACCATGCCCACATCATAAAGATCTTCTACCTTCGGATTGTCCTTGGTGGCATCTTTCTGAGTGACAAGCATCAGTAATTTATTTGTCCCAAGAGCCTCATTAACTGCCTCAACGGAACCCGGACGACCAACAAAAAGAGGGATAATCATATAATTAAAGACAACAACATCCCGAACCGCCATCATGGGCAGTACTTCAGGTATTTCCATCTCTTCATTATTTGAAAAATCGTCCATCCCAATGCTCAATGAATCATTAAATTCCACTCATTCCTCCTGCAAAACTCTTAACGAGAACCCGCAACCGAGGTCTTCGCTGTATATACCGTTTTTTAAAAATACTATATTTGTGTCTTTATTCAACAAGATAGCCCTAACAAAACGACGTGACGATGAAAGCCTGGGAAATACTAAACATCCGGTTTAATTAAGTCAAGAACAGGTTTCTCACTCCTCTAATCCGCGCGTTGCCCGGTTTTTCCTTGAACTCTTATACTATTTTACTCATAGTGAGAAATACAAGTCCGGATCTTTTAATTCCTTCATAATTCTAAAGTGAATTTTATGCTCACGAATCAAACTTTTTTTGATGTAAACGATTTTCCCGATCAGTCGCTCTTTGATCCATCAGCCCATCTCTGGCAGCCGTTGAATGATCTGAAGAACTATATGGATAGTTACACATATCCGAAATATGAGCATGTGTACATCAGAAACGGTATCCCCCTCCCTGAACATATTGTTATTCATCAAGGCCACATCCTGGAGGCCAACGACCTGGAGATAACCTACGGTGATATCACGAAGGGGGGGTTGCAGGTGAAGAGGGCAGAGCTTGTTTTAGAAGGTGCCTCGGTCATTATGGCCGGAGCCGTGCTGCTGGGTAAACATATAGCCCTCGGTGCAGGAGTGCTCGTTGAACCAGGGGCAATGATCAAATCCCCGGCAATTATCGGTGATATGAGCGAAGTCCGGCAGGGAGCCTATCTCCGCGGATATTGTCTGACTGGAAAAAGATGTGTTGTCGGCCATACCACCGAGGTAAAACATTCTATTTTGTTAAACGATGCCAAAGCCGGCCATTTTGCCTATCTCGGCGATTCAATCCTCGGCAACGAAGTCAACCTGGGGGCAGGAACAAAACTGGCCAACCTCAAATTTTTACCCGGCACCATAACTGTTTTTTATCAGGGAGAAAGGATCGATACCAAAAGACGCAAGCTCGGGGCAATTCTGGCAGATGGCTGCCAGACCGGCTGCAATTCGGTGACCAGCCCGGGGACCTTCATCGGCAAAGGTGCTTTTCTTATGCCAAATGCAACAGCAAAAGCAGGATATCACACAGCAAAGGCGCTGCTTCGATAGGAAAAAACAAGGTGCAGGATACAACACACCTGCACCTTACTGTATTTTTCTCACCACCATCGTAGAGAAGTAATGGATATCTTGACCGACAGCCTCACGGACATTGGTCCATATTTTCTGATCCGCCAGGCTACAGCGCTCTACCAAGACCGCATTGTCGACGAGATCAAGTTCTTCAAGCAATCCGACCAAACGCTCCATCACCTTGCAAACCTTCATAAAAACGACCACATCGCTCAGCTTTAGCAAGTCCCGGATTCGGTCATTTGCAAAGGTGGCGGGAATGACCACCAGACGTTCATCACCTAGACAGAGTGGCACAGCAGCAGCGGCGGAAGAGGCACCAATCGCTGAGACGCCGGGGACAATTTCAACTGGAAAAGGCGAACCATACTCCTGCAGGGCTGCACAAACATAAAAACCGGTAGAGTAGATTGCCGGATCGCCTAGAGTTGGGAAGACGACATCATGGCCGTCGGCCAATACCGCCATAATGGTCTTTGCCGCCTCTTGCCAGGCACTCTTTACTTCCGGATCGGGAGATTCACCTCTCGGTATCTGTTTCATCGGGAAGCGATGGCTGAGAATCGTTTTCCCTTCACTGCTGACTGCACCGGAGGCAATTTTCAGGGCCATACTCCCACCATTTTCAAAGGCGGAGGGCACAAACCAGACGGCGCAGCTATCTAAAATCTTTGCCGCTTTGAGTGTCATCAACTGCGGATCTCCCGGCCCGACTCCAACCACATAGAATGTCCCTTGCATCATCTTCCTTTTAGGTAAACTTGAGGGAATCATAAAAAGCCCCGAGAATAAAAAAATCCCCGAATCATAATGAATGATCCGGGGATTCCCTGTTTTTCCTCGTATCGATAAAAACATCCTGTTCCACGGGATGGTAAAAATCTTCATTTCAGGCAGGTCTTCTGACTTCCGGATCAGTCATCTTTCACACCTTCCCGGAAAGTACTCCCAGTGGCGAAACGTGAAATCTGTCCCCGGTTACAGCGGCGGGTCCGTCCTCGATTTGCACGAGGTTCCCTTTTTAGCTTCTTATAAAGCACCTGAAAAGCCCGCATATTTAAGCAATAGCGCAACAGAAAGTCAACTATTATTCCTAGGTAAAAACGTGGTGCCCCGGCAAACGTTCCCAAAATAATAATTATTTTCTTTCTCCCTCATGAGGTGTAGTATCCCCCGTCAACAATCGGCAGACCGGAACTAGGCAGTGTCTGGAAGATTACAACAAGATCGCTTTTTTCAACCGAAACGACTCCCCATGGAACACAGTCTCATTTCCGAAATATGGCCACAGGTGATTCTGCCGATCCTCAGAATCACTATTTCAATTGCCATCGGTCTTTTTATCGCCAATGTTATTGAAAATCTGAACTGGACCAACCGACTGGCAATGTTGGCCCGTCCTCTTATTCGTCTGGGCAGACTGTCAGCAGTCACCGGTGCCAGTTTTTCCATGGCATTTGTGTCGGGGGTTTCTGCCAATACCATGCTCGCTGAGGCCTTTGATAAAGGACAGATGAGCAAGAAGGAGCTCGTCCTCGCCAATCTGTTCAACTCCCTGCCGAGATTTTTTCTGCACCTGCCGACGACATTTTTCCTCACCGTCCCGCTCATCAAATCGGCTGCTATACTTTATGTCGGTCTAACCTTCTCGGCTGCAATCTTCCAGACATTCCTGGTAGTCCTTGCCGGCAGGATACTTCTTCCAGAAAATGATGGCAGTTGTGATCTTGCACCTGTCCAGCAGACCAGAACCACCTGGAAAATGGCCTTTATCAGCAGCGCCAAAAGGCTGAAAAAACGGATCGGCAAAGTCATGCTATTCATGGTTCCAGTCTATCTGCTCTTTTTTCTTTTCACCAGGTATGGTCTATTCACTCGAGTAGAAGAATTTATTTCCGCCAAGGCATGGTTTCTGTCATGGCTGAACCCCCAGAGCCTTGGTATTGTCGTCTTGCATGTGACCACGGAATTCTCCGCGGGCTTGACTGCTGCCAGTGTGCTACTGGCCCAAAACAGTCTCACCGTCAAAGAGGTGGTACTGGCCCTGATGGTGGGCAATATTTTATCGACTCCGATCAGGGCAATTCGTCATCAATTGCCCTATTATTCAGGAATCTTTTCGCCGCAACTTGCGTTGGAACTCGTTGGCTTCAGCCAGGTGACTCGGGCACTCAGTGTGATCCTGGTTGCTGTTGTTTATTATTACTTGACCTGATATCAGGTTTGCTCTGCTGTTTAAAATAAAAAATGCGCCGTCATTCGGAAAAAAAATTTTATCTGCTTGTCTCTACCCTGTTTCTCTGTGCCGTTCTTGCTATTATTATCTCGACCGGAATGGGTTATATAGCGATCTCACCGGGAGATATCCTCCGGGTTATCGGCGCAGGAATATTCGGAGATTCCTCCCTCGTTGACGGCATAGATACCACCATCCCCTATGTGGTTATGGATGTCCGGCTGCCGCGGATTCTAACGGCAGCCCTGGTTGGTGGTGGCTTGGCCCTCTCCGGCGTTATCTATCAGGGGATTCTTCTCAATCCCCTGGCCGATCCGTATACCCTTGGTATTTCCAGCGGAGCTGCCTTTGGCGCATCTTTAGCACTTCTGGCCAACTTGACCATGCTCGGCCATTTTTCAACACCCATCTTTGCCTTTATCGGAGCGATTCTTACCCTTTTATTAGTTATGCGTCTTTCCACTTTTAACGGCCAGATATCCGCTCAGACCCTCATTCTCTCGGGTGTCATTATCGGAGCCATACTGTCCGCCGGCATCAGTTTCCTGAAATATCTCGCCGACGAACAGGTGGCCGTCATCATCTTCTGGCTGATGGGCAGTTTCGCCTCAAGCACCTGGAACGGTGTCTTGCTGATCGGCTCCACCCTCATCTTCAGCATCGTGGTGACCTCATACTATGGACGGGATCTCAACATTATGAGTCTTGGCCGGCGATCATCGGATACCCTGGGCGTGGAAACAGCCAAGGTACGAAAGATTTTGCTGTTGACTGCGTCGCTGGTGGCAGCAATCTGCGTCGCGATTAGCGGTATCATCGGTTTTATTGGCTTGATCGTGCCGCATCTGATGCGTTATCTGGTGGGCCCGGACAATCGCAAACTGCTGCCGGTCGCGACCCTGGCAGGTGCCATTCTGCTCCTGCTAGCCGATACCATGACCCGTGCTGTATTGCCTGTCGAAGTGCCTATCGGAGTACTGACTGCGCTGATTGGCGGACCATTTTTTTGTGTCATTTTCCGGCAGAAACAAAAAGGAAAGAGCTATGAATGACAAGACGCTCTTTACTCTCGCCGACGTTTCTTTTGCCTACGGCACGACCCCCGTCCTGCAGGATATAAATATCTGTCTTACGGCCGGTAAATTTTACGGTGTCGTCGGCCCCAACGGTTGCGGTAAAACGACCTTTCTCGATCTGCTCACCGGATCTAAAAAGCAACTGACCGGCACTATCGCTTACAAGGGAAAGGGACTTCACTCTTATGCCAAACGCGACCTGGCCCGGCAACTTTCCCTCGTCCCCCAGGAATTTGACACCGGCTTTGGTTTTACCGTGGAAGAAATTGTCCTGATGGGCCGGCATCCGCACATCGATCGCTTCTCAGCACCTTCCGAAAAAGACTGGCTGGCTGTCGATCAAGCGATGGAATGCATCGGCATCAGCAAACTCAGAGATCGCTACACAAACAATCTGTCCGGCGGCCAAAAACAAAGGGCGGTTGTGGCGCGAGCTCTGGCCCAGAACGCGTCTGTGCTGCTTTTTGACGAAGCGACCTCCAGTCTTGACGTAAAATACACGCTGCAGATCTTTAATATTGCCCGACAACTCGTTCAGACGGTAGGCAAAACGGTCATTGCGGTCATCCACAATCTCAATCTGGCAGCAGCCTATTGCGACCAGCTGCTCTTTATAAAAGACGGGAGGATCGTCCATCATGGTCCAACCGAGCAAACCATGACTGCGGAGACAATTGCCGAGGTGTTCGACGTACAGGCGAAGGTGGCTTTCGACCCCTTCAATAAGACCCGGCAGATAAGTTTTCAATATTGGCAACAATGATGGTGTCGTAAAAAATCTTCATCTTCTTCGTTGTTGCGAATTTTACTGTCATTACGACGTACTTTAGTACGCCGAAATAATAGTAAAGTTCACACGCCTCGAATATGAAGCTTTTTACTTAACCATCTCAAATATGAGATTTTTACGAGTTTATCAACAACAATGATGGTGTCGTAAAAACGAAGCAGGTGCGATACTAGCGTCGCAAAAACAAAAAAAAACAAGACTGATGAACGACACAACCTCTTCCAGATTTATAGTTTCAGGCACCTCCAGCGGGTCGGGAAAGACCACGGTCGCTCTCGGGCTGATGGCCGCTTTCAGGGAAAAGGGCCGCTCGGTGCAGCCCTTCAAATGCGGCCCGGATTTTATCGACCCGGGCCTGCACCGATTGGTTACCGGCCAGGTCTCACGTAATCTCGACCTGTGGATGAGCGGCGAAAAATTTACCAGGGACACGCTTGCAAGAAACAGCCAAAACGCCGACATAACCATCATTGAAGGGGTGATGGGCATGTTTGACGGCGGCATCTCGTCCAGCGGTTCTTTGTCCGAAGCGCTCAAGATTCCCGGCATTCTTGTTCTTGATGTACGGTCCATGGCTGAAAGCGCGGCTGCTATCGTCAAAGGATTTGAAACACTTCGGCCCAAAGCCGCCCCTAAAGGAATTATCCTCAACCGCATTGCCAGTAAGAGACATCTGCAACTGATACAGGACGCTATCGAGGAACACTGTCAGGCCGAGATCCTCGGCTATCTGCCGAGAACATTTGCTTTCGAAATCCCCAGCCGTCATCTCGGACTGCTCACCAGCGACGAGGCACCTCTTGCCCCGAAAGCAATACAGCTACTCGCCCGGACCGTTGCCGAACATATCGACCTGGACCGGATCGAACAACTGTTCAGAGTTACCAAAGAGCCAAAAACGGAGACAGTTTCGCCTTCCCCTGCGAAAAAAGCCAGCTGCCGGATCGGGATTGCCCGTGACAAAGCTTTCTGCTTTTACTATGAAGATAATTTCGATATTTTGCGCGAAGCCGGATGTGAACTTATTTTTTTCAGTCCCCTCACCGATCCGGAGCTACCAGTCGGGCTGGACGCCCTCTATCTCGGTGGCGGTTATCCTGAACTCTATGCAAAGAGCTTGAGCGATAACCATTCGATGACTTCCTCGATCCGGGAATGGATTGAAAACGACCGGCCTGTCTATGCCGAATGCGGTGGGTTTATGTACCTTACCGAGGGCATAATAGATCAGGAAAATGTACTTCACAAAATGGTTGGTGCATACCCGGTCAAGGCACATATGCAAAAGAGCAGAGCCAGCCTCGGCTACCGGGAGGTTCAAACGCAGTCGACCTGTTGTTTTGGTCCGGCCGGTACTGTTTTACGTGGGCATGAATTTCATTATTCCAATATCGATCAGATGCCGGACCATATAGAACGGGTCTATGCCGTAAATAACGGCACAAATGAAGGATACGCCTACAAAAAAGTCCTTGGCGGCTATATGCATCTGCACTTCGGTTTCGCCCCGCAGGTAGCAGATGAATTTATTAAATTTATTAACAATTACTGAGAGTGATATAATGACGGTAACTTTGCACAAAATCCTTCCCGGAGATATTGAGAAGGAAAGTTTTAGAATAATCCAGGAAGAATTTGGTCCAACCGACATGGACGAAAAGACCTTTAAAGTTGTCCAGCGGGTTATTCATGCTACAGGTGATTTTTCTTTTAAAGATACTATGCGCTTTGCCCCTGGTGCGATTGAAGCGGGCATCAAAGCTATTCGCGAAGGAAAAGATATCCTTACCGATGTCACCATGGTGGCATCGGGGATCAGCAAGACAATGCTTGCCAAGTGGGGCGGCAAGGTCATCTGTAGGGTCGCCGATCCGGAAGTTGCCGCACGGGCCAAAGCGGAAAACAAGACCCGCTCGGAACTGGCCATCGAGATGTCCCTTAACGGCAATATAGGTATTGTCGCCATGGGCAATGCACCTACCGCGCTGGTCCAAACCATCAGAAGTCTTGCTGCCGTTCCCCCGGCCAATGCTCCACTGGTTGTCGGCGTTCCAGTAGGTTTCGTCAATGCAACTGAATCCAAAGATCTGCTGGTAGAACAAAATAATTGCTATATCACGAACCTGGGGCGCAAAGGCGGCAGTCCCGTGGCTGCGGCAATTATCAACGCTCTTCTCCGACTGGCAGCTGAATAAACATGGCTGTAAAACGACTCAGAAGCGGTTTTACCACCGGTTCCTGCGCAGCAGCTGCGGCAAAAGCAGCAACTTTTGCGCTGATTAATGGTATGTGCCCGGAAAACATCGAAATCCCTTTTCCTGACGGGAGCCGAAAAACTTTTGCAATACATCGGTGCACAATTGATAGAAGCTCGGCAACGGCTTCGATCATAAAAGATGCCGGTGACGATCCGGATGTAACAAACAGGGCTGAGATTGCGGCAAGCGTATGTTCATCGCACCTCCCCGCAGACCCGGTACGATCCGTCCTTCTGGGCAACATTTTATTATGCGGCGGTAAAGGTGTCGGCACCGTCACCAAGCCCGGACTGGCCATTGAAGTTGGCCAGCCGGCCATAAATCCGGTTCCCCGCCAGATGATAGCTGCTGCTGTTCAGGAAATAGCAGTCGATCAAAAAATCACTGTCACCATCTCGGTTCCCAAAGGTGCTGAGCTTGCTGAGAAAACCCTCAATAAACGACTTGGTATTCTTGGCGGCATCTCAATACTCGGCACCACCGGCATTGTTCGTCCCATCTCAGCTGACGCCTGGACAGCCACCATCAAAGCATCACTGGATGTAGCCAGAGAAGCTGGCCTATCAGACGTAGTGCTGTCCACCGGCAGGACTTCTGAAAAAGGTGCCCAGCAGCTCCTTGAGCTGCCGGAAGAGGCCTATGCCATGATGGGCGACTACCTGGAATTTTCCTTGAAAGAAGCAGCTATTCGACGGTTTAAAACGATCCACCTGTCAGGGATGTGGGCAAAAATCATGAAAGCCGCTCTCCGCGTTCCGCAGACCCATGTGCGTAATGGCGCTCTGGAGGTTGCCGACGGTGCGAAGTTACTCGCCCACCTTGGGGCAGAGGGAGAGCTGTTGCAAAAAATTGAAAGCTCCAATACTGCCAGGGAAATGTATACCCATATCGAGGCAGCAGGACAAAACAAGCTGGTTACGGCAGTCTGCCTCAAAGCCCAACAATACTGCCAGGATGTCACCGGTACCAGGGTGAAGGTGTACCTTGTCAATCATAAGGCGGAAATCATCACCCATGTATAAACTCTTCGTCCTTGGCCTAGCCAATGCAGTTTTATCCTCGGCACAGGAAAAGATACTGTCCCAGTGCAGGCTGCTTGTAGGTACCAAAAGATTTGCTGCATTAACAGCGCACCTGCCGGGCAGGTTTTTAGAGATCACTCCCCTGCCTGCAGCCCTTGACGCTATCCGAACCGCATTGCAGGAAGGAAACGTTGCGGTACTGGCCAGCGGTGACCCGCTCTTTTATGGCATCGGCCGTCGGTTACTCGCCGAATTCCCTGCAGATACCATCGAGTTCCATCCGGCACTATCGTCCATACAACGAGCCTGCGCCCTCTTTAAAATCCCCTGGGACGATGCAGTAATCACCAGCCTGCATGGCCGGAAATCGGGTCATATCCCAGGATTATTATTAACTCATAGCAAAAACCTGATCCTTACCGATAAGGACAACAGCCCCGAGTGTATCGCCGGCCGTCTCCTTGATTATCTGCAGCTTATCGAGGAAACTGCTTTACCGGATGCTATAACAATGCTGGTCGCCGAAGACCTTGGTTTAGAGAGTGAGAGACTCTTTCGCGGAACTCTTGATAAGGCGAGTAAACAACAATTTTCCCCGCTCAATATCGTCTGTTTACTGGTTCCCAAAACTACAGATACCTGTTCATATCGTTTTGGTCTCTGCGAAGATCTCATTCAGCATAGCCGGGGATTGATCACTAAAAACGAGGTTCGGGCCGCAACTCTGCACCAGCTGCAATTGCCTCGTCAGGGTGTTTTCTGGGATGTCGGTGCCGGTAGTGGTTCTCTTTCCATTGAAGCGGCGAGATTGAACCCGGAACTGACCATCTATGCTGTCGAGCACAAGCCGGAAGAACTGGAAAATATCAAAAATAATATTGTTAAATTTGGCTGTTACAATATAGTGCCGGTTTTTGGCAGAGCTCCAGAAGCACTTGTCGACCTCCCGCCCCCCAATCGAATCTTTATTGGCGGCAGCGGCGGTTCTCTGCCGGCCATAGTTGCACTGGCTGACCAACGATTAGTAAGCGATGGCCGCCTGGTAATCAACGGCGTGATCGACAAGACTGTCCAGGAGGCACCCGAACTGATGAACAACTACGGGTTTACTGTCACCTCATCGGTTCTCAAAGTGACCAGAACCGAACCGGACGGCAAGATTTTTAACTTTAACCCGATAACCATTATGACAGGAACACGATGAACGGAGCAGAAACCATTAAAAAAACTGGTGGCGGAAGATACGACGTCCATTTCGTCGGTGCCGGTCCGGGCGATCCGGAACTGATTACCGTGAAAGGTCAGCGACTCCTGCAACAAGCCGACGTGGTCATCTACACCGGCAGTCTTGTCCCCAAAGCATTGATCACGGGGCTGAAAGCCGAAGTCCACAATTCGGCCGGCTTAAATCTTGACCAGGTTTTCGATATCATATTGCAATCCTGGCAGGCTGGCAAAAAGGTGGTCAGACTACATACCGGTGACCCGTCGATATACGGCGCCATTAATGAACAGATTGCCCTTTTAAACGAAAACGACATCCCTTTCAGGGTAATTCCCGGCGTCAGTTCCGGACTGGCAACAGCTGCCGCCCTTAGGACGGAGCTGACCCTCCCTGAAATATCTCAGACTGTCATTTTCACCCGTCGCGGCGGCAGAACCCCGGTGCCTAAAAAAGAAGAGCTGGCCTTGCTGGCAGCGCATCAGGCGACCATGATGATTTTTCTCAGTATCGGGATGATCGAGGATGTGGTCACAGAACTCCTGGCCGGTGGTTATCCTCAAGATACCCCGGTTGCCATTGTTGAAAAAGTCAGCTGGCCGGATGAAAGACAGCTCCGGGGAACGCTTTTGACCATCGCCGATCAGGTAAAGGAGGCAGGTATAACAAGGACCGCCATCATAGCTGTCGGCAAAGTCCTGACCGACGGACCGCCTCCCGTTCTGTCCAAATTATACGATGAAGCATTCACCCATGGCTACAGAAAGGGCAGCGATCGTTCATGAAAATCGGCATAGTTGCCATAACTCTGGGCGGCAGAGAACTTGCCGACAAACTCGCTGCGTTGCTCGAAGATGCTACAACCCTTGAGAAAAAACCTGGGGAAAAAATTGCTGTTACGATTGGTGCCAACTGGCACCAGTATGATGCTTTTATCTGCATCATGGCTGCCGGCATTGTCGTGCGGGCCATAGCTCCCCTGCTTGCCGACAAATTAACTGATCCCTGCGTTATTGTGCTGGACGAAAAAGGTCGCCATGCGATCAGCCTGCTCTCCGGACATGTTGGCGGCGGCAATGGTCTGGCCGAAAAAGCAGCCGGTCTTCTCGGCGGGACAGCGGTGATAACGACCGCCTCCGACACCCTGGATCTGGTTGCTCTCGACCTCTGGGCTCAAGAGCAACAGCTGGTCGCCCCAAACCGGAAGGTCTTAACGAGTTTATCCACTCTTCTTGTCAATCAGGGGCAACTCTCCCTCTACGCAGATGTGGAGATATCGTCGTTGCCGAGCGGCTTGCAGCAGGTCAATGAAGCCCGGCGCGCGGATTTCATCGTTTCGCATCTAACAGGAAGTACGCACACCTCCCCGGTGTTCAGGCCCCGCAACCTGGTTGTTGGCATCGGGTGTAATCGCGGCACGCCGGTACACGAATTTGAAGATGCATTAAACGAGCTCTTCAATGCATTACATTTAAGCAAGGCAAGTATTAGAAATCTTGCCTCGATCGATAAGAAAAATGATGAAACTGGTCTCTTGCAGTTAGCAGAAAAGAATTGCTGGCAGATTGATTTCTTCGACAGCAAAACAATTAATGGACAGACTAACCTGGAAATCTCCTTTGCCGCACTGAAAGCCGTCGGCGCCATCGGCGTTGCCGAACCGTCGGCACTCCTCAGTGCGCAAAGTAATCACTTACTCAGCAGGAAAAGAAAATGGAAAAATGTAACCATGGCGGTGGCTCAGGTACCCTTTATGTTGTCGGCACAGGTCCCGGCTCAGTCAAAAACATGACCCTTGCCGCAAGCGAGATCCTTACCAAAGCTGAGATTATAATCGGCTACAAAACCTACCTTGAACTGATCCCCGAGTTTCTTGACGGCAAAGAAGTTATTTCATCAGAGATGATGAAAGAAGTGGATCGATGTCGAAATGCGCTTGAAATTGCTTCCACGGGAAAACAGGTCGCCCTCGTCTCTGGTGGCGACCCAGGCATCTACGCCATGGCGGGCCTGGTTTTTGAACTGGCAAAAGAAGGTGCATACGCTTGCTCAATCGAAATAATTCCCGGTCTTGCCGCCATAAACAGCTGCGCGGCACGGCTTGGCGCCCCCCTTATGCACGACTTTGCAGCAGTCAGCCTGTCCGATCTGCTCACCCCTTGGGAGGTAATCGAAAAACGTCTTGAGGCGGTCGCCCTTGCCGATTTCGTCACCGCCATCTACAACCCCAGATCGAAACGAAGAACCGAACAAATCGTCCGGGCAAGGGAAATATTTCTGACCCATCGTGATCCGAAAACCCCTGTCGGCATCGTCACCGCAGCCACGAGAGACAATGAAAAGATCGTCATTACCACACTGCAGGAGATGTTGGAGCAAGAGATAGGCATGCAGTCCACCGTCATCATCGGCAACAGCCAGACTTTCACCTGGAATGACTTGATGATCACTCCCAGGGGATATAGGGATAAATATCAATTATAAACGGAGATATGAAAATCACTCGGATCGATCGAAGAAATGACGAGTCAGACTTGATATAATGATGTATGCACCAAGAATCATGACAAACACCCCGGTAAGAGCGTCTGCTTCCCGATACGCAAAGGGCCCGCTGCCTCTGGCAAAATCAAAGCCTGCTTGTATGACCACCAGGCCAATCACGATTCTGCACAGGGTAACGGCCCAGGAAAATATGTGTTTCATTACTGATTCAGTATAATCACCAAGCAGGAAGATGCTTCATAGCATATTCTTATTCTCAAGCGTTAATAATAGTATGTATCCATTCTGATCCAACATGAAGATACTCGCTAAAATCGGTGCAATCCTGGCTCAGCATCTCTCAAGGCCCCTGCCGGGCAACAACCGAATTGCCACCTCCACTCCAGTACAACTGGCAAAAACTCTTCGTCCTGGTGACGTGCTCCTCGTTGAAGGAAACAGTACTTTCAGTACGGCAATCAGATATTTGACCCAATCCAGTTGGTCACATGCCGCCCTGTATGTCGGGGGTGGTGTCCTGCCGGCCGCAGGAGTTGATGCAGAGCAACCAGTACTTGTCGAGGCCGACATAAATGATGGGGTTCGTTGTGTGGCCTTGTCTCGCTACACCCCATTCCATACCCGCATCTGCCGATCGGTAGGGTTACATCAAGATGAAATTGACCAGGTTGTCAACTATGCCGTTGCACGACTGGGACATAAATATGACCTGCAACATATAATTGACCTTGCCAGATTTCTCCTGCCAACCCCCCCTGTCCCATCCCGGTTCAGGAGACGCTTGCTGTCGCTGGGCAGTGCAGATCCAACCCAGGCGATTTGTTCTTCGCTTATCGCCCAAGCTTTCCAATCCATCAACTATCCGATATTACCTGAGCTTATCATCCAACAATCGGATGACCCTTCCTGTCTTGTCTGTTCCAAGGAAATGTACCAAATTCGCCATTATAGCCTCTTTACGCCACGAGACTTTGATGTTTCACCCTATTTCGAGATTATCAAGCCAAATCTGCAACAGGGTTTTGACCCGCATACGTTCGTCTGGAGCAATCCTTAATCCACCAGCAGAGAATGCTGCATGCCATGCACCAGTCATCCGGCAAGCGCTTTCTCTATTATAAATAAGTCAGTCGGCAATCGCTGTGGCAAAGGTGATACTCTCAAAAATGTTTCCCAGCCAACATGAGCAACAGGCCGATTAACACCGGCATAAAAAAGGTGCAAATGCCGTCAGATAAGAAGCTCTGCATTCTGAACCTTTTCTTAATACCCTAATTCTTGTTTGAGTTCAGAGAACAATGCATGTAGTATATGTAGGCAAAACGCCTCTTATGCTTTATTTTCTCACAATTGCGATTTCCCGGCACCCCATATCCAGCGAGCTCGAGGATTACTCTAATGGCCACTCAACTCATAGTCGGTCTGGCTCAGACCAGTGTCTCACGGAACCCAAAAGAAAACCTCCGAACTGCTCGGAGATTCCTGCAACAAGCCGTTGCACGCGAAACCGACCTGGTTGCATTCCCTGAGATGTTTATGGCCTTGCCACAAACGGGAACCCCCTTAACGACGGTTGCCGAACCAGTCGATGGCCCTTTCGTCAGTGCACTGTCGGCAATGGCAGCAGAATATGGTATCGCTATAATTTGCGGCATCTGGCAAACAGTCCAGCGCCATCGAAAACGGGCCGCCAACGTTGTGGTAGCGCTTGGCCCAGACGGCGCACTACTGGCTCGCTACAACAAGATCCACCTGTTCGATGCTCTCAGTGTTCGTGAATCGGACCTGATGCTGGGTGGTGATATCCCACCACCAGTGTTCACTCTCAAAGGAATGCGCCTCGGGATAGCTATCTGTTATGATCTTCGTTTTCCTGAATTATTCCGAAATCTTGCCTTTCGAGGAGCAGAAGCTGTAATTATTCCCTCGGCTTGGTACGCCGGGACAATGAAGGAAGAGCACTGGTTGACCCTCTTACAGGCACGGGCCATTGAGAACACTATGTATGTCTGCGGCGCCAACCTTTGTGGTCCTCACTTTGCGGCTCGAACCACAATCTTCGACCCCTTCGGCGTCATGCTTGCCGGTTCAGGCGAAGGGGAAACCTTAGTCACCGCCCAAATAGAACGAGCACGCATCGAAGAAGTCCGTGCAAAACTGCCGTCTCTAAAACATGTACGAATGAACGTGTTTAGAGACTGAGTAAATTTGCCGATCAAGCCACGATCAAGCCTCTTCTCCATGTACTACAGAGCCGTGCTCGCCGAATCGCGTTAGGATAATCCTGAAGGAACCACAGTCACGGGAATTTTGCTCTTTTTCAGCACTGCTTTAACAGTAGCGCCGACAGATGTCGAAGAAAACAAGTTCTTATGACCGCCAAGCACTATTAAATCACATTCATTTTTCTCGGCATTGAGCAGGATATCATCTACAAGTGCACCATCACTGATTATGATTTCACGAGATTTGAAATCGTAGGAATCATCGGCAAGACCTTCCTGTTCACAAAACTTACGAACAGCCTCCCTGACATTATCGTCGGTAGATTGCTTGCCGAGAAGCGATTTGTGAGCTGTCACCTGGTGAGATTCCAGCAGGCTTTTCCACTCATGGGTACCAAGCAAACTTCTCAACCTTCCTCCCATAATATGGTCAGGTAGTTTCTCAATAACGTAGAGCATATAGATAGTCGCCTTAAAACGAGTAGCTATGGCAATCGTGAAATCCAGTGCCTGCTGGCAATTTGGTGTTAAATCTGTAGCGAACAAAATCGACCGAATTGGTTTTAACATAATTTTCCCATCTCCTGTTTTCATTTTTAAGCAGCATCTCTAAACAATCAGTGGTGTCAGTATAGGAGCTCTCAAAAAGACCAACATGTATACAGCATCAGACTCAATATTACCAAGAAGAGACAGAGAGCACTACACTCTTCTTTATAATAAACACAACCATCTTGGTGCACACAGCTTGAACACTGAATTTTAGCAATCCACCCTGCTGCGGCCCATCCGGGTTATGAGTGAATACTCCGCACCCATACCACTTTCAATCACTCCCATATCGTGCATGATTTTGAGTATCTGCTTGATTTTTGAAACGGTCAACTTCAGCTCATTGGTACTATACGCTGTATCTACAAGCTCTGGCCGAACCTTTGTTGCAACATGCTGAGCTAATAGTTCAAGCACTTTCTAGATTGTGTTTGCTCTATACATAATATCTTCCCGTGATTGTATATTTTTTTCCTCTCAGTGATATTACTGCGGGATGACATTTCTTACACTCTACAAAATAATTTTTAGCAAAAGATCTCAATTTTGTCTCGGCCTGTCGACCGAGATACCATAACCGCTCACCGGAACCCCTGAAGATCTCGTATAATCTCCAAGCTGTAAGCGTTTACCAGTGCCGAAGATGCGCGAAAGAGGTCTTTAAACTGTACTATTGGTACGTTTAGCAACCGATGACACAACAGATTCGGTGCTGGTGAACGTTTACGAGATATCCACTGCGTTTTTACCTATTACTGCTGCAGAGCTTTGTAGAGTGATGTTGGAAAATCCTTTGGCAACTGTTTCAGGTAACTCTCCCAGTTTTTGCCAAATCGATAAAAGGCCATAGAGGCAATTTTCTTCGTCACAATCGCATCACGGTATGCCTGCAACTCGGGAGTATTAAAAATGGCCATAATGGTTTCTCGCCCGAGTTTTCTTATAAGCACTGATGGCACATAATGGGTCATTACCAGCCAGACCAACTCTTCATCGGCAAGTATCTTATCAAGCTGCCCCACCAGGAGGTCCTGCAAGGCAAAGATCTGTTCACTGGTTCTCTCTGAGAGGTCAAACAGAGGAACCGTAGCATCTGCATCATAGATTTGCAGTAGCAGATCTGTTTCCAGGCGTGAATACCACTCAACCAGATGGATAATATCTTTAATCAGTGCCCATCTGGTTTTTGGGTCATTGAGCAGTTCTTTTTCGTACGTATCATGGAACAGAAAGCCGGTGAGAACCTCGGCAATCGAGCTGCTAAAAACCCCGCCTTTATTGGCAGTGGAGTCTTTTACTTGCTTAATGTCGGTTGCAGTGGCGATATAGCGTCTCGCGACGTCATCAAAAAAGACGTTTGCACCTTCGACCACAAACTTAAGCTCATGGAAAATTTCAATAAATTTTTTAACGTTTCGCTGATTGACGGTATCCTTAAAACCACCGCAAGGTATGAACGCTTGAATATTAGCCTGGCGGATATACTTTCTATTTTTAACATTTGTTATAAAGGTTCGGTGGAAAAGCGCCCCATCCTCGATAAATGTGCCGTCCGGAAGGCTGATGTTTTTTGCCGAAAGAGGAACCATGAATCCTTCCGCACTCAATTTTTCCAGAGGAAAAGTAGTAGAATTCGCCCGTGGCGATGAGTTTCTCATAAAAGCAATTTTCATCAGCTCTTTTTTATCGAGCCCCAGGGGATCAAAAAGAATAGATCCCCCGTCGATCACGAGACAGATATTGCCTTTGTAGCACTGTATTTCATTCGCGCCGAGGTCTCCGTCCGGTCCTCCGGTAATCATCAGGTTCAGCTCTTCTTCCTTGCAGTTATAGTGCGAGATGAGCGTACGGAACGAACTCATTATGCAGGTGGTTGTCATCCCACTAGATTCAATTCGTCCGCCAATTCTGTCATAGATTTCATCCATGTTATTGGTCAGGACGACCGATGCGCCATCAATCTGCAGGTCGACCCCTTTGTCACCCTCATCGTAAAGACCAAACAGCTCACCAGTGTCAAGAAGACCGAAGGTGTCATGGGGAATACCAAAACTCTTCCCGGTGGTAAGCGTTCGCCAGTGGGGATAACCACGTTCTTTGGCACGCAGGGCAATAGCATCCATCAGTGGTGCAGTTCCCTCATCCGGCCCAAAGAAAATCAGTTCGGGCTTGCCGTAATAATCAACAATAGAGTCGTCAAGCAGCATGAGATCCATGATGCCTTCAGTGTAATCATAGAGAGATTCCAGTGCATAACGGGCATACTGCGGGTGCGGAATAACCACGCCTTTGGAACCGCTCTCACAGATGTCTTTATGTTTCAGACGCTGCGCTTTGGGGCCAAGCGCATAATTGAGCAGGACTGCGTTATCCAGCTCGGTTTCATGATTGGCCGGGGTAACGCGGAGGAGCCGCAGTCCTCCTCTGGATATGTCGTCAGCCCGCATATGCGTTCCACAGGCATAATGCCCGTTCACGAAAAAAATACCGTGAATGAACTGACTGAATACCAGCGGATCGAGAATGGCATTATCAAAACGAAAGGCAAACGACCGCTTATTTTCTTTGTAAAAGTTTGTCTTCAGTGTACTGGTGACGATTTTAAACATGAATTTAAATATGTCGTAACCCAAGTTGAAGTCTATGAAACGTGATGAGATAATCTTGTTGAATTGCAGCCATTTATCTGCAATTTTTTCGGGAGTTATCTTGGATGATGACCTGGGATCATATTTCTGAGCAAATATTGCATAGAGAAACTTGATGAGATCTACATTTTTTGCCACCGTACATTCAATCAGCGCATTACCGTATGTCGATTTATTCGAACTTTGCAGTCGCTTGGCAAAAGCATCCCGATGATCTTTGCTTGTCAGACTTCCGAGTATGTCCCGATCCGTCGCATTTTCACTTTCCTTAAAAATAAACATATGCGTGAAGTCGATGGCATTACCGGCAAAAAGCATCTCCTTGAAGCTCATCTCACCTTGCAGATATAAATCTTTAGCACCGTTGATGGAAAACGCCAGCACTGATTGAAAATCGGCAAGCAGGGAGGATTCCTTGGCCCGGGACAATTCTCCCTGGATATAGAGGGCACATACCGAAGAAGGAACTGAAGACTTACCTAAATAAGGTTCCCAGTAGGCACGCAGCAAAGTCAGCCCATGGTCTGCAAGTAGTTTTCTGAATAATGGCAGCTGTGGTTTCTCAAAATCACTGTTGAACATTAACCGTGTCTCACCAGTCTCCGGCAGATTATATACCTCGATCAGCGGGGAGACCGATTTTTCATGATTTGCCAGGAATTTTTCATATCTTTTCCTGGTTGGGGCCGGCATTTCTTCAAAATCCCCTACAAGGTCAAAGAGATACCTCGAACCGGAAAACTGCGTCTTGGCAAAATCGGTCACTGTTTCGGGACGGATGAGGTACGTATAATACTTACTCTCGGGACTATAATAATAATCCCGTCGGTGACCGGTAATAAGTTTTTCAAGTACCAACTCCAGATTATCGCGGGTAATTTCGGTGGCTATCCGGACTCGCTCGCGTTGCACATTGCTCCCCTGGGTAAGGTCAAAATCTACATGCGCCACTCGGCCATAAAGAACCACCTTCCCGTCAACCACATTTATACTTGTGGCAATGGACTGCAGGAGGTTGATCAGGGAGTCTTTCTGAATGTATTCGAAGAAATAGTTGGGCAGACCGAGGTCATAAAGGAGGATTCCCGCCGCCATATTGATACAGTTGGCGGTGAGTAGGCCCTTTGAAGACAGATCAATAACAGCTTCATAAAGAATCCGGGGGTCCAGACTGACACTTTGTGCTTTATTTATAATATCAGTCCCCTGGGTGATAGATGCAGGGATGCTTACTGGTTTGTTCATGGTTTTTTCCTTTGGAGTACAGCCCAGGTAATTATGTTGTCAAATGCCCCGTGGAAAGAGTGGCGTGATCGTTTCCACAGGAGCAATCCGAACAAAGCTGAATCCTGTCCTTGCATATCTCTTCGAGGAGGCAGGTACTTAGTACCTTACAAATTGTTTTCTTGTTTTTTGCAAGAAAACAATTTGTCCCCAAGGTACTTATCCAGGCATTCTTCCCGTTTACCGGGGTTAGAATATATATGTTGTATTCACAGTGACTTGCATCTAGGCTCCTGAGCCTTTTACTGGAATACCAGCCTCGTTCCAGTTTCTCAATCGATAATAATCTTGAAGCATATATTCCATTTCATCTTCAGTGATCGATTTTCCCGAAGGCAGAGCTTCTTTAGTGATACGTCTGGGCAACCGGTCATCCTGGATTTGTAGCCCTTCCTGTAGATTGAATGCTCGGGTCATGTTGAGAATGTTTCGTGCAACTTTCAGCAAGTCTTCTTTGGTGCTTGGTTGTCCCGTCACACGGGGCAGAATTGATTCAAGTTCTTCCCACGGATACATGTCCCGGTAAAAACGGCAGAGCACCAATGTATCAAAAATATTCAGGCGATCCTCATAATCTATAAGCATTTCAGCTTTGGATTCTATTTGGTCCGGGGGAATAAGTCCGGAAAGTTCAGGTTTGTAAAAGGTGGTTCGCAAGTGGCATGCTCCTCTCGGGGACGTTCCGAAGGTGAGTCCCATTCCTTTCAGGGTACGAGGATCGTACCCCGCGGGTTCGAGCCCTTTTACGTGGACAGCAATATCTTCCAAATTCCAGAGTTGCGATGCAAAGATGATACCGTTGGCAAGAACTTCACCTATACCTTCGCGTGCTGCCATCATTTTTACGAGTGTCGCTATCTGGTCAGCGTTGCCATATTCGATGGCAAAGTCGATCTTTCCTCTGGCTTTCGCTTCAATTGCCAGACCACAAAGATTACCGGCGGTAATCGTGTCCATACCCAATCTGTCGCAAAGGTCATTGAGATGGGCAATTTCTGCCATATCGTCAACCATGCAGAGACCACCAAAAGAGTAAATTGTTTCATACTCAGGGCCTTCTATTTGCAAGCCTGTGTGTCGTCCTTTTTTTATCGTTGCCATACGGCCACAGGCCATGAAACACTTTGCGCAGGCGTGCGGTTGTACATCGTGATCTTTATGGAACTGCTCACCGCTAATCTTCTCTGAGTGTGCACAGGAGCCCTGACTCCAATATTTAGCTGGAAAGGCACCAACAGTATTCATCAAGGTCACCATCATCGTGGTTCCCATGGCCTTATAAGCTTTTACGCCTGGAAGTTGGCTGTTTTTGCTGGCAAATTCTTTGGCATACTGAGCGACACCGTCTGCGTCAAAATACTCCCGTTTTCTATCTCCCTGAAAAACAATCGCTTTGACGAGTTTGGAGCCCATTACCGCCCCGGCTCCGGTCCTGCCGGCACAGCGCCATTTGTCGTTAGCTATCAGGGCAAATTTCACCAAATTTTCTCCGGCAGGTCCTATAGAAACAGCGCCAGGTTTTCGATACCCTTCAGTATTCGGTGCAAATCGTGCAACAGCTTCTTCTTCAGCCTTAATCGAGTCGGTACCCCATAAGTCACCTGCATCGTGGAATTCGACGCCTTCAGGAGTGATAGTAAGCACCGTTGGCGAGTCGGACTTACCGCTCAGAATAATTGCATCAAAGCCGGTGGAGTCAATAGCCTCAGGAACTTTTCCACCGGAATACGATTCGGCATAAAAACCAGTGAGAGGAGATTTAGTGTATACTCCATACCGGCTCCCTCCCCAAAGACGTCCTCCACAAAATGAACCCGTTGCGAAAATAAGATGATTGTCCGCTGACAGCGGATCGACACCTGGTTTGTTACGTTCCAGGAGCAGTCGAGTCGCCAACCCCTTCCCGCCAAAGCATTCAGTGAGCACCTGATCTAAAATTGGTTCTATTGTCGCTGATTTGGCGCTGAGATTGATCGTTAAAATCCGATTATAGTATCCAAACATCTGTTACCTCGCTGGTCATTTATGAGTACCCGTTCAACCAGCACCCCATTTTCGTCCGATCAGGCCCCCTCACATAGCCAACTATAGCTCGGAGGCCGCTTGAACGAACCTGGAGTCCTGGTTGAACGATTACTGATTCGGGTTATGCGCGCACCTACTGTGTTCCGGTGAACGATTACATTTATGATACAAATGGAGATAGAGAACTGACTGATCAGTTCCTTGTCTCAATTTTATTAGTCTCCGGGAAACAACCTCCGCTTCCTGTCATCTGCAGATATGCTCTGATGAGATGGCAGACTACGATCGAACGGTCCCCTCTTGTCCAAATACTTCTCGTCCCGATATACGAGATACGTGCCTTCAGGAGAGTGTTTGTTTTTTTAAAAGACAAGCAAACACTCTCCAACCCACTGAACAAATGGAGAGATCAACTGATAGCAGTCAATCCGTTATCGACAATCTCCATCCCCTTGGTCAGTTGTTCCTCGGTAATGACCAAAGGCATTAATAACCTGATAACGTTTCCGTAGGTGCCACAGGCTAAAATGATGAGGTTTCTTTCCAAACAAAACTCCACGAGCTGCTTCGCCTTGTCAGGTGCAGGGGTCTTTGCCTCCCTGTCATAAACAAGTTCCATAGCGATCATGGGACCAAGTCCTCGGACGTCGCCGATGAGTGCATGTTTTTTCTGAAATGCCTTTAAAGTGGCGTGAAGTGTTTCGCCCAATACTTTCGCTTTAGCAAGGAGATTTTCTGATTCAAATATATCAAAAACAGCAAGAGCTGCCTCACAAGCTATCGGGTTAGCGCTATAGGTTCCGCCAATCCCGCCGGGGTGTACGGAATCCATTATTTCTTTTTTCCCGACGACAGCACTGATAGGCATTCCAGCACCGAGGCTCTTAGCAACAGTTGTGATATCGGCCTCAACTCCATAATATTCCATGGCAAACATATACCCCGTTCTGCCCATCCCACACTGAATTTCGTCAGCGATCATAAGAATTGAGTTTTTCTCACAAAGAGCTTTCAGCTTTTGAAAATACTCTTTGGGAGGAGCAATAAAACCACCTTCGCCCTGAACCGGTTCAACGATAAGTGCAGCTGTCTGCTCGGCACCAACATAGTTAGTCAGGAAATCCTCCAGATGATCTGCGCAGGCAATATCGCAACTGGGATGTTCTTTGCCAAAGGGACAGCGATAACAGTTTGCGTAGGGCATACGATAAACTTCAGGAGCAAAGGGACCAAAGCCGTGTTTATAAGGCTTTATCTTGGAGGTGAGGGACATGCCCATTAATGTCCGGCCATGAAAAGCACTATCAAAGGCGATGATCGCAGTTTTCTGAGTGTAATACCGAGCAATTTTTATTGCATTTTCGACAGCTTCAACGCCACTATTGACAAACATGACGGATTTTTTTGAATCCCCGGGGACTGCGTCACACAACTTTTCTGCAAGTGCAACCGGCGATTCATAAGGGGCGACCATAAAACAGGTGTGGGTAAATTTTTCTGCCTGATCCTTTATAGCCTGAACCACCTTCGGATGGGAGTGACCTACATTCATCACGGCAATACCACCTGCAAAATCGATAAATTCATTGCCTTCTACATCTGTAATCACAGCTCCTTTAGCATGTGCTATGTATTTGCTTGTGGAACTGCCGAAACCTTTTGCGATGACCTTATTGCGGCGCTCTTGGAGAGCTGCATTGGTTTGTGGTTGTGTCATTTCATACCCCTTTTTTGTATTTTAAACCGATGACGAGCTTGTCTCAATCTTGGGTTAAGCAAAAATGATACCAAATAATAATATATAGATAAAATCATGATACAACAGGATGATGAGGGTGTCATAAGGTTGTGGCCAGAACACGTTTCGATGCAATAACGCATCGAAAGACCTTATAATACTGTATTTACTTTATTTTTATTTGATACAGAATAGTATCAAGAAAGTAGAGCGGTAAAGGCAAATGCGAAGAAATACGAATTAAAACTATTATATCAATACTTTACATGCACACCTATGGAGAAAGGGGTAGCACTTCACCAGAATCGGCTCTTGCCCAATCGTGCATCAACAGTAACGAAGGCAGCGTTTGATGCATAATCGCATCAAACGCTCTTTTGCGGGAGACGGATTTTTACAAAACCTGTGCCGCACTACCTCCCCAAAGGCTCCTCCTCTTAAACCGTTCGAATACTAAACTCCACTAATCTTTCAGGACACCAGACCTTGTAACACCCCTCGTCAAATTCCAGGTTTTTCGACTCAACACCAAAACGGGCCGTCATGATCCAGGGATACATTGCAATAAGCGCAGTGACACAAATGGTATCGGATTTATCTTTGTCAATCATAGGACCTTTTAGATACAGGCAATCACCTTTTTTCATGAGGTCGCATTCGCACTGGGTCACTTCAATTTTAACTTCTTTATTCGGTTCAAGATTCATTGTGTCACTCCAAGCAGATATTACAGAGTATAACTGTGAATTCGACTGCAAAAAGACGCTGGCCGAAATTGTTTACAAGCCATGCTTTTGCATTTTTCTCACCACAGTTGATTGACAGATATTAAGATAAGTCGACATTTCTCGTGTTGTTTCACAGTGTTGCCTGGCCTTAATAAGGAGTTGTCTTTCAACTTCATTAAGAGTCTCCGATAAATCTATGGGCTGTGACGACGCTGGCAGTTCAAAGACAGGGAGCTGTGGATATCTGCTTTTGGCAATGTTTGCAAAATATCTATCCAACGATGCATCTTCACTGAGGACAACTCCATTTTCTATTATGCTTTTTAACTCACGAACGTTACCTGGAAAGGAATAGTTTTGTAGCTGTGTCAAAATTCTGGAACTGATATGGGTCGACCTGTTATATTTTTTATTGTATTTTTCCAGATAAAATCGAACCAATCTTGGGATGTCATCTCTACGATCACACAAAGATGGTATTGCCAAGGTGAAACTGCTCAGGCGATAAAACAGATCTTCCCGGAACAGCTTTTTCTGCACACGATCTTGCAAATCACGGTTGGTAGCCGAAATAGTAGCGCATTCTACGTTTATGGATTTTGTTCCACCAAGACGTCGAAATTGTTTATCATCGAGATATTTGAGCAATTTTGTCTGCAGGTTGATGGGCATATCACCGATCTCATCAAGAAAAAGAGTTCCCCCCTGAGCCAATTCGATTAAACCTACTTTACCTACGTCGGCTGCACCGGTAAAAGCACCCTTTTCAAAACCAAACAATTCCGCCTCCAGAAGATTTTCAGGGATTGCTGCGCAGTTGATTTCGACAAAAGGACCATCACGACGACCACTGTTTTTGTGGATAAACTTTGCCAGCAACCCCTTCCCCGTACCTGAAGCTCCAAGTATCAAAATATTAGAGGCGCCAATATGGGCAAGCTTCAAAGATTTCTGAAGAATTTGTTTCATTGGGATGCTCTCTGCAATAATGGTGTTGTTTTCGAGTTCCCTTAATGTCCGTTCTGACAACTCTTCTTTAAATTTCTCGGTAAGTTTTTGGTTTTGTGCAATTTTTTTGCGCAAGTTTTCAAGTTCCGTCATGTCTCGTTCATTGACAACGATGAGCGCAATATTGCCATTTTTGTCCCGAGCCGGGGTCCCTGTACACAAGAGAACCCTGTTTGTCTTCTTAATACGTTGCACGATGGTTTCCTGCTTGCCGCTGGCAATCACTTTTGTGGTTACTAATTGATCAAAGCTCTTCTTGTCGAGAAGCTCGGAAATATTTTTCCCTATAACATCTTTTGCCTTAATGCCATTGAGCGATTCCGAAGCGCTGTTAATAGTGACGACATAACCTGCTGCATCACAAACCCAAATCCCATCAGAGGAAGCGGCAATAATAGCCTTAAGCTGGCGGTTCAAGTCCATGTAAGAATCAGATTTCCTGGTGTAATCTTCCAGGCTATCGGTTTCGTGGAAGTTTGCAACGGCGCCGATAATTTCCTGCCCGCTCCGCACTGGATGTATGTGGACAGTCAATTGTCCCTGACCCGTCTCTAACACTTGACCTCTGAGCGTCTTGCCACTTTGCAAACAATCCATGATACAAGCGTGAAAAACGGGAAGGACTTCTGAAATGTTTTTACCAATGAGATCTTCTGCAATAACTCCCAGTTTCTTTGCAGTCTGGTGGTTAATGCGGGTGATACTCCCGTGGTAGTCGGTTGCAATAATTCCACTGCTGAAAGAATCAACAATACTTTTATCAGTGATTTTTTTTTCCAATGCAGACACCTGGTTTTGTATTTCAAGACACCAAATCCTACCTGAACATATTGAGAATTCCCCTATTTTTTCATATCATTACACGACCAGAGTAAAGTTTACAATATCGTCTGTATGAATGGAGCAGAAGCTTGTAACATTTGAGTTTTTCATGGCACTAGAGCATTTCAAGGGCACATGCCATGGAAACTCCTCCCCCGCCACATAGAGTAGCCAGGCCCAGGGATTTACCACGTTTTTTCATTGCATACATCAAGGTGACCATAATACGGGCACCAGTGGAGCCCACCGGGTGGCCAAGGCCGATGCCCGAACCGTTAATGTTGGTCACTGCCCGGTTGAGTCCCAGTTCTTTCTCACAGCCAAGATACTGGGCGGCAAAGGCTTCGTTAACTTCAAGGAGGTCAAAATCATTCAAGCTCAGCCCGGAAGAGTTGAGAAGATTGCGAACCGCCGGGACTGGTGACAGGCCCATAACCGATGGATGACAGGCACCCCGGGCTACGGCCTTGATCCTGGCTAGAGGTGTAAGGCCCAACTCTTTGGCCTTGTCAGCAGACATGATGACCATGCCCGTCGAGCCGTCATTAATGCCGCTGGAATTACCGGCAGTTACGGTGCCTATTTTAGGGACAAAGACCGCCGGCAGATTACGGAGAATATCCATGGTCATGCCTGGTCGAAAATGTTCGTCCTTGTTAAAAACGATCGGCGCCTTCTTCCTCTGGGGGACTTCTACCTCCACAATCTCGTCGGCAAAGGAGCCGTCCTGGGTTGCCCGCTCCGTCTCATTATGGCTTCTCAGCGCGACCTCGTCCATCTCTTCTCTGGTGATACCCAGATGTTGGGCGATGAATTCTGCAGTGTGCCCCATAATATAAGGTTTGCCGACAAACGTACTGAGCGGCGGTTTGCTGGCATCCACAGGGCCGTCTTCCGGATGAGGAATAAGATGAGAACCACAATGGAGTGCATGAATAAGATTATCGACAAAGGCCTGATCCTGGAGACGACAACCCCATCGTGCTCCCGGAACCGAATAGGGAACGCTGGACATATGCTCGGTTCCACCGGCAAGGATAATATCGGCCATCCCGGCCTGGATCATCGCCATCCCTGAAATTACCGCTTCCATGCCCGAGATGCAGACTCGGTTGACGGTAACTGCCGTTACGGTTTCCGGAATGCCGGCCAAAAGAGCCCCGACCCGGGTAACATTCAAGGTGTCAGCGGACTCCATGCAGCAACCGTAACGGATATCGTCGATCTGCGCCGGATCGATTCCTGCTCGTCGAACAGCTTCTTTCATGGTAATACCGGCCAGAGTAGCCCCATTCAAATCTTTTAGGGTTCCTCCAAATGCACCGATAGCAGTCCTGCATCCCGATACAATGACAACATCTTTCATAGTTTTGATCCTTTAGGTTGTTACAATCTTTGCCCCAAGAGAAAATTTCTTAGCCCCCCTGCAGGTATAAGGGGCTCTACAGCCGAACGTCCCAGATTTAAGCAAACCACGTGCAAGAGTTCTGCGACACTTTCAACACATCCAGGCCACAATACGCTTTTCCCCCAACCGCCAGAAGCAATGCATATCAGGTCCTTACATACCAACAACAGAAGGAAGCCACAGGACTATTTCGGGAAAGACCATAATAAGAATCAAACACAACGCCTGAAGACCTATAAAAGGCCAAACAGATTTATAAATATCTCCCATGGTTACCCCCGGGGGCACAACTCCTTTCATATAAAACAAGACAAAACCGAAGGGCGGCGTCAGATACGCCATTTGCATATTGACGATAAAAAGGATGCCGAACCAGAGGGGATTAAAGCCAAGAAGGGTTATTAACGGCACATAAACAGGAACCGTGATCATAATGATAGGAAGGTCATCCATCACCATTCCCAGCAAAAAGAAACTAATCTGCATGGCAATGAGTACTGACCAGCGATTCATCCCGATGGAATCGATGAGATCCTTTAAAAGCAGAGGGAGTCCCAGGGTATTGACTACAGCAGAAAAAGCAAGAGATCCGACAATAATCCACAGAACCATACTGGTCAGAAAAGTAGCATTTTCTGCGGCAGTGGAGACAAGCTCCATGCATTTCTTCAGAGATCTTTTTCTGAGAAGAACGATCAGCATTGCCACCACAGCCCCAACAGCGGCTGCCTCGGTGGGAGTGGCAAGTCCTGAAAAGATGGTTCCCATGATGGAAAATATCAGGAGGAACGGCATAAAAAGGTTTTTAACTGAAGCCCATTTCTGTACCCAGCTGGCCCTTTCTTCCACAGGAATAGGAGGGGCAAGTTTAGGGTTGAGCAGGCTTCTTATCAGGATATAGGCGATAAAAAGAAACGCCAGTAAGAATCCAGGTACAATACCGGCTAAAAACATTTTCCCGATGGAAAGGTTGGAAAGAGATGCATACACAATCATGGTCACACTGGGTGGAATTAAAAAACCCAGGGCACCACCCCCAGAAATGCAGCCAATGGCGAGGGAGGTTTTGTAACCTCTTTTCAACATTGCCGGGAGGGCAATGAGGCCCATAGTAACTGTTGCAGCACCCACAATACCCACCATGGCCGCAAATATCACGCAGATTAAGACGGTTCCGATGGCGAGCCCACCGGGCACCGGCCCAAGCCACATGTAAATCATCTCGAAAATTTCATCGGCAATACCTGATCTTTCTAACAGACAGCCGATGAAAATAAATAAAGGTATAGCCAAAAGGATGATACTGGTCATACTTTGAAAGATGGACGGTGGCAGCATTTGCAAAAATCTGGGTCCATTTATCAGGTACAGAGTAATGATCCCCACACTGCCCAGGGTAATGGCGACCGGTGTCCGCAGCACAAAAAGAACAACGACTGCCGCAAACATGAATAATACGATTAAACCGGGATTCATTGTGCGCTCCCTTTTTTAAATTCCAAAATAGTTTTGCCAAAATCCGCCAGTATTTGCAGAATAAAAAACACACAACCAAGGGGAAGCATCGCTTTAACAGGCCATAATATCGGACCAAAAAGAGTATGTGAATGCTGGCCAGTGGAAAATGCATGCCAGGCAAATTTATATCCCTGCCAGAACAAAACGACGAACATAAGCATGGAGACAACAGAAACTATGATATCAGCTGTGTATTTTACTTTTCTAGGAAAATACTGGTAGATAATATCCACGGCAACATGCCCTTTTTCCAGGAGGACCCAACCACCAGTCAGGGCAACATAGGCTGCAAAAAGATATCCGCACAGTTCGTGTGCCCAGATAGTCGGTTTTTGAAAAAAATATCGTGCAATGACTTCATATACCATCAGAACCATGAAAACAAAGAGCAGATTGCAGCATATTTTGCCGGCCATCTTGTTTAATTTTTCTATAAAATGAATGACTTTTTCGATGGATTGCATATTTAATCCTAGTAGTTACCCCTTTTGGATACCATTGGGCGTGGTATCCAAAAGAGATATTATGGGTTAGTTTAGATTATACCCCAACTTTTTTAGATCCTTTTTGACAAGGGCAATATACTCGCCAGACAATTTGTCTTTGGTAAATTCTTCGTCCCACATTTTAATTGAGGTTGTGCTCCATCGATCCATGACATCCTTGGGAAGCTCTATGAACTGCGTACCGGCGGCTGTTAATTTTGCCGTAACCTCTTTATTTTCCGCATCAAATGCTTTAACTACATTCGCCGAAGAATCCCGGAGAGCCTTCTTGAGGACTACCTGCAGGTCTTCAGGAAGTTCATTTACCCTGTCCAAATTAGCAATAACTTCACAGTTCTGGGCTCCGGAGATATACGGAACGGTCTGAAATTTTGCCACCTCGTACGTAGTCCCAAGATAACTTTCGGCATGATTTCCGCTGATCTCAGCATCGATGGTCCCACGAGAGAGGGCCACATATATTTCAGAAAATGGAATGAAAACCGTGGGAATATCCATTTTTTGTAATACTTTGGCGATGGAACCCGAGGCCCTGACTTTTAATTTTTTCAAGTCATCCCAACTCTTAATTGGTTTTTTGGAGACAATGGTATAACCGTCCATAACAAGAGGCGCACCGAAAAACACATTTTGGGTGGCATAGGCACTTCTGAGGAAGTTCAAGACTTCATCCTGATACATGAAATCCATAATTTCCTTTACTCCTCTCGGATCTCCAGGTAATGCAAAAGCCGTAGCCGCTACCGGCAGGATACCACCGTGATATGTGCTACAGGTGGTTCCCATATCAATAGACCCCATCCCAACGGATTCAAAAATTTCCGGTCCATTTATCAGAGCGCCGGAAGGCAAAATCTGAATAGTTATCCGACCGTTGCTTTTTTCGTGCACATCTTTTGCCAGTTGATCCATGGCAGCACTAATGGGATGATTCAGAGAAAACATGTTCTGCATGGTAAATTTATAGGTCTTTTCAGCATGGGCTGTTGTTACAAAAGATTTGCCAAATCCGAGAACCAGCAGCATTGAAAATGCACCTACCATTACCAACTTTAATGATATTTTTTTCCTGTTTGTTACCATCGCATTCTCCTTTTTAAATGTTGTTGTATTCATGATGATAAGTAGGGACTTTTTACGGTAGATTTTAAAATCAACCGCTGGCTCGACTTATCTCTGTCAGCTCTATTTCCATGGACCAAACTTTTCCTTCTCGTTTCACACTCCTTTTCTGCGCTTTGTGATGCACTTCGCAACGCCTGACTTATTTATAAACGAGGAGCCTGTCGGATTATGCCCTTTTTCCCCATATCTTCGTTAAACTCGAAAAATTATCCTCGTAATATTAACGATATGCCTCCGGTAATTTTTTCGTGTTTGCCTTGATCTGACAGGTAAGCGTAGACTCCGCAGAAAATTACTATAATCCGGCAGGCTCCTAGGAGGTGTTATTTACAGAGCATTTATTTTTTCAGTCAATATTGGCACAAACTGTTTTAGGTCAGCGACAACGAGTACATCTGCTACCTCACCAATGGGGGCATCCTTATCGGTGTTGATCGCGACCACAAATTCGGACTTTTTCATTCCGGCGAGGTGCTGGATCGCACCTGAAATACCGCAGGCAACGTAGAGTTTCGGCGACACCGTCTGGCCCGTGGTGCCAACCTGACGATTATGCTCGGCCCACTCTGCATCAACCACCGGACGGCTGGCGCCGTACTCACCCTTTAAAGCCTTGGCCAGATTGGCGATTATCGATATATTCTCAGGTTTACCAATACCCCGACCGGCACTGACTATCACTGACGCCTTGGTCAAGTCCACCCCACCCAACTCAGCCTGTTCATAGCCGCAAAACTCAACCTTGCCGATGACCGTCGTACTGATCTTCTCGATGACAGGTACACCTGTGGGTTCTTCAGAAAGCCCAAAAGCTCCAGCCTGCAGGGTCAGAACTGTGACAGGCGTCTTCGAACCTACCTTTCTGCGTAGTTTCGAATTGCAGACCGGTGCGACAGGCACCCCGTCTACCACATCCATCACCTCGGATATCTGGGCTGCCTTCAAGGCAAAAGCCACCCGAGGAGCCAGATCCCAACCATAGGATGAATGACTAAAAACAACCATATCCGGCTTGACCGTGGCAATCGTATCCAGCAGCAGCTGTTTGTGTACGTCCGGATTGTATTCGCCATAGTCTTTCGTATCCGCAAGATACAGCGTCCCCTGAAACTTTGGCAGATCCGTCTCACTGCCAACCAGAAACATTGCGGCATCAGAGCCGACTTTCTGGGCAAATGCCAGCAGATCGTTTACGCCGCCCTGCAGTTTGCCTTCTCTATATTCTGCAACAAGTAGTGTCTTCATAGCTTGCTCCTTACGCCAGAACGGCGGTTTTCTCTTTCAAAATACTGATCAATTTGTCGGCCACATCGCCCAATTCACCCTCCAGCACAAGACCGCCACCCTTTTTCTCCGGGAAGAACAGTGATGTCGTTTCCTGATGGGGCGCAACCTTTAACAGATCAGCGACTGGAATAGAGAGGAGCTCTTTCTTCTTTGCCTTCATAATATTAGGCAGGGTAGGATAACGGGGCGTATTAAGGCCAAGCTGACAGGTCACAAGAGCAGGGACCTCCATTTTGATTACCGCCTTCACCCCACCTTCCAGCTCACGTTTTACGGTGATGGTATTATTCTCTAAAGCAAAACTGACAATGGTGGTGACACTGGGCATTCCAAGCATCTCGGCGGTAATCACCCCCACCTGAGCGCTCCCCCTATCTTGGGACTGCATGCCGGTAAAGATCAGCTCAAAAGATTTGCTCTTGGCAAACTCGGCGATAAGAGCGGCAATAGAGAAGGAATCCTTCTTGAAAAACTCGTCATCGGCCACATGGACGCCACGGTCACATCCCATGGCCAGCGCCTTCTTCATCGTCTCCTTCACCCGCTCAGGACCAATGCAGAGCACGGTCAGGTCGCCGCCGGTCTTCTCCTTCAACTGCACTGCCTGTTCGACTGCATATTCATCATATTCGTTCATCCGCCAGGCCAGATCAGCGCTGTCGTACCAAAGGCCTTCTCCATTAACTTTGAATTTCGATTCCATATCAGGAACTTGTTTAATACAAACCAGAATATTCATTGTCGTCCTTTTCGTATTATGTGTTAGCGGCCTGCGTCGTCCACCCATGCCCTACATTCCAATATATTTCCCGACTGACTTCCTCTTTCCGTCTTTCTTCCTATTTATCAGGGATCTGGACCATCACCGCTGATCCTTCAGCACACAACTTCCCACCAGCTGAAAGTGTTAGATCCATCAGGACCTTACGTCCTTTAATCTCGGTGACCTTCCCCCGGATCTCGAGCTCGGTGTTTATCGGTGTCGGGGCTCGAAAATCGACCTTCAACGATGCGGTCACAAACCGGCCAAGCGGTTTGTTTTCTGCTCGGGCCTTAGCAGCAGAGGCAGTCGCTGCTCCATGACAGTCCAGTAAGGAAGCTATCATTCCACCATAGAGAAAACCTGGAAAACCACCGGAATATTTAGAATCTGGAGTAAAATGACAGACAGTCTCATCACCGTCCCAATAACTCTTTATCTGCAACCCCCCCTCATTGAGCCTTCCGCAACCATAACAATGGGCGAATTCATCAGGATAGTGATCTTGAAAAGCCTTCTCTGTCATCTCGTTGTCCTCCACTAAGTATTTATCTGTTTACAACCATCTGTCTTGCCCCTGGTAGAACAACCTACCCCTTGATGATTCGTGGCAGGAGCATTTGATGAACCGGAGTGATCGATCGTGGATTCTGATAGTTCGCCCCAACAAAGGCCTGGATGTACTTACGCAGGGCAGGCAATTCAACGATTTCATCTACCAGCCCTTTCATTGCACAATACGCCGGACGCGACTTATCCTGATAATCTTTGATCATCTGGTTCATCTTGTCCAGAACCGGCGTAAGATCGTTGCCGGCTGCATCTTCTTTGACCAGTCGCCGTGCATAGGACGCAGCGGCTGCGGTCTCACCGTGCATGACATAGATCTCGGTCATCGGCGTACCAAGGGTGAAGGCATTGTTGTTATTGGCCTGCGGCCCGCACATGATGTAGTGGGCGGCAGCAGAACCTTTGCGCAGGACAATGCACATCATAGAGAGCTCCGTCTGCTCGATTGAGTAGACCAGAGACTGGCCAAGCGAGAGTAATTCAGCCTCCTCGGCCAGGTCACCAACGTCGATTCCAGTGGTGTCCTGTAGCCAAATTATAGGTAGATTGTCCCGTCCACAGAGGGTGACGAATTCTGCCTGTTTGATCAAACCCTCACGATAATGCTTGCCACCAACGGCGAAATAACTGTCGCCCGCGTATTTTGGATAATTAGTGAAAAAACCCTGATTGTTGCCGATGAAAGCAACCGGGAAACCGTCGACCTTGGCAAGTCCTGTAAAGACCTCAGGACCATAATCGGATCGATATTCCATAAACTCACTGTTGTCAGTGAGGCGGGCCAGAATCTGTACAGCACTATACTGGCGTTTCTGATTTATCGGCAGGATAGCGTTCAGGTCTTCGGCGGGAAACTTCGGTGCAACCGGGGCAGCAACCCGGAACATAGCAGGGTCGTAAGCCGGCAGCATCTTCATGTAATCCTTGATGCCGTCCAATACTCCCTCCTCAGACTCATGGACCTCCCGGAAGTATGCCGTCTTATCAAAATGGGTCTCGACCCGGCCGGGACTCTTGGATTTGAAATTTTTCGTGGCTTCGATCAGGGCCTTTGCTGCTTCAACATCGAAATGTCCTTTCGGGTTCATGCCACCGACGATTCCGGCCCCGCCAACTGCAATATTCGCATCTTTGTGGGCCAGCAATATAGTTGGACTGATTCCCTGGTAGCCGCCGCCCGCCGGATTCGTGCCGTAGATGGCGTTTAGAATGGGCACACCAAGATGATTGAGTTCTGCATGACGGAAAAACGGCGTACCGCTGGAACGCCGACCGGCATAGACGGTTTCTTGCTCCATCAACTTCACACCGCTGCAGTTCGTCAACCAGACCAGGGGTATGTTGAGCCGTTTGGCCATATCCGTGACCATGAGAATATTTTCCGACTGCCCGGATATCCAGGCACCGGCCATAACCTTGTTGTCAAATCCGATGATCACAGCCCATTTACCGGATATTTTGCCAATTCCGTTGACAACACCAGTACAGCCTTCCTCATTCTTTTGAGGGTTATAGAGGGTATGGAGAGGAGACCAGGTCCCCTCATCGACCAGATACTCAAGGCGGTCATAGACGGTCATTCCCCCGCGGTCATGGATCTTTTGAGCCGGGATACCGGCGTTTTTGACTCGTTCCACCTCTTTGGCGATAATTCGTTCCTGCTCCCGGACCAAATCTATATTCTCTTGTGAGCGTTGAACATCAGCATCACTAAGAGCGTCACCAATATCGGCCATTTTCTCGAAATATGGACGCAATGGTGTTTGTTTCCGTGACATAACGGTCTCCTTTCTTCCTTCAAGTTAAAAGCTCTAATTCTGTTGGCCGATCGTGTCGACCTTGGCATGCCTAGCGGTTTTCGACATCTCCAAGAGCAATTCCGGCGATGATAGTTTTCTGGATATTGCTGGTTCCTTCGACAACACGAAGAGATTGTGCGTCGCGCAGAAAACGTTCAGCCGGGAACTCAGTCGAGAAGCCGTAGCTGCCGAATATTTTCATCGTATCGCTGGTAGCGTGTACCGCGGCTTCGGAGGCGAACAACTTGGCAATCGAAGTCTGGTGCTGATTGGGCATTCCCTGATCTTTCAACCAGGCTGCTTGATAAACAAGCAGTTTAGCCGCCTCATGCTCGGCAACCATATCGGCGATCTGCGCCTGGACCATCTGGTAGGAACCAATTTTTTTGCCGAACTGAGTACGTTCGTTGGCATAATTAATGGCAGCTTCGATGGCACCACCACCAATACCGAGTGCCCCGGCAGCGCAGCTGACTCTGGTGTTGTTGAGCTGCCACATGCAGATCTTGAAACCCTGGCCGACCTCGCCCAGTACCGAATCCTTGGGAATCTTGGCCTGGGTGAAAGCAATCTCGCCGGTTGGAGAGCAGTGCAGCCCAAGTTTCGTCTCGATCGCGGCAGTGACAATACCTTCATTATCCTTCAAGTTGACGATAAAGCAGGTCATGCCCTTGTATTTCTTGTTCCTGTCGGTGAAGGCGTACACCAAACCCCAATCGCCAATATGGGCATTGGAAATCCACATTTTTTGGCCATTTAATTCCCAATGGTCGCCACGATCGGTTGCTGTCGTGCCCATGCCGGCCACATCAGATCCGGAGTTGGGTTCAGTGATGGCAAAAAAACCGAAGGAGTCGGCTTTGACCCAGGCCGGGATGAAACGCTCTTTCTGCTCCTTGGTACCGAATCTGTTGACGGTCACCGAAGGACCGATATTCTGCATATTGAGTGGGACCCGCCAGGAACCACTTACCTTGGCGAGCTGTTCGGCCAAAAGAACCGACTCAAAGAAGCCACAACCGTTCCCGCCGTATTCTTCCGGGATTGCACAGCCGAAGAAACCAAGATCAGCCATTTTCTTGACTAATTCTGGACGGAATCGATGATCTCTCTCATCTTCTTTGAGGGTAGGCACAATTTCTTTATGGGCAAAATCCTTGGCCATGTCCTGCATCATTTTCTGTTCGTCAGTTAACTTGAAATACATTATTTTCTCCTTGCCATTTTGATTGACTTGTTAACTATATTATTCCCTTAAATAGGTGTTTTTTGCCCTGCGTCCAGCTTATTCCCCTTTAAAATATGCCTGACGCTTATCGAGAAAAGAACTCACCGCCTCCAGATGATCATTGGTATGATGCGCCATTGCCTGAAAACAGGCGCAAAGATCGAGGAAATCGGGCAGTTCACTTCGTTGGGCGAGCTTCAGCATTCTTTTGGTTAATCGTACTGCCAGGGGTGGCTTGGTCGCTATCTGCAGGGCCAGCTCGCATGCCCGTGGCATAAGGGCATCAGGCTCCACTACCTCAAGAAAAAGGCCAAGTCGGAGTGCCTCCTCCGCCGAGATGAGTCTACCGGTAAGGGCGAGTTCTGCCGCTTTCTGGTACCCAATCAGACGCTGCATAAACCAGGCGCCCCCATCTCCCGGCGTAATACCAAAATTGATAAAGGCTTCGCTCACCTGCGCCCTGGTTGAAGCAATACGAATGTCACACATGCAGGCAAGATCAAGACCAGCGCCAATGGCTGGCCCATTGACAGCAGCAATCACTGGGATCTCTGAAGAATGCAATGCCAAGGGTAATTGTTGAATAGTTCGTCGGTATTGATCCTGAATTGTGATTGGAGGTCCACTGAAAATATCTGACCGATCACGCATTGCCGTTACATCACCACCGGAGGAAAAAGCCTTCCCAGCGCCGGTGATGATAAGAACCGAGATCTCCGATTCGCGATTAGCCCAGTTGACAGTTGCCACAATATCATCTACCAGGGCCGTCCCCGTCAGGGCATTGCGGACATCATCGCGCAGCAGAGTCATTATGGCTACACGGTTTTCCAGTGAGAGTGTCGCATCCTTTAGTTTTGGGATAGCCAAAATAGTTTCTTTCCCATCCTTTAGAACAGACTTTTCCATATGACCTGACACTCAGCACCTCACGTAAAAAAGAGAAAAAACGATATTTTATCGGCTATCCCGCAAAACAATTCCTTCAATTATTCATCAGGCACTCCCTGCCATCACATCTGCTTGCAGAGGTCTCAAAGAATTAATTTATGGGGATCAACTTTTTCCCGCAAAATTTTCAATTCTCTCTCAGTAGGCGGCTCAGCTTCGATCGCCCGAGAAACATCCACTGAAAATTCCATGTTATCCAGGATTTGTTGAGGAGTAACCCCTGGATAATAGCAAGCCAAATACATCTCTTTGCTGTCATCATCGAAATACATTACACCCAAATTCGTAATAACGGCTGTCGGTCCTCCCGGCTTCAACCCAGCTTTTTCCCTGGCACCCGGTCCATCCAGATACCCTGGACTCGTCAGATAATCGAGCTTTGCGGGGAACTTTCGCTTTTCATGCTGCATGAAAATGAGGCATCTGGAGACGAATGATGCGACATCACAGGCCCCTCCACTTCCAGAAAAGCGCGTTGTGGGTTGGAAATAATCACCAATGCATGTCGAATTCAGATTGCCGTATTTATCTACTTGAGCAGATCCCAGGATGCCGATAACATGGTCGCCGGTGTTTGGGTTCTGCATGGTAGCAAAAGCCTCTAATAATCCGCTGGTCGAGGCGGCCCCGTACATGACTCGTGAGTCGGCAACAGCCATAGGAATTTCTTCAAGTTTTGAATCAATCGCTCCTGTTTCAAAAAAGATAATACTGCCTGGAGCGTTAATCTGTTTTGCGGCCATGGCTGCAACCATGGATATGCCGGTGCCACAAAAAACGATATCACCGTCTCGAATCTCTCTTGCGGCCATGATCGTCATCATTTCTTTTAATGTATAATCCATCATATCCTCTCCCCTCTGTGCAACTTATCGTCGATCTAAACCGGTAGCATATCCTGTTTTTTTATCTGCGGAGATGAGCTTCAGTTGTTCTTTGCCAACAAGATTCAAAAGACCTTGGTGGTCTTTCACGCCATAAACAAACGTTTCCAGGTATTCTTTATAGAGCTTGTCATCTTTTGCAAATTTACTATATTGTTTCAAGTAGATAGGGTCATAGTCATAATAATTATAGCATGCAGAAGGATAGGCACCATGGGGGAGAGGAACGACGGCGCTTACATGAATAAATGGGATTTGGTTGTACTCTGGTTTTTCTCTCAGCTCTGCCGTGTCAACAATTTCTTCGCAGGTTACGATGACATGTTTCGATGCCTTCACCTGATCGATGTCAGCGAAATTCAGACCTTCAATTCTACACGTTCCATATTTATCCGCTTTCTGAACATGGATAATGGTAACGTCGGGATTAATAGCGGGAACCAGTACGACCTTCGAAGCACCAGCCCAATTACCAAATGGATTATCGATAATTACCGCCTTCTCATCCGGTATTCTGGGGTCCTTGACCCTCATTTCTTTAGAAAATCCCCATTTATTCAGAATATCCGTACCCAACCCCGAGAGGGTGTTGATAAACGGGACACCCATGGCACCTGCATGAAAGCGAAGTGACATATGATAATTTGAATAATCCTCGAACAAAATTTTTCCACTCTGAATCGCTGATTTAAAACGGATGCATGTCGGTGCAGCTTTACCGTTGCCACCATATGCAATTTCGAGCTTTGCGATACATCCACCGCCAATAAGCTCATCAACAGCTGTACCGTTTGAATGCGCATAACAGTGCAGGTTTTTTTTCCTCTGCCGCATGATCTCATACACTGCGGCCATAGGGTTTCGATTCACAGTAAATCCGCCAATCGATATATGACAACCGTCAGTGACATACAGGGCGATTGCTTTCTCCAGTGTCATGACTTTTTCTTGATGAGCGTTCATTTCTTTGACTCCTTAATGAATCTGATGGTCTCGAATTGATTACAGGCAAATGTCTTGCAACATAGAGACCACCTCGCCAAGAAACGAATATCTATCTGTAATAAGGTGGTTATTTTTTTAACGCAGGTCAGAACAACGAAGAACGAGTGTAGGAAATGCTATACACTTTAATGTGCAGGAAGGGTTTCTTAGGGATAAACAGCTCAACTGCTGTGCTTTTTATCTAAATGTAGGGAAAAACAGACACCGTAGGGATTTAACTACACTTTCTTTTTTGGTGGACCGAGAGGGTACTCTCTATATTTATCAATAGTTTTAAATATAAGAAATAGTGTTGGAGAGACAGATTGCTTTTTTGCAGTGGTACATTCATCACCGTTCACCGGAAAACGGCCAAATCCAGAATAACCTCCGAACTGTAAGCATTCACCAGTGACGGAGATGCGCGAAACAGGCCATTAAACTGTACTATGGGTACGTTTTAATGGCCGATGACAAAACAGATTCGGACCTGGTGAACGCATACGTAAATTCAACACGAAAAGGGAGGTATCAAGATGGATTAAAAAACTTCTTCGTACTGTACATTAAGCGCTCCACTTCTTCGCCCTACATGATACCGTTATTGTTGGTTTTTCATTTTATTAAGTTTATCATACAAAGATGTTCGATGAATGCCTAATATCTCCGCCGCTTTAGTTTTATTGCCATGAACAGTTCGCAGAACATTTTCGATAACTTTTTTCTCTGTCTCCTCCAATATCTGCTTGAGGCTTCCCTCCAACGGAACATCGTTTGATCGTGGGACTTCAGCTACGCAGTGACGAACCTGTTCAGGCAGGTCTTCTGGACGAATCATATCTCCTTTGGCAATTATGCTGGCCTTTTCCATAACATTCCGCATTTCCCGCACATTTCCTGGCCAGGAATAACCTTTCAAGAGCTCCATCGACTCTTCGGAAATCCCAGCAGGACCCCAGGAAATTTCGCATTTCAATTGCGATAACAGGTGCTTGGCAATAAGCGGGATGTCTTCCCTCATCTGCCTTAAACTTGGGGCAAGGATGTTAAAGACATTAATTCGAAAATACAGGTCTATCCTGAACGTATCTTCTTTGATCAGTTCACTGAGATCACGATTTGTAGCAGCGATGAGTCGGAAATCGACAGGTATCGGTTGCGTTCCCCCAAGTCGATCGACAGTTCGTTCCTGCAGAACCCTCAAGAGTTTGGCCTGCATTGGTAAAGGCAATTCGCCGATTTCGTCGAGCAAAATAGTGCCACCATGGGCCATCTCGAATTTTCCCGGTTTCCCCTCTATTCTTGCTCCGGTGAAGGCCCCAGACTCATAGCCAAAAAGTTCGCTCTCAAAAAGTTCCGGTGGAATGGCAGCGCAATTCACTTTAATAAAAGGTCCACTGGCCCGAAGGCTTGACTGATGAATAAAATAGGCAATGACTTCTTTTCCTGTCCCCGATTCACCTGTAATTAAAATGTTCGAAGTCGTTTTCGCAGCCAACAGGCATTTTTCTTTGACTTCTTGAATTGGTGGGGATTTGCCAATGATATAAGTTCCCCCTTTGAGTTGAGTTATTTGATTTTGGTAATACTGCAATTGTCCATCAAGAAGTTCAACTTTTTGTTGAAGGCCCCACAATCTGGTCACTTCATTCAGCATTCCTTTTCCGACGGCACCGATCAATTTCCCCTCAGGATCCTTGATAGGGATCCTGGAGATAAGCTGTTGGCGACCACCGATGTACAACATGTCACCTATCCTGGCCTTGCCGTCTTTTAGTACGTCATGTAAGCGAGTCTCTTTTACAACCTCAGTAATATGTTTTCCGACGGCGTCACTATCGTCTATTCCAAGCAGTTTCTTACTGTAACGACTAATAAATTTTATTATGCCATCCTTACCGACGACTATGGGGCATTCATAGGGGTTGTCCATGAGCGCATAGATGAATTCTTCACCAAGATTATGAAAATTTGCTTTGTAGGCATCTTTGTTTTTATCGTCCATATTAATTTTTTCTACCTACTCATCCAATTGTAATTACCTTATATCTTTTTTAGTGAGTCAAATAGTTCAGAGGTATCTTTTTGCTACAAGCTACTATTGCCTTGGTTAAACCTTGAAAAACAGCTTACCAGCAACTGCCGGTCGGGTCAATTGTACTACTGTAGTATACAGTTCCTGGTGTCTTCGTTTGAGCAAGGTGCCTTAAAATACTAAAAAGCATCAATACCAAGCCGGACAATGCTATCGTGTCAGTAGGAAAACAACCGATTTTCCAACTGATCGACGCCCCAAAGAAAGCTTGGGCAATCATGAAAAGTATTTTCTACAAAAACACAGAAAGTATGTTTGTTTTGCAATCCAGACGAAGCGATTACTTCAACAAAGAGGCAGGCATCACCTTTTTCCTAGAGGAACCAGCCCAGCTCAAAACTGATAAACCGCAACATCCAGAGACCTTCAATTTATGCCGACGGAAAAAACTGCACGAAGTTCATCGCAGGGAGGACTGATACAGGTGACGTCTTGGTGATATCAGTTACAACTAACTGAAATTGAATAAATTTTAAAGAACTAAACAGGGTATCTACATCACCATCCTGCTTAAAGATCTCTAAATACCGGGCCGTTATGGCCCGGTATTTCATACGTTGCTAGCGGGCGTGAATGGGAACATACTTATATTCCTGACTACCGGTATAGATCTGGCGGGGTCGAGCGATCTTCCACTGTGGATCATCCTTGCTTTCCTTCCACTGGGCAATCCATCCGGGGAGTCGTCCCAGAGCAAACATCACCGTGAACATATTGGTGGGAATGCCAATGGCCCTTAAGACAATACCACTGTAAAAATCAATATTGGGGTAAAGATTATGATCAACAAAATAAGGATCTTTTAAAGCAATTTCCTCAAGTTCTCTTGCCGTATCCAGGAGTGGATCATCAATCTGCATTGATTCAAGCAGCTCATCACACATTTTTTTCATGATCTTGGCCCGCGGATCATAGGTTTTATAAACCCTGTGACCAAACCCCATAAGCCGGAAGGGATCGTTTTTGTCCCTGGCCCGCTGAACGGCTTTTTGGCAATTGCCGCCGTCTTTTTGAATATCAGTAAGCATTTCAATGACTGCCTGGTTGGCTCCTCCATGCAGAGGCCCCCAAAGAGCTGCAATACCGGCAGAAATAGCGGCATAAAGGTTGACCCGGGCACTGCCAACCATGCGGACAGAGGAAGTGGAACAATTCTGCTCGTGGTCAGCATGGAGAATCCAGAACACCCTCAGGGCACTAACAGCCTCACGTTTTAACTCGTAAGGTTTTACCGGGGTGTCAAACATCATGTTGAGAAAATTTTCGCAATACGTCAGATCCGGTCTGGGTAATACCAGTTCATGCCCCCTGGAAATTTTATAGGACATAGCAGCCATCGTCCGCACCTTGGCCAGCAATCGGGTCATGGTTGTGTTGATTTCCTCTTCCATGGTATCAAGTGACGGGTAAAAGCTTTTTAAAGCATTAACCATGGAAGACAAAATCCCCATGGGGTGAGATGCCCTGGGATAGTTTTGGTAAAAGGCCTTTAAATCAGTATGGACCAGGCTATTGTCGTTAAGCATCACTGAAAAGTTGGTCAGTTCACCCCTGTTAGGAAGCCTTCCGTTGATAAGCAGATAGGCGGTCTCCTTAAATGTAGCATGCTCGGCCAACTGTTCCACGGGTATGCCCCGATAGCGCAGTATCCCTTTCTCTCCATCCATGAAAGTGATGGCACTTAGACAGCTACCGGTGTTGCTAAAACCCGGGTCAAGGGTTATAAGTCCGGTCTCGGCCCTCAGCCTGGATATATCAATGCCTTTTTCTCCTTCGCTCCCGGTAATCAGGGGAAGTTTTATTTCTTCTCCTTTATAAGTCAGCGTTACGAATTCGTCCAAAATATCTCCTTTTTTCTATGAAGCTTCAATGTAACCCAAATCAGGTTTGGTAATTTTAAATTAGATTATCATGCAGACAATTAATTGAGGATCCTCGATCTTCTGAAATGTGTCTTCCCCACCATACCAAAATATTTTTTTACAATTATTTACAATTATTTACAATTAATTACCGTAGAATATCTTTTTTGTCTAGGAGCCTGTCGGATTATAGTAATTTTCTGCGGAGTCTGCGCTTACCTGTCAGATCAAGGCAAACTCGAGAAAATTACCGGAGGCATATAGTTAATATTCCGAGGATAATTTTTTCGAGTTTAACGAAGATATGGGGAAAAAGGGCATAATCCGACAGGCTCCTAGAGTAGATTTTATTGGATCCAGCCTTATAAAATCCCGGGAATAGTGGCTTCAAGCGCAGCACATCTGCAACAAAGGTGTCATTTTTAACGCTGAGGGGTTTTCCTGCCCCGACCACGCCACTCCCTGTCGCCCACCACCTTTTCGGTCCAGGATTTCCGGAATATATCTGTTAGAGAATTAAAGCAATATGCCATTTTTCTCCAGTGTCGGATAAGCATATCGCGCGTGTGCATTTTTCAGATAACTGCGGCAGGTCCGATGATCATGTACCGCTGGATGTGGTGAGTATTGCTTGGAAAAATGCAGCTAAGGAATGAAGCGCGGTCGATTACAATAGTAACATAACCTAAGTAAGTATACTGTACTGACCCTGATCTGCAATATAAATGCCCTGATTTGATAAGAAAATTAGTACTAAAGCTTAGGCTTGAGAACTAATTCTACGACGTAGAAGAGATTTTCAGTCATTATTTATAGTCGATAAGAGCTTTCCGGTATTCATAATAAGCTTGCCGCGCCGATATATAAGGGTCAACAGCGTATTTTTTCAAATCGTCATAGGCAGTCGGGTTTAACGACAGCCTGTTGACCATGTTGGTTGAATAGTAAGACGCACTCAAAGCGGGACTGTTGGAATCGATGTAGGGTATAATAGAAGTATAGCTATCCACTACCAGACCAGCTGAATCTCGTACACTTGAAGGCCCGACTATCGGCCAGCATAAATAAATCCCTTCTGCCAGTCCCCATTTGCCAAGGGTCTGACCGAAATCTGCACGCCTCCGTTTAATATCAAATTCTTCATCTGCTATATCGGCAAACCCGTAAACCCCAAGGGTACTATTAATTACAAATCGCTCCAAAACGATTCCAGTTGCCTCCAGATTTCCCTGAAACAGGGTATTGACAAGCCTGACAGGCGCAGCAATATTCAGAAAAAAGTTATTAAAAGATTTTCTTACTTCAAGAGGTAAAATCCATATATACGCATTTGTTACGGGTTTTAAGACCCATTCATACAATTTATCGTTAAACTGGAAGAACGCACGGTTCATCGGTTCCAGCGGATCGTTGATATTCACTTCGACTGGCTCGTCCATATAATCAGTTGCCGTCAAATCGTCACCAAGCAAATCAGGATAACTTCTCGGCGCAGCAGCACCTTCACTGACCGGTGACATGAACAACAGCAGGAACATAAAAATAACAGTTGGGTACCTATGATTTTTCATTTGCTTCATTGGAATTGAGTTAAATTTTAGAGAAGACGACATCTTTGATCTGCTCATCATTGTCCAGAACCTATATTGTCGCAATGAAAAAGTAAATAGTCAAACTGTTATTTGCGACTCTCCCTCAATCGGCCTCAGGCAACTGTAGATCAGATCTTCAGATGTTGTTCTATGACATCTGCTAACAGCGGTGCCACAGAATAAACATCCAGCAGATCGTTACTGTTTCTACCAGGATAGGTATCTGATCCCATTATTTTAGAGATCGGCCCCCGGCGAAATTTTTCCATCGAATCACCAGCCATTACCAGATGGGTGGCATGGGCAAACACCTCCTTTGCCCCCACTTCCAAACACCTTTGGGCTGTCTGTAAAATGGAGCCACCGGTACGAATCATGTCGTCACAGATTATAACTGTTTTCCCTCTTACCACGCTGGAAACCTGACTGACGATTGTTTTATCGGTATCATATCGGTCCTTATCCGCCGCAGTATGCGGGCAATCCAGCAACCTTGCCAGTCGTGCCACCCTCTTGGAAAAGCCATAATCAGGGGAAACCAGAACATAGTCGGTCAGTCCACTCTTTTTAATTTTGTCGACAACCAGATCGTCTGTCCAGACATGTTTGGTGCGGACCTCCCCTGCATGCGCGTGCAGAACAGCTTCCGAATGCAGATCAACAAAGGCGACATAGTTGGGCCTCGCCCTAAATATCTGCCGGGTTCGGGTGATTCCTTTGGGAATTTCCAGGGTGTCATGCTTAGCCCGCTCCATGGTAGAGTAGCCAAGAAAGGGAATAATGACATTAATGGAAGCGGCATTCCAATACCTGCCGCCGGAAATCAGATCGATCAGTTCTTGATGCGAGCTGTCATCATGGGTCACCCCCAGGATTATTAAATGCTTGCCATCGATAGACTGCGGGAAGACATGGAGAACTTCGCCGTCGGCAAAACGCTTTCGTTCCATTTCAAAAAACGGCATCCACAGTCGCTCCGCCAGCTTATAGCCTAATTCCGTCGAAGCCTGGTTGGCAACCAGGATGACATCTTCCTTTTTGATCATAGTAGTCTTCCCGTTGTTTTAGACCTGTTCTCAGCCTCGCAATGCTTTAACGATTGCATCCCCCATAGCGGCAGTACCGACTGCTTTTGAGGTATCACTGATCAGGTCAGCAGTCAAAATTCCTTTGTCCAATGTTGCAGCAACGGCACTGTCTATAGCTGCAGCTGCATCATCGAGGCCAAAGCTATAGCGCAGCATCATCGCGGCAGAAAGTATTTCAGCTATGGGATTGGCGATCCCTTTCCCGGCGATATCCGGTGCCGAACCTCCTGCAGGTTCATAGAGACCGAAGCGATCACTGTTTAATGACGCGGAAGCAAGAAGCCCCATGGAGCCGGTGAGCATAGCCGCCTCATCGGAGATGATATCACCGAACATATTGCCACACAGCATGACATCGAACTGATGAGGATCCCGGACCAGCTGCATAGTTGCATTATCAACATAAATATGGTTCAGCTGCACATCCGGATACTCTGCGGCAATTGCAATAACCACCTCACGCCAGAGCACCATGGTGGTTAAAACATTGGCTTTGTCGACTGAGGTCACCTTCTTCTTCCGGAGACGAGCCGCGTCAAAGGCCATCCTGGCGATCCGCTCTATTTCAGATCGCTTATAAGCCATGGTATCAAAGGCCCGTTCGTCCGCACCAGTGCCCTCTCGACCTTTCGGGGTACCAAAATAAATACCTGAAGTCAGCTCGCGCACACAGAGGATATCAAATCCCCCAGCTATAATATCGGGACGCAAGGGGCAGGCTGCAGTCAAAGATTTATACACCTTAGCCGGGCGAAAATTGCAGAACAGATCAAAATGTTTTCTCAGCGGCAAAAGAGCTGCCCGTTCCGGCTGCTTTTCAGGAGGCAGACTCTCCCACTTCGGTCCCCCGACCGAGCCAAACAGAATGGCATCGCTTTTTTCGCACAGGGCAAGTGTAGCCGGTGGGAGTGCTTCGCCATGATTATCGATGGCAATCCCACCAACATCGGCATATGTATAGGACAACTCAAAGGAAAACTTTTTTTGTGCGACATCAAGCACCTTGATTGCCTCCTGCATCACCTCAGGACCGATACCATCACCTGCTAATACTGCAATTTTTTTCATTGTTTCACCGTATAATTTTAACGAGATGTCTTTGTAGTAAAGAGTAATAGACTTCTTTTAGCACCAGAAAAAGGCAGTGTACAGTGTACAACACGATCCAGGGCGTAAGAAGAAGCCTTAACAATTTCTGAGGCGGCGGCAAGTTCCTCCGGCCACTTTGGTCCCTTCATACAGATGAGCTGTGGGCCTGAAGGAGAAAACCGCTCGACCATCTGCAGAAAAGAGCCAATTTCGGCTACCGCTCTGGCAGTTATATGGGTAAAGGCCTGCGTTGCGGGAAGCTGTTCATCGTCTTCTATCCGGCAGGCAAGGATCTTTACATCCTGTAAAGCAAGAGTTCTCGCGATATGGCCAAGAAAACTGACTCTTTTTGATCGAGGTTCCACCAGAGTAACCGCCAGTTCCGGATAGGCAGCTTTACAAACCAGGGCTGGGAAACCGGCGCCGGTGCCGATATCCAGCAGATGCGCCGGCACTTCGCCTGCCAGCAAGGGCAAAATGGTCAGGGAGTCAAGAAAATGGTTTTCGACGATCTGTTCATCGGTAGTCGACCTGGCAATCAGGTTGACTTTTCTACTCCATTTTTTCAGCTCATTGAAATAAAGAAACAACCGCTCAACTGCTTTAGAAGAGACTTCGATTCCCAGACCGTGCAGTCCCGTTTCCAGCTGCTTCCTGAAATCAAGCATTATTTACTCAGCCGAACCGCAACGGAATTGGCATGGGCACCCAGCCCTTCGAGCTTGGCCAGCCGCATTATATGTTCTGCGTCGGCAGCAAGTGCTCCAGCTGAATAACTAATGATAGAGCTCTTCTTTAAAAAGGTTTCAACGCCAAGAGCCGAGGTAAACCTTGCCGTTCCCATGGTTGGCAGGACATGATTGGGCCCGGCAAAATAATCCCCGGCAGCCTCCGGACTATTGTTGCCGAGGAAAATAGCCCCGGCATGTCGGATATGCGGCACCTGCGCCCAAGGATCTTTAATCATCAACTCAAGATGTTCGATGGCTATACTATTTGCCGCCTCGATAGCTTCCTCTAGATCTCTTACAATAAGGAGCACTCCCCGGTCCTGAAGAGCTGCTCGAGCAATCTGCTGCCTAGAAAGAAGGGGCAGTTGTCGTTCAAGCTCGGTCAAGACTTCTTCGGCTAACGGTGCATGGGGAGTAACGAGAATTGCCAGAGCGAGAGGGTCATGTTCTGCTTGCGCGAGCATATCAGCAGCCACACTAACCGCACTTGCCGACTCATCGGCGACGATTAGTACCTCGGACGGCCCGGCGATCATATCGATGCGCACCATGCCCGAAACCTGTCTTTTCGCTTCAGTAACATATTGATTGCCCGGACCGACAATCACATCTACCCGGGGAATGGTCTCGGTGCCAAAGGCCAGAGCCGCAATCGCCCAGGCGGAACCGGCCTTATAAATCTCGGTGATGCCGATTTCCTGAGCGGCAACCAGCAGATGCGGACTGACAGAGCCATCTTCTGCAGGCGGAGTAACCATCACCCGCTGACTGACGCCGGCTATCCCCGCCGGAATACCGTTCATCAAAACCGAAGAAACCAGCGGAGTGGAGCCTCCTTTTCCACCCGGCACATACAGCCCTGCCGAATCGACGGGCCGAACGAGTCGACCGACAATGGTGCCGTCTTCTCTGGTTTGCAGCCAGGAGTCCTCCATTTCTCTTTCATGAAAGCTCTGGATACGATCGATCGCTTTCGTAAGCGTGTCAAGGAAGTCTTCATCGACTAGTTCGTATGCTTCCTGGAGTTCCCTGCTACTCACCTGCAACTGTGTTGCGGTAAGATTCGGGGCATCGAATTTCCGACCATAGGCCAGTACTGCATCATTTTTGCGATTCTTGACTGCTTCTAATATTTCCGTAACCGACTGACGGCAGGAATTATCCGCAGCCTGGAAACGATTCAGCAAGGCACTAAAAACCCTCTCGCCTTCCGGACTGGCAAGAACAACCGGTGAAATTAACATATTTACCTTTCTATAGTGAACCAGCCGACCTATTGCACAGACAACAGTCGAACATAATTTTTATTGTAATTCTGAAAAATTGGACCAATGCAACTCTCCCAGCATCACATCATCTGGAAATTGGCACTCCACTATAAGCTATATAGCATAATTTATAAAGTTCAACAGTACAGCAATTTGTCAATATCTTATAAAGATCAATTCCTATTGTGCCCTGCACAGAAATGCAGTACACATGCATTAAATAGCATTTACCTAACGTTTTTCAACTCCCTCTAGCGGCACAGTCGCTTTATTTCCCCAGGAAAATACTTACAGTTTTTAATCTTGGTGGTATATTTTTATTCAATTGTTGGAATTTTATAACATTTCAGGCTGTTGCCGAATACTCGCAACGCCTTCTGGAGTAGATCAATGGACTTTGAACCAAAATGGATAGCCTGGGAAATCACCCGACGCTGTAATCTTAAATGTGTACATTGCCGTTCCTCCTCGGAATTGGCAGTCTCAGACCATCCAGATTTTTCCCTTGATGAAGCCAAGGCGATCATGGATGACATCGCCAGTTATGCGAGCCCGGTGTTGGTTCTTTCCGGCGGCGAACCGCTTTTACGCCCGGATGTGTTCGATATTGCCAGGTATGGCACCGATAAAGGATTCCGAATGTGCCTGGCCACCAACGGCACCCTGGTGACGGATGCGGTCTGCCGCAACATTAAAGATTCCCAAATCAAAATGGTATCTCTTAGTCTGGACGGGGCCAAACCCGAGACGCACGACAATTTCCGCAACCAGAAAGGGGCTTTTGAGGGCACCATGAATGCCATCAGACTCTTTAAGAAATACGACATCCCTTTTCTTGTCAACTCTTCCTTTACTCTCCGCAACCGCGCAGAGATCCCCGACATCTATCGGCTGGTCAAAAGTCTTGGCGCAACGGCCTGGTATATGTTCATGATCGTCCCCACCGGCCGCGGCGAAGATATTATGGACGAACTGATCCCCGAAGATGTCTATGATGAGATACTTGCCTGGCATTATGAGGTGGAGAAACAGGAAAATGAGTTGCTCATGCGACCAACCTGCGCTCCCCACTACTACCGGATCGTGCGCCAGAAAGACAAGGAACTGGGAGAAAAGAACAAACGACGCAGCCTGCAGTTTTCTACCGGTGGCTCAAAAGGCTGCCTGGCAGGTCAGCTGATCTGTCTCATTGATGTCGATGGTGAAGTACAGCCTTGCAGCTACTTTGCCAAGTCAGCCGGAAATGTCAAAAAGACACCCTTTAAGATAATCTGGGAAGAATCGAAACTTTTTCTTCAACTTCGCGATTTTAAAGGGTATAAGGATAATTGTGGCAAGTGTGAATATGTCGGAGTGTGCGGTGGATGTCGGGCCAGGGCCTATTCCATGACTGGAGATTACCTCGCCCAGGAACCTTTCTGCAGCTACGTACCCCGGCAAATAGTCCTCCAGGACGAAAAGGAATAGCTTGCCCGGAATCATCCTTTTTTCAACCGTGATGAAACCGTACAATAGACAACAAAATTCAGAGGAGAATACCAGAACCCTATGAACGATACCTTTCTCAAAGCATGCCGGGGTGAAAAGACCGACTATACACCCATCTGGATTATGCGCCAGGCAGGACGATACCTACCCGAGTACCAGAAAATCCGGGGCAATGTCACCTTTTTAGAACTGTGCAAATCGCCGGATCTCTGTGTTGAAGTAACACTGCAGCCCGTTGACCTGCTCGGTGTGGATGCAGCAATTCTCTTTTCGGATATTCTGATCCTCATGGAAGCCATGGGGGCGCCGCTTGAATTTCATGAGGGCCGTGGACCGATCTTTAAGAATCCTGTCCGGGACAAGGCAGGTCTAGATGCTTTAATAATACCTGATGCTGATGAAGCAACCGGCTTTGTCATGGAAACCATCAGGCTGCTACGCAGGGAGTTGAAGGTACCGCTTATTGGCTTTGCGGGAGCGCCCTTTACCTGTGCGACCTATCTGATTGAGGGTGGCTCATCCAAGGTTTTCTGGGAAACCAAAAAAATGATGTTCACTGCTCCCCTGCTGTTTCATAAGCTGATGGATAAAATAACCGAAAGTACTATCCTCTATCTTAAAGCGCAGGCGAGAGCCGGTGCCCAGGCCCTGCAGCTCTTTGACAGCTGGGCGGGAATACTGGCACCATGCGATTTCAATGATTTCGCCCTCCCCTATGTGCAAAGGATTTTTACCGCCCTGAAGGGATATAAAATCCCTTTGATCTATTTTGCCAATAACGGCGCTACGTTACTTGATCTTTCTGTCACTTCCGGCGCCGATGTCATAGGCCTTGACTGGCGAATCAATATCAGTGACGCCATTAAAAAAGTTGGCAAAAAAGCAGTCCAGGGTAACCTGGACCCTTTTGCTCTGCTCCTCCCCGAAGAGCAACTGCGCCAGCGAATCGGTCAACTGCTTGAGGGTGCGAAAAATGCCCACGGTCATATTTTCAATCTCGGCCATGGAATTCATCAGTTTACTCCACCGGAACAGGCCAGAATTGCGGTCGATGCGGTCCATGAACTGAGCAGCAAATAGCAAGCTTTTTAGAAAAAAAATTATGATTAGCAACATTCCATCTATTAATCAATGTCTTGAGTTGCACGACAGGTTCGACATGCTTGACAATATCCGCGCCCACTCCTCTGTTGTTGCCCGGGTGGCTGAGTCGTTGGTTGAGGGCCTCAAGAGAGTTGGTAAGAGTTCGGGCCCTCTGCCGAACAAAGAAGAAGCTGTTGTCGGGGCGCTCCTCCATGATATTGCCAAAACCCTGTGCATAAAAACCGGCTGCCGTCATGCCGAAATCGGCAGACAGATCTGTCTTGAACTCGGATACCCCGAAATGAGTGAGATTGTAGCCGAACACGTCTTATTAAAATATTTCAGGGCAGATCTTTACGCCAAAGGTATTTTCGCAGCCAAAGAGATTGTATACTATGCCGACAAACGAGTGTGCCACGACCAGGTTGTTTCCCTTGACGGCCGCCTCGAATACATCCTCGGCCGGTATGGTGACAACAACCCGGCCAGGGAATATCTTATCCAGCAGAATTTCAAACAAACCCTCGATTTCGAAAAATACCTCTTTGAGTTTCTCGATTTTCAACCGGAAGAAATTGCCAGCCACATATCCCATGCGCAATTTAGTATAAGCCGGTAGTACACGCTGCTACTACACGACAGGCCTTTACTGCTTTCTCCGTCCCACTCATCCGCACGGTTCCAAGGAAAACAGCGCTGCAACATCCAAGAGATTGCAGACGAGCTTTAGCAGCGTTATGTTAAGCTTTCCTAGCCTTATCTATGAATTTCGCTTATACTTTGGCCTTAATGTTTTGAGACTGCGAAAGAGAGCCTATAACTGTTTGAATCAGTCTTAAAACAATAACTCAATTTTATTTCACAAGGAGACATGTCCAATGCGAGATTTGAAACGAGTTGTTCCAGCAGTGATTGCCGCATTTTGCTTGACAACAGGTGTTGCCGTGGCCGGCACCTTCGCTGATGTCAAGGCCAAGGGTTTTGTTCAGACGGGTGTAAACGGGGATTTGTTTGGTTTTGGTAAACCTGACGAGAAAGGCGTATGGAAAGGCCTTGATGTCGATACGGCCCGGGCGGTTGCGGCTGCTGTCTTCGGTGATGCCAACAAAGTTAAATTTACTCCGCTCACTGCCAAGACCCGTTTTACCGCACTGCAATCCGGTGAAATTGATATACTCACCCGTAACGCCACCAAGACGCTCAGCCGCGACACCGATCTTGGCCTGAACTTTGTGCAGGTCAATTATTATGACGGCCAGGGTTTTCTTATCCCCAAAAAACTCGGGGTCAAAAGTGCCATGGAGTTAGATGGTGCAACCGTCTGCGTTCTTCCGGGTACCACTACTGAGCAGAATGTGGCTGACTATTTCCGTTTTAACAAGATGAAAATGAAACCGGTTGTCATCGAGAATACTGCGGAGCTGTCCAAGGCCTTTTTCGCCGGTCGTTGCGATTCTCTGACCTCCGATGCCTCGCAGCTGGCCGGTATTCGCGCGGTTGCTCCCACCCCCGACGACTATATGATCCTGCCGGAAATTATTTCCAAGGAACCTCTGGCACCTGCAGTTCGCCATGGCGACGACCAGTGGATGGACATCGTCAATTATTCTGTTCTGGCAATGATAGAAGCTGAAGAACTTGGTATCACCTCAAAAAATATCGATGAAATGATGAAGAGCACCGACCCCAAGGTGCAGCGCTTCCTCGGTGTCACTCCGGGCAACGGCAAGGCTCTCGGCCTCGATGAAAAATGGGCATACAACATCGTCAAACTGGTCGGTAACTACGGCGAAGTCTTTGAGAGAAATGTCGGTGTCAACACCCCATTGATGATCGAGCGAGGTCTGAACGCTCTCTGGAACAACGGTGGATTAATGTATTCACCTCCTTTCAAGTAAGATGGCAAGTACTCTTCGTAATATATAAACAAAGCTGCCCGAACCGCATTTCGGGCAGCTCCACAGGTGAATATGAGCGCGTCAGCATCTGAGAAAATCCCATTTCTGCGTGATCCGGCCAAACTGGCAATTTTATACCAGTTTCTCACTATAGTCGGGGTCGGCCTGCTCGGCTATTATCTGGTTCATAACACCCTGGTCAACCTGGAGAGACAATCCATCTCGACCGGTTTCGGATTTCTTGACAGGGAAGCGAGCTTTGAAATTGGCGAATCCCTCCTTCGCTATTCCGCAGCAGACTCTTATGGCCGGGCTCTGGCAGTGGGCTTTTTTAATACCTTGCTCGTCTCTTTTATCGGGGTAACGCTTACTGTTATCCTCGGAACATTTCTCGGTATAGCCAGACTTTCCTCCAATTGGCTGGTAGCGAAACTGTCGGCCATCTATATAGAGGTGTTTCAGGATATTCCCATTCTGCTGCAGCTTTTTTTCTGGTATGCCTTCTTTTATGAAATCTTGCCCTCACCCCGCCAGGCACTCAACCCCATTTCAGGGATATTTTTGTGCAACAGAGGCTTAATCTTCGGTGTTCCTTACTGGCATGAAGCCTACAAATTCGCCTTTTGGGCTTTCGTCATCGCTTGCCTGGCCGTTTTTTTTATAAAAAAATGGGCCAACAAACGGCAGGCATCGACCGGAAAGATCTTTCCATTAGTCAGGGTTTGCCTGGCAATTCTTCTCGGCTTGCCTCTTCTTACTTGGTTTTTGACCGGAGCCCCTACGCAGATGAACACACCGGAGCTTGCCGGATTCAATTTCAAAGGCGGGGTTACGGTCAGCCCGGAGTTTACCGCCCTGCTCCTCGGCCTCGTCCTCTATACTGCAGCCTTTGTCGCCGAAGTTGTGCGGGCGGGTATCCAGTCGGTTACTAAAGGACAGACAGAGGCCGCTATATCGATAGGCTTAAAACCTGGCCAGGTACTCAATCTGGTCATCCTGCCCCAGGCAATGCGCGTTATCGTGCCGCCGCTTACCAGTCAGATGCTCAATCTGACCAAAAACAGTTCGCTGGCAGTCGCCATCGGCTACCCCGATTTTGTTTCTGTGGCCGGAACGACTATCAACCAGACCGGCCAGGCCATCGAGGGGGTGGCAATGATCATGATCGTTTATCTGGTTTTCAGCCTGTCCACATCAGCCTTTATGAACTGGTACAATAAAAAAATCGCCCTCGTGGAAAGATAGTCACGCCTATGGAAAAGAGTCTGCACTCAAATACGGCTGAAAAATTAAGGCCGCCATTGACGAATATCGGTGTTATCGGTTGGATGAAAACCAACCTGTTTAACGGTTGGTTCAATTCGTCTTTAACGTTGCTGATCACCTATCTGCTCTGGCTGTCGGTACCGCCGCTTATCAACTGGGCCTTTATCAATAGCAGCTGGCTGCCATCCGGCGATCAGTGCCAGGCAGGAGAAGGCGCCTGCTGGTCAGTTGTTACTGCCAATATCCGCTTTATCATTTTCGGCTTTTACCCCCATGATCTGCAATGGCGCCCACTACTGGCAATGGCTGTCCTCATCGCCTTGCTGTTTTATAGTCAGAACCGCAACCATTGGCGTAAGTCACTGTTCTATGCCTGGACACTTGGCCTCTTTGTCATGGGCGTGTTGCTAAAGGGTGGTCTTTTCGGCTTTAAAGATGTGGAGAGCAACCTCTGGGGCGGCCTCCCTCTCACCTTGCTGCTGTCGGTCTTCGGTTTGACCGCTGCCTATCCGGTAGGAATACTACTGGCCCTTGGCCGCCAGTCGAAGCTGCCGGTTATAAAATCGTTTAGTGTCGTCTACATTGAACTTATCCGCGGCGTACCGCTGATCAGTCTACTGTTCATGTCATCGGTGGTCTTTCCTCTATTTCTCCCAGAGGGGCTGGTCATCAACAACATTCTACGCGCCCAGATAGCCATCATCTTGTTTACTGCTGCCTATATTGCCGAGGTGGTTCGCGGCGGACTGCAGGGCGTCGGTAAGGGCCAGTACGAGGCGGCTGATTCACTCGGGCTGAACTATTTTCAGGCCATGCGGCTGATCATATTGCCCCAGGCATTGAAAATTGTCATTCCCCCTTCAGTCAGTATATTGATTTCCGCATTTAAAGACACATCGCTGGTGGTCATTATTGCGCTCTATGATCTTCTTAAAACAACGCAAACTACCCTTTCCGATCCGAAATGGATGGGGTATTCTGCCGAGGCATATATTTTTGTGGCCCTTATTTATTTTGTCTGCTGCTTTGCCATGTCTAACTACAGCAGACGATTGGAAAAAGAACTTGATACCAGCCTATGATGCGCGCTGATCAATCACTTGTGACCAGGAACCGGAAAGAAAATCGATGAACTCCAAACAAACAGAAAATACGACAGATGAAACCCCGATCATCATCATTGAAAATATGCACAAATGGTATGGTGATTTTCACGTGCTGAAAGATATCAACCTGACGGTCGCAAAGGGTGAACGAATTGTTATCTGCGGCCCTTCCGGATCTGGAAAATCAACCCTGATCCGCTGCATTAACCGCCTTGAGGAACATCAGCGTGGCAAAATAATCGTCGACGGGATAGAACTGACCAACGACCTGAAAAATATCGAAAAAATTCGGACCGAGGTCGGCATGGTGTTTCAGCATTTCAACCTGTTTCCCCATCTCACTATCATGGAAAACCTGACGCTTGGTCCTATCTGGGTGAGAAAAACGCCCAAAAAGGAAGCGGAAGAAACGGCTATGTATTACCTGGAAAAGGTGCGGATTGCCGAGCAGGCACAGAAGTTTCCGGGCCAGCTTTCAGGTGGACAGCAGCAGCGGGTGGCTATCGCCCGAAGCCTCTGTATGAAACCAAACGCCATGCTCTTTGACGAACCGACCTCTGCTCTCGACCCGGAGATGGTCAAAGAAGTTCTTGATGTCATGATCAGTCTCGCCAGGGACGGTATGACGATGATCGTCGTCAGTCACGAAATGGGTTTTGCCAAAAGCGTGGCCCACCGGGTTCTCTTTATGGACGGCGGTGAAATCCTGGAACAAAACAACCCAGAAGATTTTTTCAACAATCCGCAGCATGAAAGGACCCAGCTTTTTCTAAGCCAGATTCTGGATTGAAGGGCTCGTATAACCATCCGCCCTCTTACACTACACATCGCCATGATCAACATCTCACTGCTATCAGTATTTGTTCCCACCTGTTTTATGATATCCCTGACTCCTGGGATGTGCATGACCCTGTCACTTACCCTTGGGATGTCCATTGGTCTTCGGCGAACTTTCTATATGATGTGGGGCGAACTGGCGGGAGTTGCCATGGTGTCGATTGCTGCGGTAGTTGGGGTGGCAGCTGTCATGTTGCGCCATCCAACCCTGTTCATTACCTTAAAATATCTCGGTGGTGGCTACCTGCTCTTTCTCGGCATTCAGCTCCTTCGATCGAGGGGCAAACTGGCAATTTCTGCGCACTCGCATTCGAGCCACACCATCCGCCCAAGAGCACTTGCCGGCCAGGGCTTTCTTACCGCCGTGTCCAATCCCAAGGGATGGGCCTTTATGGTATCGTTATTGCCGCCTTTCATTGACCGGGCATATCCGATTGTCCCGCAACTGTCAATTCTGCTGATCATTCTCTTGATAATTGAATTCATCTGCCTCATTATTTATGCCGGTGGCGGAAAACGACTCGGAACCTTTCTGGATCAGAAAGGTGGCACCGGTCTGCTCAATAAAACGGCGGGAATCTTGATGATCGGCATCAGTGGCTGGCTGGTATTAAGCTAAGAAACCGGCGAAACCAAACGGTCAAACAGCAAAAAGGAACTTGAGACACAGCATCAACACCCCGGTATACACCACCGTCATGCCGAGCCCCGCCCGCATATAATCCTTGGTCCTGTATCCACCGGGACGCATAATCAACGCATTGACCTGATGGGTCGGTAGGATAAAAGTATTGGAAGCGGAAACGGCAACAACAAGGGCAGCAACCATTGGATCGGATCCTATTGAAGAGGCCATATTCATGGCCAGAGGAATCATTAACACCGTGGCCCCCACATTGGAGGCAACCAGTGCAAAAAACGACGTCAGCAGAGATATCACCAGCATCAACAGCAGTGGACTGGGATCGCCCACTGCGGCCAGCACTCTTTCAGCAATATACGCAGCCGTCCCGGTTATCTCAAAGGCGGTACCGAGAGGGATGAGGCCGGAGAGAAGAAAGACCGTCCGCCAGTCAACCGCTTCATACGCTCGATCTGCCGGAATGATGCGCGTAAGTATCATGCCCAAGGCCCCGGTAAGCAAGGCAATAGAAAGTTTCACCTCAAAAACCAGGGCAAGCGTCAAGGCCAGAATAAGAAAAAAGACAGCGCAGCGCGTGCGTTCCGGTTTCAGTTCCTCTCCCTTAATATCGTCGATTAAAGCAATGTCCAAGTGATTGGTTAACAGGCGAAACTGCTTCCAACGCCCCTGCATCAGGATGGTGTCCCCCTGCTGCAATTCGGTAACATTGATTTCCTCCATAATGATCTTGTCGCGGCGAACAATAGCCAGGGGATTGATCTGATAAAGCTTGCGAAACTGCAGTTCCTCCATGGTATGCTGACTGAGATTAGAGTGCGGGATGACAACACCCTCGACCACCCCCGATTCGTCCGGAAAATTCTCGTCGGCAAAAACCTCATGTTCGGGTTTAACCAGCCAGCCTTGCTCATCGACCAGACGCTGGATATTTTTCTCACTGCTCATAACCCACAAAGAGTTTCCCGCCTCGATCACCGAATCTTTGGTGGGAGCAAAGTCTTTCTTATAGCCATCATTTTTAGCAATCCCGACCACGGTGATATGATATCGTGGTCTAATCTGCAGCTCACCTAAGGTCTGGGTGGGATAAAACGCCGGGACGGCTAGTTCATAACTCCGGCCAACCTCATCACCATAAATTTCCTGCAGCCGCCTGTCCATGCACCCGTCATCATCGATGCAACAAACCCCAGCTGGCAGGACTTTTTTACCGAACAGAGCAAAATAAATGATTGCAGCAATGAGAAGAGCAATTCCGATGGGGGTTACGGTAAAAAGTCCATACGCTGTAAACGGGTGACGGGCCAGTGCTTCAGGATTATTTTGCCACCACCCCTGCATCAGGTCGTTCAGCATGATAAGTGGGCTTGAACCAACCAAGGTAAGACAACCGCCGATAATCGCGCAGAACCCCATGGGCATCAGAATTTTGCCGGCGGAGAAATGCAACTGTCGGCTTATCCGCATGGTAGCGGGCATAAAGAGGGCTGCTGCACCGATATTCTGCATGAAGCTGGAAATAAAAGCAACAGTCAAAGAGATAACTGCCATAATCCGGGTTTCGCTGCGTCCGACAATTTTAATGATCTGGCCGGCGATGGCGTTCATGACCCCCGTTTTGTTCAGGCCGGCACCAATAATCATCACCGCGATAATAGACACCACTGCATTCGAACTAAGACCAGCGATCGCCTGCTCCGCCGAGAGAACACCGGTTAAAGGCAGCAGAACCATCATCAGCAAACCGACGAGATCCACTCGCAACAGGTCAGTAACAAAGAGAAATATTGCCAGTCCGAGTAAACAGAAGACAATTATCATGTCTTTGGTGATCACGGTCATTTCCATGCCATTTCTCCAGGGATAGCAGAGGAAGAAATGCCTGAAGCTGATGCCAGGCACATAAATATCATTGATAGCAATCATAACGTCGATCGCTAAAAACCTCAAGATTATTTTATTATTTAATTAATTTCTTACACAGCGGAGATAGCCTCACACTAGCAGACCGGCAACAATCAATTTGTCAGATAAGAACTACTTTTTCTGCTTGCCGAGATACGCTTCCTGAATACGTGGCGAATTGAGCAATTCCTCAGACTCTCCGGAAAAAACAATTTTCCCTACTTCCAGGACATAGCCGCGATCAGCGAGTTTTAAGGCAGCCCGGGCATTTTGCTCCACCAGCAACACGGTCACCCCTTTGGCGGCAATTTTTTTAATCTGGGCAAATATCGCCTTCACCAGAATGGGGGCTATGCCCAGGCTCGGCTCGTCAAGAAGCAGCAGCTCCGGCTGACTCATCAGTGCCCGGCCAATAGCCAGCATCTGTTGTTCTCCGCCGGAGAGTGTGCCTGCCAGCTGCGATTTACGTTCTTGCAACCTCGGAAAAAGGTCATACACCCAGGTTAGGATCTCCTGGTCAACCTTACTCTTGGTGTAGGCACCAAGCAGTAAATTTTCCTCTACCGTAAGGATGTTAAAAACCCGTCGCCCCTCGGGAGAATGACTTATGCCAAGTGACACCACCTTATGGGCTGGCAGCCGGGTGAGCTCGTGGCCCTTAAATAGAATCGAGCCGCTCTCAGCTTTTATCAAACGGCTAATTGCCCGCATGGTTGTGGTTTTTCCGGCGCCGTTCGAGCCGAGAATAGTGACAATTTCACCTTTTTGAACCTGCAACGAGATCCCCTTAATGGCGGCAATGCTGCCGTAAGAAACCTCAAGGTCGGAAATTTTAAAGAGAATATCATCAGAAGTCATCGTCATCGCTCCCCAAATAGGCTTCTATAACCGCAGGATTTTCCTGAATTTCCGCCGGTGTTCCTTCTGCAATCTTGCTGCCAAAATTAATAACAGTAAGGTATTCAGTCACTTCCATAACCAGATCCATGTCATGTTCTATAAGCAGGATGGTTATTCCTTTTTCTCGAATCCGGTAAATTGTTTCAATAAGTTTCAGGGTTTCATTATCATTGAGCCCGGCAGCGGGTTCATCGAGAATAAGTAATTGTGGCTCAACTGCCAGGGCTCTGGCCATCTCCACTCGACGCTGAATACCATATGCCAGAGAACCAACAATATGCGCCGCATATTTTTGCAGATCGAAAAATCCGAGAAGTTCGTACACCACTTGCCAGTTTTCTTTTTCGTCCCGGCGGGATGCCGGGGTATGGATGATCCCGTTCCACAATTTCTGACTACTTTTGATGTGTCTGCCGCTCATAACATTTTCCGCCACACTCATCTGGCTGAAGAGCCGAATAGTCTGAAAAGTTCGCACAATACCTAAACGAACAATTTTATGGGTCGGCAGATGGCTTATCTCTTTTCCCTGCCAGGAAATAGCCCCTTCTTCACAAGGGTGAATACCGGTTATGCAGTTAAATACGGTCGTCTTTCCCGCACCGTTGGGACCGATCAAGCCGTAGATCTGGCCCTCTTTGACATGAAAACTTAAATCGTCGACCGCGACAAGGCCACCAAATCGCTTGGTCACGTTGGTTAAGATCAGTTCGTTCGCCACCATAGGTCTCACCCCTTCTCCGTAAATATTTTAGGGATTCTGCCGAATTTGGCAGGCCATAGGCCACGAGGACGTAGAATCATGGTGAAAATCATGGCAAAACCGAAAATAAAATATCGCCAGGTAGAAAATTCGCGAAATATCTCCGGCAGCACAAACATTACAAACACGCCAAGGAGAATACCAGGTACCGAGGAGCCACCAACAATAACAATACTGAAAAACAGCACTGACTGTAAAAAGTCAAACGCCTCAGGACTCACCGCCGAATATTGGTTGGCATAAATAGTCCCGGCCATCCCGGCAATACCGGCTCCAAGGGCAAAGGAAAAAATCTTGTACACGCGGGTGTTGATGCCAACACTCCCGGCTGCAAGATCATCCTCACGCAAATAATGCAAAGCTCGGCCCACCTTACTCGATTCCAGATTTCGTATGACAAAAAGCGTGAGAATGAGGGCGACAAGCGCCACATAATAAGGCGTAAACTGCTGATATTCCATAAATCCGGGTATACCGAGCATCTCCAGGCCGAAAATGCCATTGGGCCCGCCGGTCACACCGCCAAGATTGTTCTGCAGGGCCTGGACGAAGACGATATTGAAACCAATGGTCGTGACCAACAGATAATCGCCACGTAAATGAATGATCGGCCCCGCCAGCAACACTCCGAAAATTGCCGGAATGATTATGGCCAGCGGCAGAGTGGCGAGCAGCGGCCAGCCGAACACCGAATTGCATATCGCAGTGGTATAGGCGCCAAGACCAAAAAAAATTGCCTGCCCCATATTAAACATTCCTGCTTTACCAAGGACAATATCCTGACTTAAAGCAACAATGGTAAATATCACAAAAGTCGTCGCAACAGCGAGCCAGCGTGAATCTAGCAGAGTGGGGAGCAGCACCATTACCACAAAAAACAATGGGTATCCGAGTTGTTGTATTTTTTTTATCATACTTTTTCCGCTACCCTCTCACCTAAGATTCCAGTCGGACGGACTATGAGAATGACAATAAGAAGAATGAAGGTATAGGCATCGGCCCAGGTGCTCGAGATATAGCCAGCAATGAAAGCATTAAAAAGGCCAAGCAGAATACCGCCAAGCATTGCCCCCGGGATGTTACCGATACCACCTATAATTGCCGCGACAAAAGCATACAAGCCATACTGCCAACCCATGTTAAAGGTAATGCCCCGGTAATACAGACCAATGAAAAGTCCACCGACCGCACCAAGCGCTGAACCGATCAGAAATATCGTGACGATGATGTTATTGACGTTTATGCCCATCAGTCGGGCAGCGTCCTGATCAATGGCGCTGGCCCGGATGGCTGTGCCAATTTTGGTCTTTTCCACAAAAAAGTACAGGCCAACCATGAGAAGCATAGAAAGAGCCATGATAAGTACCTGTATCAGGCTGACGACAACTCCTCCCAAATCCCAAATGATCGTTGGAATAAGCTCTGGAAATATGTGCATTTGGGGGCCCCAGAGTAGCATGATGCCATTTTGAATGACCATACTCGCACCAAGAGCGGAGACCACAGCGGATAAGCGTGGTGCGGTCCGTAAGGGTCGGTAGGCAAGTCTCTCGATTATAAAACCGAGCAGGGCTATGGTGATAATAGTCAGGATAAATACGCCGATGACGACCAGTACCGATACTTCGCCGCCAAGGAGCTGGGTAAAGACAAACAAACCGACAAACGCCGACCCAGCGACAAGATCACCATGGGCAAAGTTAATCAGTTTCATTACCCCGTAGACCATGGTGTAGCCAAGGGCGATCAAGGCAAACATGGAACCAATGGTGAGCCCGTTCACCAGCTGCTGTAAAAAAATATCCATAGAAGTCTCTACTCAGCTTTAAGGGGATACGAGCAACGGAGCGAAGATCCGCTGCTCGTTATATGGCTTATTATTGATAGACTATTTTATAGCTGCCGTCCTTTTGAATTTCGTATGCCATATAGCCGCTGCCAACCCGATTTCCATCAGGGGCAAACGAGATAGGACCAGTTATACCCGGGTAATCTTTGAGAGTGTGCAAATACTCTGCCGCTTTTTTCGTGTCAAAACTCTTGTTGGTTTCCATGGCATGGATAAATGCACGCATACCATCAACATTCAAAATGGTCCAGATCGACGGGGGCATCATATTATATTTTGCTTGATATGCCTTCAGGAAATCTTTGGCGAGGTCGTACGGTAGAATCTCGGGACTGGGCACATTGATAATGAAGGCACCGGCAGCGGCGTTGCCGGCCAGTTTAAAAAAGTCCACATTGTCATTGGCGTCGCCGCCTATGAAATCTGCAGTGATCCCCAGGCCTTTCTGCTGTGAACGGATGAGACCGCCATCAGAATAATAGCCCGCGTAAAAAATAACATCGGGATTCTTCGATTTGACCTGGGTCAGTACAGGTGTAAAATTTTGTGAACCTGCTTTTACCTTTTCACGGGCAACAATATTTCCGCCAAGTCCTTTGACCGCGTCGGCAACAGCTGTAGCTAAGCCATCTGCATAGCTGGAAAAATCAGAGAGAATAGCAATTCTCTGATATTTTTTCTCTTTCACCATATAGTCGGCGGCAAAGGTAGCTTCGGCGCTATTGGGGAAGGAGTTCCTGAAAAATGTCCAGTACCCATGCTCAGTCAACGTATCACTAGTACCATCGCTGGTCTGCAATACCCCTGCCCGGAAATAGGTTGCTTGGGCAGCTTCAGCACAGGTTGAGGTGTACGAACCGATAACCATGGAAACTCCCTTGTTTACCAGGTCTTTGGCGCAGATAGCGGCTTTCATGGCGGTGCCTTCGTCATCACAGGAGATAACCTCTATCTGTCTTCCCATAACACCACCTTTGGCGTTGATCTGCTCGGCCAGTAAGCGAACCGACTGATCGATTCCCTGTCCTTCATTGGCATATGCTCCAGTTATAGGAGCCTGCACACCAACTTTCAGGGTTTCTTCGGCAAAGACAGGGGTGACCAGAAGAACTGAGGCCACCAAGGACAGTACGAATGCTTTGGATTGCAACATTTTTTCCTCCAACTGATTGTTATGATTGGTCTACGGGAACAAAGGATGCAAGAATCGCCAAGGCCAGTTCTGCCGCAGACTACGTTATGAATTCTTCAAGTGTATCGGTCTCAATCATGCTGATTCACTTGAAACTTTCACTGCACACTTCAATACCAGGAAAAGAGTGATGTTCAACTGAGCTAACAATTGCATACCACAAAAGTATACAATCATCAACAAAGTTTTTTAAGTACTCCGGGTGCTTGTTTGAAGACAGAATGTACGAAAATACCAGGAAATCCTGTTGCGCATTCCATCATCAGCATATAAACTTTGGGACCTACTTAACCAAAAAGAAATAAACAGCAATACGATACAAACATCACCATATTCATGGCATCTCATGACAAATATAATTGACAAAAGCTATTTTCACGAACTTGACAATGCCCACCCGGAAACTCTCTGCAGAAAAGGGAGGTGCAGCTATAGTGCTGCGAAACACCAGTACTCTATTGAGATATGGGGCGACCAGTTTGTTATCGATCCCAGCAACGAGAGAATCGGCCATGCTGCTGCAAACAATTCGCCACCTCATGAATATCTTGATCTTTTTGCGATATACTACCTACTGCGAGTAAAGGATATTCCTTTGCAAAAGGAATGGGTTTCAGAAAAGGATCTCCCAGGCGGCCCTACCTTTTTCAGAGGGCCACACCTTATACCAACAGATCTTATCAGCAAACAATTCAACAATGACCTGCAAAAATTTAGGATCCGCTGTACACAGCTTGGTGGCAAACCAATCGACATGGCCGACGCAGCCTACCGTTTTTCCATTACCGACGATATTCCGATGGCCATTCTGTATTGGACAGGAGATGAGGATTTTCCGCCGGAGGCAAAAATTCTCTATGATCGTTCTATAGCGGAACAGCTTTCGCTGGATATCGTGTGGACCCTGGCGGTGGGTGTATGTGCCCGACTCGGCACCTTAACTTAGGGAAAGAAGAGATAAAATATTGTACTGCTGAAATCCGAGGGCTCTACAGCGACTGGAAAGTTGAACCAGACAAGCTCCGCTGGAAATCATCTGGTTCAACGCAGGAATTTTCAGATTAACGGAAGATCAATACCCGCTGCCGACAATGAGGTTGCTCTTGGTTTTTTTAACATAGGTGTTTTTTTCATTGCCTTTCCACTCGTATTTTACCCATGTCCCTTCAGGCGTCGCCTGAATGACAGCCTCAAAGACTGGAGGCGCTTTATCACTCAAATTACTTCCGGCAAGTGTAGGGTGAACAAGCATCATACCACCTTCTTCCATAATAAATGCATATGGGTCATACGCATCGGCTTTAAACTCCATGGCAGCCTTACCACCATCGAGTTCAGCGACAATAGCATCCACATTCTGCGAGATGGCAGCTTTATCGGTCGCCCAGGCACCTGCAACAACAAAGAGTACTGCAAAAAAAGACAAAACTTGCGTTAATCGTTTCATTATTTTCTCCATTTTGAAAGCAATAGCTGACGGTCCAATGAAGACTCAGGCCGACCGGTCAATTGATCTGTGGCTGTTCTTTATTGGATTTCCTTTCAGGGAAGAGCTCCCTGAAATCCTCTGACTGACCCAATTCTGCAAATATGCTCGATGTTGTGCGCATCACCTCCTCGTGTGCATCTCTAATGAATACCAGTTCAAAGCACCAAGGCCCCCCCTGATGTTCCTGTAACAAATATTAAGAGCATTTTTCATGCCAACTGATCAAGCTGCAATAACCGGTATCAGGCCTACATCCTCATTGGTAGCAGAAAATTTCACTCGCACCCAACTGCAGATTTTGCACACTGGCGTGCAAAATTTGGTCACGCTATTCACGACAGGTCTCCTGCATGAAAATACAACCGTGAGAGCAACGAATTTTTTCGTGAGTTCATTCCGGAGGTGATTGATCGCGAATTTTTCGATAATACAGGGGAATCAGGATAAACCATTCCAGGCGATCAGCAAAATGAACTGCAATCCCTTCTTGCTCACAACGTATTACACTGCCAACAACGTTTTCAATTTTCAAACGACTGTGCTCCCCCTCAAAAACAATATCAATTTCACACCGATGCCCGACAGCCGGACGTTCTTTCATTTCCATAAATAAACCGGTGATACTGATATCTCGGAGGGTCCCACTATATTTTTTGCCGATCGAAGGTATAGAGCAGAAACCTTTCGAAACAAAAGGCATTCGTACTGATACTCGACGTTCATCTGTTTTATCCATTTTCATACCTTTCAGGTAAAAATCATTCACATCCATTGATAAAAAAGAATGTCGGTTGGTGGAAGTGCAGTTCTTATTCGAAATACACTATGAAAAAAGATTGAAGAATATGGATGATAAACAAATACAACAAGAAAATCGACCATCAAATCGTCTTCAGTGCCGGCTTTTTTCTAAAAACAGTTATTCACCCAATTCAGGTCTGTATATAAGTTTATACGTGACAAAAACCTTGAGGAGTAACCTGATGGCCCACGCTGTAATGTCATTTATAGTTCTTGACAATTCTTGGTTGTTTTATTCAAATTGAAATAAGCTACTTGCCACATTCCATAAGTTATGTGGCAAGCAAACGGATGCGGTACGCTACAATAAAGGAGTTTCAATGCTCGGGTCTAAAAACACGCTTGTGGCTTGTCTTGTGATACTTTCACTGTTCATGTCCTCATATGCTGCTACAGCAGCAATGGTTGAACAGTATTCTGAAAAACAGACCAGCAGCGCCGAGGCTATGGCCGTTGATCTTATTGCCGCAAGACCACTCGGTTTTGTAGCCATGGTTGGTGGCACCCTGGTTTTTGTGGTATCGTGGCCTTTTTCCGCTCTAGGCGGGAACAGCAACGAAGCCTGGGACACTCTGGTGGTGGCACCGGCCGAATACACCTTTAGCCGACCGCTTGGTAATTTCGACCAACAGGTCGTCATCAGAGACAACTAATTAAGCGCCGGCCCCCCGCTTGTCGGTAATGCTAGTCATTCATACATTGCTGTTGAAAATTGGCGACAACTCCTTTTGCAGATGATCTCAGTAGCGTTTTTTCGATAAAGGTGATTTTCCCGCTATCCATTACCGTTATTACAGCCGAAGATCGTGTACCGTACTCGGTCCCGTTAATATAGATGGAGCCTAGCAACCGCTCCCACTCCATTCCTATTTTGGTATCCGGCAACTGATCATCCGGAGGATGATAAGCATCTGCCAGGAGATTGAACAGCAGAGCAGCATTAATATGATCGGAATCAACCATATGCGGGTACAGCAATCTTTTGCCGCGCACCACTTTGGGCCAGGGAACATCAAGCAGACCATTACTGAGGCCGTAAAACCCTGGGCCAAGTCTCTGCACCTCTTTTAATTGATTGGAATAATAATAGAGTTCTTCTCTATCACCTAAGATCAGGTTAAAGCCGTTATATCTTTTACTGCTTTCTGCAAGTCTTCGAATAGAGTGACCTGCATCCATTTCCCCAGTAAGATAGTCCATCAAGATCTCGCCGCGAGAAGGAGCATCAGCTCGATGTGCTTGTGGATCGCGATAATTCGTGAGGGCAGCAAACTTCAACTGGGCGGTAATCCCCAGCCAGGTGCCGCCACCCTGCAGATCCCGCCCGGCCAGGATCGTTTTGTCCTCATCCAGAAAAGCAAGAGGTGCAGTCGGTCGGCAGAGGAATTCATCCCGGTTGGCTGCAACGACCAACTGATAGCCGGGTGTTGATTTATAGGAGAAAAACAACAGACACATATACTCGTCCAGTTCTATGAAACTTGAGGCCACTCCACCCCTTTTTCTTCGTCAATCAGATAGCAGAATTTGGCCCATTCAAACTCTTTTCCTGATAGAGGACACCGGAGAGTTACAGTATTTTCACCGAGAGCCGCAATTTCCCAGTCCCCTTTCCTACGCGAATCGTCAATACGGATTTTCTGGCCTACCCGAAACGGATACGACTTGAAAACAGTGACATCGTGATGCATGTTTTTCTCCTTATAGTAGCAATGAACGCAGACTTTTGCCTCTCGTCTACCGACAAATAATAAAAACTATAACAATTTTTCTGTTAATTTGTATCCTCGCTATAAAACCGTATGACAGTTGCATATCCAAAGAAAAAGGGTACTTTATAAGAAGAACCATTGCAATGACGCTTGAAAAAAGCCTTGCCAGGCATTTGTTGGTCTGCAACCATATTGTGAAACACATGTCGATTACTATAACAACAGCCACCGCGGCCGTCGCCATCATCAGGAGCCTTGTCCCCAGAGAGAGTTTTCTCGTCCTGAGAAGAGTTGTTCATCCAAATGATCCCTGGTCTGGTCATTTTTCCTTTCCCGGCGGCAGAAAAGACGCTATAGACGAGGACCTTCTCGCCACCTGTATGCGAGAAACCAGAGAAGAAACCGGTATACTTCTACATGCCGACCAACTTCAGCAGCGTCTCCCTCTAGAGACTGCCGGCCAGAAATCGCAGAACCAACTTTTGGTTGAGCCTTTCTTGTTCACCATAGAAAATCGGCCGAACCTCACTCTTTGCCAGGAAGAAATACAGAGCGCCTGCTGGCTCAGCATTGAACAGTTTCAAAACACTGCACTACACAAGAGTGTGGAGATGCTTCCAGGTCGGCTTTTTCCAACCTACCCCCTGGAAGATTACTATCTATGGGGATTCACATATAGACTTCTGCTGACTATTCTGCAGATGGACAAAGACCACAAATAGTTTGCCATGAACCTCCAGTCTCATAGTACAATATGAAAATCTGTGTATACAATACCCAATACGCCTGTTTATAATCAACGAGCCACACAAGAGGAGAGATCCTATGCCTGAATATAAAAATGTTCTCGGTACCCTTTTAGAAATCTGTAGCATCGAACCAATGACCGGTTTTACCCGGGACGGAAGTTGTAAAGTCACGTCCGACGACTACGGCGTCCACGGCGTCTGCGTCCAGGTAACCAAAGAGTTTCTCGAATTCTCCAAACGTCAGGGCAATGATCTCTCAACCCCCATGCCCATGGCCGGATTTCCAGGACTACAGCCGGGAGACCGCTGGTGTCTTTGTGCATCTCGCTGGAAAGAAGCTCTCGATCATGGTGCTGCACCACTGGTCAATCTAGCTGCAACGCATGAAATTGCGCTGAATTTTGTCTCTCTGGTCGATCTTCTTTCCCATTCGCTGGAAAATGGCCATAGCTGAAGCATCGGCATCAAGACAGACACTGACCGGAGAAATTACCATGGCAGAAGAAATCATCAAGCAAACACTACCACAGCCAAAGCCAAAGCAGGGTTTTTCGGCAATGCAGGTACTGGGGATGGTGTTTGTTTCAACGTGCATTGCCGTTGTTACTACCCTTTTGATAATTAAACTCTATCTCTTCCCGTCGTCCTTCTCCCCTGTTGAACTGTCACCAAAAGAGGCACAACAACTGGCGGCAAAACTGGAAATGTTTGCAGGGTTCAAGCAGCCGGCGGTACCGACGAAAGGTGAGCATACCAAAGCCGGTACTCTCATACCAGAAAAGTACACGGAAGAGGGGGAATCCCGGGCTATTAACTTCACCGAACGGGAACTTAATGCCCTTGTTGCCAAAAACACCGATCTGGCAAAAAAACTGGCTATTGATCTTGCCACCAACATGGTCAGCCTTAAATTGCTCGTTCCCCTTGACCCTGATCTTCCGGTGCTTGGCGGCCAGACTCTGAAAATAAAAGCAGGAGCGGAGCTTGCCTATCGGGACGGAAGGCCGGTGCTAAAATTAAAGGGCATCAGTCTCATGGGGATCCCCATGCCCAATGCTTGGCTGGGTGGAATAAAAAACATCGACCTCATCAAGGAATATGGTGCCCAAGAAGGTTTCTGGAAGACCTTTGCTGATGGGGTCGACTCTATCGAAGTGGTAGAAGGTCGTCTCAAAGTTCAACTGAAAAAATAACATCTTGCAGACGCTCTCGTTTTCTCTTCATTGATGATCTCGTAAAAGTTTCAATTTCAAGCTGGCTCAACAGAGAAGCTTAGACTTCTAGAAGCTCCCTAGGCGAAAAAGGCGTTAGTTTTTTCTATCAGTACGACCTACTCTTAGCACGTCATACTGATAGAAAGTTATCCCAAAAGGGCACTTCCCTGCGGGTGCACAGGAAAGCAGATGATGATTTCCATACCCTTTTGGGTAGTCTTTACGTCGCTCTCCTAATTGACTGGTGGCAGTATACCTGTTCCAAAAATCGGCGGCTCTTGCTCCATGGTCGTCGTCCTCGTTGCTCCAGGTTGTTCAGGCGCTGTATATCTGCTGCCGGAATCGTTCTCATCAGCTGCAGACGTGCTGCCTTGGTCTGCCATAAACACCAGGTTGGGATCGATCGCGTTCATTTCCTGCTCTACCCGCTCAATATTGCCCTGCACCTTTGCGGCGATTTCTACTTGAGGATACTTGAGCAGAATATTTTTTAACAGTTTACGGGATTCCACCAGCAGCTTCTTTTTACTCTCCACATCGGAGGTTTTGGTAAATCGTATATAGTAATCAGCGGCTTTTTTTCTATCGGCATTTGCCGCCTCAAGAGACAACTCATCAATTTTTGTCCTCGCCTTGCTGGAGTATTCGGTATCGAGCAGAGTCGTGAAAACCGCAAGTGCCTCTTCGTATCTTCCCCCGTTAGTCAGCAGCATGCCATTGTTCCACTGATTCTGCAGATCTTGAACCTTGGCCATCTTGCCAGCTTCGTTGGCAACTGCCTCCTCCGTTTGGAGTTGATCTATTTTTACTTTAATGGCCAGCTGCTTTTCAGGGCCGACAATGTTGCCGGGGATGCTCTCGAGAATTCGAAGAGCATTGTTAATATCTTGTTCTTTACCGAGTTTGTCAACTTCAGTCATTAAGCCGTTAAACCACCTGTCAGCTGCCGTTTTGATAGAATCTCTTATAAAATCAACATTGCTAGTGACCGGGGAATATGGATAGTCAGTCTGAAATTTTTCCGTTTGAGAGAGTATCTTGTACCCATCGCGTTCAGGGACAAATCCTAAATAATCCCTGAGTATAGCCGAATAATCAATCAGCTCCGGACTACTGTCACTAGATCGGCTCAGCAACGCCAGCTGAAGCTTAGACCACTCTTCTAGTTGACCAAGTTTTTCATAGTCTTCATAAATTTTCTGGTATTGACTGGTCGCCGACCTGTAATCCCCTGAAACAGTATAAAGATCTGCCAGAACCTTGCGCAGAGAAACAAGATCAGTGGCCTGTTCGCTGGAATTGGCCATCTGATCAACCACCGTCAGATATATCTCTGCCGCCTTCTGCTCCTGGTGGAGATACGTCATGGCCTGCGCTGAGAGAATTTTGGTTCGAAAGTGCGTCTGATTTTTCTGCGACTCGGGGATTTTCGACCAAACCTGAATGACGTCTTCATATGCTTTCTTTTCTGCATACTGATCGATCATCATTTCAAACTGCGTCAGATCAGCACCTCCTACCGGTGGAGTCCAGGCAACACTTTTTTCTTGTGATTCGGCAAGTAACCCATTGCATGCTCCTTCTATAAAAGCAATATCGTTTTTTTGGAGTCGGAAAAAATCATCATTGCCGATCCCATCCGCAGCTCCCCCTGCCTGGACCTGAAGCGTCCTGGTACGAAAATCGCTGTAACCGTTCAATACATCCTGAAGCTGGCGAAAACAGCTTATCATCAGCGCCGTATCCTTCTCGCTCAGCTTCGTAGTCACCGATTGATTATCCAACTCCTTCCAGCGATCAAGCTTTCGCCCATACTCGTAAATTCTATCGTTCAGATAGCCCGGCGAAGGTACAGTCGTCTCCAAAGACTTTTCAACTATTTCTGGTTGCTCCAGCAAATCAGGAACGGATGAAGTCTGATCAGAGGGTGTTGAAGGGAGAGAATACACTCTTGGCTTCTCGGGCAAGGCGCAGCCATTAAGATTGACCGCACAAAAAACAATAAACGCACCCCATACAAGCTTCTTCATATTTATCCCGATCATGCTAATGTTAATAATTTAACCCTTATCAGTATATGACACACCGAACAGAAACACCTTTCCTGTGTCATTGCACTGCCTCAGCAGTTGTTTTCCAAAATGGCTGAAAATTTCTTTCCACGACAAATCGCCCCGTTTCAGTTTTTCTGCCAAAAGTCTGAATGGAAGGCTGCAGACGCGCCTTATCATTTATCTGCACAACAGGTTCAATGACCCTGCCCCCATTATTAGTATCCACCCCGACATTGATTTGACCGAGATCGTCTCTTTGTATACCGAGACCATTAAACGATATATCCACTGGATCAAGTCTGGCAGAATAGTGCTGCTCCTGCATCAGGTCATTGACAATCTCGCTCCAGGTGGGAAGAGCACCGGCTGCCCCACTGATGCGACTTGAATTTCGATGCATGGATTCGTTATTGTCAAAGCCGACATAGACGCCAACAGCATACCCATCTCGAAGATCCAACGCCACTCCGTTTTCGGCAATTCCGGGTAAATAACCAAAAAACGATGCGTTGGTATAATTATTGGCGGTACCGGTCTTGCCAAGTAAGGGAACAGAGAGCTTCATTGTGGCAATTTTGGCACCGACACCCTGGTCATCTGCGCGCAACTTGACGTCTTTTGTTGCGCTTCTTCCTGTACCAAATTTAACGACATTTTCGAGGATGCTGCCAATAGCCAGACTGGTTTTGGGATCAACCACCTGTTTCTTGAGTGGTTTCGGCTGAAAAAGTATCTCTCCATCAGCGGTTTCAATTCGATCAAGAATCGCCATTGAATCATTAATCCCCTCCCCTTCCTCCTGGTCCTTGCTACTGTCGCCAAACGTGGTAACATGCCCGGTAACCAGCCCTTCATACATTCTTGTGGCTTCCAGCAAAGTTATGACATTCGAGCCGAGTGGAAAAGAAAGCACGGGGGCAAGACTGCTTTTAATGCCAAGCTGCTCGGATAATCGAATGAGATAATACAGCCCAACTGTGATGCGAAAATCCTCAACCTGGGAAAGCACCTCAATACTATATGGTAATTCATCGCTGAGCTTTTCATATTCAGAATCCAGCTGCTCTGCCATCTTGTCAAAGGCACCTACAGTCAGCACCCCATTCAGCTTGATCTTTTCCCAGAAACGAGAGTTTTCCCCATAGTTCAGCCAAGTGAGATGATTGCGAAGTTCGGCATGATCCATCCGCTGCAAATTTCCTTTATCACCTTGCAGCCTCATAAAAGAATATTCCCTGGTTTGTCTGTCTAAATAGAGGGCAGCACCACCCGCAGAGTCAAAAAAATCAGCCGCCTCAGCTCCCGCTGCCGGTTCGAGTAACGCCTTATAGGTTTTCAGTTCTTTTCTGAGAGGTTCGAGTAAAAGATAATTATTAGTCAGCAATGATTTACGCAACCAGAGTTCATTGACCTCGGAGCCGGTAAGTTTCGCTCTTGATCGTTTTCTCTCCTGGTCAATATCTTGCGAATAATCCGGGTAGTTGAGTCCATAAGGCAGTCCTTTCAAGACCTCATAGTCACCCATCAGTCCATCAAAAATAAAATCGGTCTCCACATTTTCAATCGCCAGACGATACGCTGAAGCCCTCAGGACATCACGAGTTACCTGAATGCCGTATTGGTCACGAATTCTTGCCCGATAGCTTCGATACGATTCTTCTGCCCCTTCCGCTGTTTTCGGGCCTAAGCCGACCATCTCCGCCACCTCGCCTAACTGAGAGGTGGTCAGTTTATCACAGAGATGGGATAACAACCACACAGAGGCAACATTTTCGGAAAGGACCCCAGCCCAACTCATGGAAACCCAGTCATAAGGACTTACATGATCAGGTCGTGGAAAATAAGTTTGATTGTGATAAGAAAAGACACTTCGACTGTTTTTCAGGCTGTCGGCGCTGTTCCAACCCAACTGCAGTGCTGCCGTGTAAACAAGTGGTTTAAGGGCAGAACCCATTTGCCTTTTGGCATGAACTGCTCGATTGAAAAACCGATTCTCGGAGCCACCCGCCACCGCCTTAATAGTGCCGTCTTTGATAACCAGGGCTCCCCCCTGTACCTGTGGATATTTTTGCAATTCAAGTAACACAGGTTCGTTTTCCACCATTTCACGTACACTCACCCACACCTTGTCACCGAGCTGTAGTTGGTTGACAAGTTTAGCCTGATCACCTTTCGCGCTCTTGCTACGGCGACCTTCCTGCCATCGAACCCTCGCCGTAGTAAGTCCGGATAATCCTTCTGCATCGATCACACCTTGCCCCAACTGTTTATCGAGTGTGACAAAAATTTGAGTGTTAGCAGCCTTTTCTTCAATCTTTTCAATATGACCAAAAAGAAAAGCCCCCTTACGAAGTATTGAATCCCCGGAGTAATCAAGTTGAGCCAACTCTGCCTGCACCTCCTGCCGTTCATACCCCCTGAGACGAACATCCAACCGCGAAAGTTCGTGGCGCAGAGCGGCAAGTGTACTTTCATGCAATTCACGATCTATAGTGGTTATTACCCGTAATCCCGAACTGGCAATATTGCTGATATCATGTTCCTCTAGGCCCTCAAGTACTTCGGTTGAAGAAACCGCATCTCTAACCAATTCCATAGCATAATCGAGATCATAGCCGACTTTCCCGTTTTTAAACTCAATTATTTTATCAACTGATTCGCTGTAGGTAGCAACGTCGATCATGCCTAAATCGCGCATTTTATCGAGAACATACCTGGTCCGCACCTGTGCGCGCACTCGGGCAAGTTGCGCTGCTAGTTCGGTTTTTTTAATAAAAGAATTATAGTAATTCGGCTGCTTGACACTCCCGGCAATAAAAGCACATTCTATCAGCGATAATTCACTCGGCATTTTATCAAAATAATAGCGAGCAGCGATGCCGAGGCCATGCCCATTGCCGCTCACATAAAATTGATTGGCATAAAATTCAAAGATCGTTTCTTTTGGATAATAGTATTCTAGCCGTAGGGCAAAGAGCAGTTCTTTGAGCTTTGCCTCAAGAGATCGATCCGTTCGCTTAAAGAGGTTCTTGGCTGTTTGCTGCGTCAGGGTACTGCCTCCCTGGACCACTCGTCCAGCCTGAATATTCTTAAGCATTGCCCGCCCTATTCCAACAACATCAAAGCCAATATGGGTAAAAAACCGGTTGTCTTCGGAGGCGACCATGGCATTGACGAAGTTCTTGGGAATATCGCTATAGGAAACATACTGACGGTGCGCCGTATCAAAAAAGACCCCGAGTTTTGTCTGGCCGTCACTGTAAAAAACAGGACTCTCTTTGGCAAGAATCTCATGAATATTTTCGATCTTTATTTCATCACCTGGTTCAAGGACAACCAACTGATATATTTTTGTCGTTACGGCAGCTATTGTAATGAGGCAAATAACTGTTACTAAGAGAAATAACTTTTTCAACGCAATACCAAAAATGTTTTTAATGCACAAGACACCTTAACAGGGTATACAATGTTGCCCTGAGGGTGAACGGGGTATAAACCTTGCAATTACTCAGCAATTCGGGTTTAAATGCAAGATAAGTTTGTTTTTTTCGGACTATTAAGAATAGTACATGGTTAACCAATATATCTCAACAGGCTAATTATGAAATTTCCTGTCTTTTTCATAACCACTCCAGTTACAAACAACAAGTATACCAACAAATGACTTCACTATCTAAAACTCTCGTTACCTGTTGCACTTTTGCGTTTTTCGCATTCTTCCTATCAAGTTGCGCAAATAACTCAAATTTAGGCATTAACTCTGATGTTTCTTCCGAAACAGACGATGTGCAGCTGGAAAATGTTGAATCCAAGACATGTCTTGATGAAGAACTGGGGGCCCTCAGTCGAACAGGCTCATGGGACAAAAGGATGTCGTTGAACAATGACCCGCTAACCGCTAGGACGCGGTATGATTTTCCTGTGATTTTTAATAATAAAGTTGAGATGTATCTGGAGCTGTTCCAAAACTCTCAGAGAGAACAATTTAGTCGATGGTTAGCGAGATCGGCTATTTATCAACCTCTGGTCGAAAAAGAACTGGCCAAGGCCGGGTTGCCAAAAGATCTGCTGTATCTGGCAATGATAGAAAGCGGTTATAGTCAAATAGCCTGTTCCAGTGCTAAAGCAGTCGGACTTTGGCAATTCATGCAGCCCACCGGGGAGCAATACGATTTACAGGTAAATAAATATGTCGATGAACGGCGCGATCCAATTAAATCAACTAAGGCCGCTGTCACGTATCTATCCGAGCTCTATGATGAGTTCAACGACTGGCATCTTGCAGTAGCCGCATATAATGGTGGACCAGGCACCATCCGTAACGGTCTTAAAATGCACAATGTGGATAATTTCTGGGATCTTGCCAGCAAAGAGTATTTAAGTCTTGAAACCAAACGTTATGTGCCAAAACTGATTGCAGCACTCTTGATCGCCAAGAACCCTGAAAAATACGGGTTCACAGATATAGCCTACGCGGCCCCGCTGAGCTTTGATACTATCACTGTAGGACCAGGCATCAGCCTTGAGGCCATTGCCTTGATCAGTAACAGCACAACCAAAAAGATACAATCGTTGAATCAGGAATTGCGGCTTGGTAAAACGCCGCTTAATACAGCTCAATACCAAGCAAGAATTCCTGTAGCAACTCGGGATCTGGCGATCAAGAATCTGTCGCGGTTACATCGTGTCGTCAGCGTCCACTACAAAACCCACAAGGTAGCCAAAGGAGATACCCTTTCAAAAATCAGTAAGAAATATAACGTAAATAGAACAACTCTCCTTAAAGTAAACGCTCTGCACAGCAAAAAACTGGCCTATGGCAGGAGCTTAAGGATTCCTTATAATACTATCAACTACCAACTCCTCCCTGAAGGGGTAGCGAGTGCTAAAATTGCAGATAAAAACAACCTCGTCCTACACCGGATAAAAAAGGGCGAGACTCTTTCCAGGATAGCCAGCCTCTATCATATTCCACCACAAATGATAGTCACCTGGAATGGGCTTAAAAACGCCCACTCCATCCAGGCAGGCCAAAAGTTATCTCTCTATATCGATCGTCCCGGGATAAAGGATAACAAACTAAAAACGACTCTTGCAGCCAATAAGACCATCAAATTAATCGCACCAAAGCCCAACAAAAACTTACGGGTACAACCGGTAACGAGTTCCCCTTTTGCACGATATAGTGTACAAGACGGTGATTCACTCTGGACCATCTCGAGAAAATTCAGTGCTTCAACAGCAGAGATCAAAAGGTGGAATAACTTAACCTCTGATTTGATTCAGCCTGGTTCCATACTCAAACTAAAGAAGGTGTAGCTGTAAAAGCAACATGAATAAAGCATGACAAAAGGTTTAATAATGCCTACCTTGATACATGCTGCAAGCAAATTGAACTATAGAGTTTCTCTGAAAGACCACGCCTCGCACCCAATTGGTGCATCTCCCCTGAACAAAAGTAAATACTCATGTCAACAACCGATGCACCCTTTCCAGCCCATGACGACTATGGTGATGATGTTCATGTAGTCGAACACGGTGAACAGACAATTATTATTGTTGGAACGGCCCATATTTCCCAGGAATCTGTAAATCTGGTAAAAAAAGTCATTGAACAGGAACTACCTGACTGTGTCTGCCTTGAGCTCGATGACAATAGATATCAAGCGCTGACTCAAAAACAAAAATGGGATTCACTCGACTTAAAAACAATCATTAAAAGCAAACAGCTCTCAACCTTGCTCATCAGTCTTCTCATGGCTTCCTACCAGAAGCGATTGGGAGGAAAGCTCGGGGTTACACCTGGAGCGGAACTGCTGATGGGCGCCCAGACGGCTAGCGACCTGCACATCCCTCTTTCTCTCTGCGATCGTGATGTCCGTATTACTCTTCGACGGGCGTGGAAATCGACCTCTTTTTTTAAAAAAGGCTATTTAATAGCGTCACTGCTCGCCGGTCTTTTTGATAAAAGTGACATATCAGAGGAAAAACTTAAGGAACTTAAGCAAAAAGATGTCCTTTCCGAATTAATGGGAGAAATGGGCAACACCTTGCCCGACCTGAAACGAGTTTTAATCGATGAGCGAGATCTATATCTTGTCGAAAAAATAAAATCGTCTCCCGGTAGACGGATAGTTGCTGTTGTTGGTGCCGGCCATGTTGCCGGTATGCTCGAGAAATTCGGCATCGACAATACGCACAAAATACCGGAGATCACCCAGATTCCTCCGGTATCAAAAGGATACAAAATTGCCGGCTGGACCATTCCTTTGCTCATAATCGGCTCGATCGGAGTGATCGCTTCCCAGAAAGGGGTCTCTGCGGCAGCTGACAATATTCTTTTCTGGATTCTTGCCAATGGAATCCCCGCTGCTATCGGCGCCCTACTGGCTCTCGCCCACCCATTGACAACATTGAGCGCCTTTGCCTCGGCACCCTTGACCAGTCTGACCCCGGTAATCGGTGCAGGCTATGTTACCGCCTTTATTCAGGTCCTGACCTGCCCACCGGTGGTTAAGGAATTTGAAACAGCCGGTGAAGATATCGGTTCTTTTACCGGATGGTGGAAAAACCGTCTTCTCAGGGTCTTTCTTGTTTTTATTTTTACCGGTGTTGGCTCTGCCATAGGAACCTGGGTAGGTGGCTATGAGATATTCAAGAATCTGGTCGGTTAATTGCGCCGCAGAACAGATTAGAATGCATTCTGAGATACCACCAAGGCACTTAACCCGTTAACGGGCTTTGAAAAAGGCACCCAACAAGCAAGTATTTCAAAGAATCCCTGCTTCTTTCCCATTGAGCAGGGGCAGATAATTTCTACCACTCCATTTATTATAACTTACAGCAAAAAGGTATCATTTCAATGTCAGAAAAGAAGACTCAACCAGCGCCAAATTTGACCACCAAACAAAAACAGTTCCTCAAAGGTCTTGCCCATCCACTCAATCCCCTTGTCCAGATTGGTAAGGATGAGTTAAGTCCGGGTGTTATAGAAACTATCAAAACCGAACTGATCCATCATGAACTCATTAAGGTGAAGATCGGCAGTAATTGCGACCTTGACAAAGACAAGACTGCCTTAACCCTCTCTGAACTGACGGCGAGTGCTCTCGTTCAATTGATAGGTAAGACAATCGTGCTCTACAAGCCTAACCCCAAAAGAGCCAAAGAGAAAAGAATCCTTCTTCCTAAAGCCACAGCATCACAGTGAATGGAACTATAGGCGGAATGCTTCCACCGATATCATAATTCCAGCAGCGTGGTTGCTTTTTCCTGGCTGGCTATAAGCAACGAGGTGTCACCCCATTCCTGTACTGTAAGAAGAGCAGCTGCATGGGCAAGTTCGGGAGTGTTATTGGTGGCACTGAGATGGGCGAGGACCACCGTACGGAGATGTGAACTCATAAGGCCAGCCAGAAAGACTGCGGCGTCCTCGTTGCAGAGATGGCCGCGACTGGAACGAACCCGCTGCTGGACCGACAACGGATAGGGTCCATTTTTCAGCATCTGCAGATTGTGATTGAACTCCAGAATGAGTCCATTACATTGTGCCAGTCTTTGGCCTATGAGATGAGAAATTTTGCCAGTATCGGTACAATAACCGACACTGCTCTTGCCATCACTGACCACATACCCGACTGGATCGGCGGTATCGTGGGAAATCCGGAATGATCGAACCTGCAAATCGCCAATCTCCAGAATATCGCCGGTCTCAAACTCCTTATGCACATGGAGTTTACCTATTCTCTTTTCTCCAGCGGAAAAGGTCCCGCCATTAATGTAGGTGGGTAATTTACACCGCCGTGAAAGAACACCGACGCCACAGATGTGGTCATTATGTTCATGGGTAACACAGAGGGCATGGACCCTGGTCAGATCACGGCCAATCGACTGCAAGCGGGTCGCAATTTCTTTACCGGAAAACCCGGCATCAATTAAAATACCGGTCCTGCCACTTTCAATATAAACGGAATTGCCTTGGCTTCCGCTGCCCAGAACTGAAAAACGCATCGCTGTCAACTCCCGGTATGGCCAAAGCCGCCGGTATCCCGGTCGGTCTTGTCGAGGACGGCCACTTCTTTAAGCGTTGCCCGGACAACAGGGGCCAGGATAAGCTGGGCAATACGGTCGCCTCTGTGTATGGGGTATGGATTCCTGCCGAGGTTGATTAAGGCAATCTTCACCTCACCCCGATAGTCGGCATCTATTGTGCCGGGACTGTTTAGAACAGTTACCCCATGTTGCACGGCAAGGCCGCTGCGGGGGCGCACCTGCAATTCATATCCCTCTGGTAGAGCAACACCGAAACCCGTTGGAATCAATACACGTTCCCCTGGCTGCAGCATGACCCTCTCTTTGACCCCGGCTTCTACGTCCATCCCCGCTGCACTGAAAGTTGCATAGTGAGGAAGGTGCAGATCACGTTCATTTTCTGGAATCAGCCAGCACAATTTCACTTCTTTTTGCGTCATAACCGTTACCTTATTGTCCTTGTCCCACGCTCGTCACCTAATAAAAAAGCCGACATTCTTTACAGAACGTCGGCTTATAGTCAAAAAGATACACCTGTGATAGGCTTACTCCTCCATCAAGGCCTTACGACTCAAGCGGATTCTGCCGCGATTATCAACGTCGAGAACTTTGACTTCAATAATGTCGCCTTCTTTTACGACGTCCGTGACTTTGGCCACCCGCTTGGTATCTAACTCGGAAATATGCACCAGTCCATCCGTACCGGGCAGTATCTCGACAAAGGCTCCAAAATCTTTAATGGTTTTAACGACCCCTTTGTATACGGCTCCGACTTCTGCTTCGGCAGTAATTGCCTTCACCCGAGCGACCAGGGCATCGGCAAGGTCACCACTCAAAGCAAACATTTTTATAAGCCCGGAATCGTCAACTTCTATTTTGGCATCAAATTCAGCAGAAAGTTCCTTGATGATTTTACCACCTGGGCCAATAATATCTCGAATCTTATCCGGGTTGATCTTGTGAACCATATACTTAGGAGCATGTTCTGCAACATTCTCGCGCGACTTCGCGATGCCTTTCTCCATTTCAGTGAGAATATGAATACGACCGTCTCTGGCCTGCTCAAGGGCTTTGCCCATGATTGCTCGATCGACTCCATCAATTTTAATGTCCATCTGCAACGAGGTAATACCATCACAGGTACCAACAACCTTAAAATCCATATCGCCCAGATGATCTTCATCACCAAGAATATCAGAGAGGATCACTACTTTTTCGCCTTCTTTGATCAAGCCCATGGCAATACCAGATACCGGTCGTTTCAAGGGCACACCGGCATCCATCATTGCCATACTTCCACCACAAACTGTAGCCATGGAGGACGAGCCGTTCGACTCAAGAATTTCTGAAACCACCCTGATTGAATAGGGGAAATCTTCTTCCGCAGGCAGTACCGCCTCAAGCCCCCGCGTGGCCAGAGTACCATGACCAATATCGCGACGGGACGGTCCTCGTAAGAAACGTGCTTCCCCAACGCAGTAGGGTGGAAAATTGTAATGCAGCATGAACCGATTGAGATGTTCCCCTTGCAAGGTCTCAACACGCTGCTTATCACGCTCACTGCCGAGTGTGGTGGTCACCAGTGCCTGAGTCTCCCCACGAGTAAACAATGCTGAGCCATGGGTACGTGGCAAATATTGAGTTTCACAGCTGATGGAGCGAATTTCATCAAATTTTCTGCCACCGATTCTGATCTCACTGTTAACTATCTTCTCGCGCATGAAAGATTTTTTATAGGCAGACAGTAAGTCTTTTACTTTACTGATTATTTCCCCATCAGGATCAATCGCGGCGAGGACCTCTTCCTTGAGAATATCGTAGACAGTACCCCGCTCAAGTTTATCGGAGGTATTAAAGACCTTTTCCATCCCTGCTGCAGCAACTTCTCGTACTTTTGCCAGTAGATCTTCATCAATGACTGGATTCTCAACATGCTGTTTCTCTTTACCACACGATTTCTGTAACTCGTCCTGAAGATCGATAAGGGGCTGCAAATGTTCAAAGGCATAAAAAATACCGGAAAGGACTTCATCTTCGCTGAGTTCATCAACCTTTCCTTCAACCATGACCACAGCTTTTCGGGTGCAGGCGACAACGATATCCATGGAAGATTTGGCCAGTTCATCAATTGTCGGATTGAGGATATACTCGCCATCGATTAGGCCTATACGGCCTCCGGCTACCGGTCCGGCAAACGGTACATTGGAAATAGTCAAGGCGCAGGATGCACCGGTAAGCGCAAGAACATCCGGAAGGACGTTCTTGTCAGCGGATAGAACTGTTGCAATAACCTGCGTTTCAGCAGAATATCCCTTTGGAAAAAGAGGTCGAAGCGGGCGATCGATAATTCTACAGGTAAGCACTTCATTATCACTTGGCCTACCAATTTCTCGTCGAAAGTAGTTTCCTGGTATTCTGCCAACCGAGGCAAGTTTTTCCTGATATTCAATAGTCAGTGGTAAAAAATCGGCATCCGGTTTACTTTTGCCTGCTCCGACAACAGTGACCAGTACAATAGTTTCTCCAGATCGCATAACAACCGATCCTGATGCCTGTTTGGCAATTTTACCTGTTTCGATGGATATTGTTTTGCCACCAATTTCAGTTTCAACTTTATTAAACATGTTTTCTCCAGATGTGTAGCATCAGGGAAAGGCGCAGCGCCAATGTATCCGACTGGATTATCCACCAGCCCCGTATGCTTTATTTTCGCGGACTTCCTTAAACAACAAAAACCTCAAACAGTCCTTAACCGCAGGGACTATTTGAGGTAAAATGGCACTATGCCCGGTTCAACAAGTGAACCTGCCGGCAACAAATTTTATTTACGAAGACCAAGTTCCTGCAGCATCGTTCGATATTTGTTGACGTCTTTCTTCTTCAGATAATCAAGCAGGCTGCGTCGCTGGCCAACAAGTTTAAGGAGGCCCTGCCTTGAATGATGATCTTTTTTGTGTATTTTAAAATGCTCGGTGAGGTACTGAATTCGATCAGTAAGAAGAGCTATCTGCACCTCGGATGAACCGGTGTCGGTCGGATGGACCTTAAATTTTTCAATTATTTCATTTTTACTGACTGCTGATTGTGCCACGACACTCCTCCTGAAACTTTATAATAAATACCTGATAGTTAGAATCAATATTGCAAAACACTCAATAATCTTAAATACGAATTATTCACATATAACTACAATTAGTCCGCGCAATCGGTGGCGAAACCTGCAGACCTGCTAGATACTTTATTAGTGACTTAAAAATAATTTTCTTGTGTTTTTTATAAGAAAATTATTTCGTGAAGGAACTTATCCCGCAAAGCTTTTGGGCGGGGTTAGAACCTTAGAAATTCTTTCCTGCTCTTCAAGGATCAGAATTTCGTGAAGGAACTTATCCCGCAACGCTCTTTGACGGGGTTAGAACCTTAGATACTCCTGCTTTTTCAAATATTTTTTTTAGCACAGGAAATAGAATCCTCAGGATCATTATAATGATAATCTATTAAAGAACAACCTGTAACGAAATTCTTACATTGCTAAAGAAACTATGACCAACCCCGGTCTCTTGCCTGTCAAACAGAATCAATGCCTCTGCTAGACATATTTCCTCTAAACTTTTTATGATAGCTAACTAAAGCGATTATTGCAATAGTTTACATACCTGTTCTACCGTTATCATCTGGTGGAGACAATGATTCAATGCGTCATCGTCATTTAATTGGTCCCAGTTCAAACTCTTATCGACTGTAAAACAGCCACTTCTCGTCCTTCGCAACTGTACCAGATGGGCACCGCAGCCAAGAGACCTGCCAATATCAGCGGCTAGTGTCCGGATGTAAGTGCCTTTACTGCACACAACCCTGATACAAAGATCAGCCTCTGTGCCACTCAGAGCCAGCATTCCATCAGTACGTTCAAGTATCGATATATTTATTTCCCGCGAATCTTTGATGATTTCGATCCCCTTGCGGGCATAGTAGTAGAGGGGCTTGCCTTTATGCTTTAATGCGGAATATGCAGGGGGCACCTGCATCTGTCTGCCCCTGAATGCTTGCAGACATTGCTCCACCTGAACGTGTGATATCTCACCTACCGGACTGCGTGCAGTCACTTTCCCTTCTGTATCAAGCGTCTCGGTTTCAACCCCAAGCCGAAGCGTCGCCAGATATTCTTTCTCTCCGTCCATGAACCGTGAGATCAACTTCGTTGCTGGCCTCCCAGCACAGACAATTAGCAAGCCGGTAGCGAAAGGGTCAAGAGTTCCAGCGTGGCCGACTTTTTTTATATTGAGGATTCGGCGTAACCTGCTCACCACCCTAAATGAAGTGATATCGACCGGTTTATCGACAAGAAAAACACCGGCGACGAAGTCGGGAAGTATATTCTGGATCATGATAATTGTCGGCGGGTCAGCAGATCAAAGAAAAATTGAACACCAACAGTACTCAACTTTTCTCATTCAAGGTCTTGGCAAGTACATCGATTAATTCCCGACGTACCCCTTCAATTGATTTGCCCTGGCAACTATATCCAGAGGCATTCCGATGACCACCGCCATCAAATAACTTGGCGACTTCGGCAACATTGCACTGACCTTTAGCGCGCATACTGACGGAGATGAAGCCATTACCTGTTTCTTTTATGAAAATTGCAACTTTGACTGATCGAAGAGATCGAGGAAAATCTATGAAACCTTCTACATCCTGCAGTGTTGCGCCACTTTCCTGTATCATCTGGTGTGACACATGCAAGAAAGCAATCTGGTCGGATTCGAAAAGACACAGAGTCGCAAGTACCATCTCCATCAGTTTCAACCGTTCCCGACTGAAATTATCATAGAGATGACTACAAATTTCCTCTGGTCGAACCCCCTGCGCCAGGAGTTCGGAGGCAATCTGCATAGTTCTCGTTCGGGTCCCCTCATAACGAAAGGAACCAGTATCAGTACAGATAGCAACATACAAGTTGTAGGCACATTTGTAGCTTATCTGTGCATCAAGAGCCATTGCCAACTCATACACCATCTCACCGGTAGACGATCGTCCAGCTTCGACCCAACGGGCCGTGCCGAACTCACTATGCGACTGATGGTGATCAATTACCACGAAAGGAGAAACCTGCAAAAACTCCTGCTTTGATTTACCAAGGCGATCATCATCGCCACAATCCAGAGCGATACTCATGACATTGCCACTGGCCGCAGCAACGAAAGCTCTATACTCCTCAAGCCTGATGTGAGCTTTGCCGATATCCGGCATAAAGTCATAGAGATGCGAGACTTGTTCTTCCAGATAACAGAAGACATTCTTGCCGAGAGTTTCCAGAATGTCCGCTAAACCAAAGAGTGACCCTAAAGCATCTCCATCGGGATGTGAGTGTGTGAAAAGAACAATATTATCAATTGCTCTGATATCCTGAATTATCCGTTCAGGAATCATCCTCTCTGGATCCTCTTTCATTGGCTATTTCCTGAAAAATTTCTTCCAGCTCCGCTACCTTTTCCACCACATCATCATAACGAAACTGGAGAGCTGGGGTAAAACGCAGATTAAGCGTTTTAGCAATATGACTGCGCATAAATCCCTTGGCTGACTCGAGGCCAATTCCCGCTTCTTTAATTTCTTTTTTCCCCCCAAAAACGGTGAAAAAAATGAGAGCCGTGCTCAAATCATCGGGTACTTCCACCCTTGAAATGCTGATCCCCTGCATGCGAGGATCTCTCACCTTGCTTAAAAGCAAAGTCGACAGTTCATTTCTGATAGCCTCAGCTACCCTGGATGAACGTTTCTTTTCACTTTTCCCACCAATACCGATGGAATCAAGTGTCTGTTTGGGATCCCAAATTGGCACTGTGTAACCTTTTTTTAGAGAGTCGCTTCGACTTCGTTCATGATAAAAGCCTCGATATTGTCGCCGACTCTAATATCGTTAAATTTCTCGACGCCGATACCGCATTCATACCCCGATGTCACTTCCTTTACATCGTCTTTGAATCGCCGCAGAGAATCAATCTTGCCGGTATAAATTACCACACCGTCCCGCAAGACCCGAGCCTTGGCAGTCCTGAGAATCTTACCGTTTATAACTGAACACCCGGCTATTGTCCCAATTTTCGGCACACTAAAGGTTTCACGCACCTCAGCAAGACCGATGACTTCTTCTTCGAAAGTGGGTTCAAGCAAGCCGACCATTGCCTTACGCATATCATCAAGGGCATGATAAATAACATCGTAGGACCGGACGTCGACATTTTCTTTGACCGCAAGTTCCTTAACCTTAACACTTGCTCTGACATTGAAACCGATGATAATAGCATCTGATGCGGAAGCAAGCAGAATATCCGACTCGGTGATTGTACCAGTACCTTCATGGAGGAGCCTTACCTTAATTTCTTTAGTAGAAAGGTCGGCAGCGGCCTTGGCAAAAGCCTCCAAGGTGCCCTGCACGTCTGCCCGCAGCACGATACGCAGTTCCTGAACGTCACCTTCGCTCATCTGTTCGAACAACTTATCTAGAGAAATCTTACTGTTAGCTCCAAGTTCACTCTCTCTCGCTTTAAGGGAGCGGACCTGAGAAACACTTCTGGCCATTTTCTCATCAGGTACGACAATGAATTCGTCACCGGCGCTCGGCACTCCTGAAAGTCCTTGAACTTCTACGGGAATAGAGGGCCCGGCTTCTTTAATTCGTCGACCTTTGTCGTCGAGCATGGATTTGACTTTACCGCTTTGCTGGCCAACAACAAAATATTCGCCAAGGTGCAGGGTGCCGTCCTGGATCAGAACCGTCGCCACCGGACCTCTGCCCTTATGCAACTGCGCTTCAATGACCCGGCCTCTGGCCTTCCGACTGTTGTCAGCCTGCAATTCCAATACTTCGGCCAGTAATTGTATTGACTCAAGAAGATTGTCAATGCCGATATGTTGCTTGGCTGAAGTCTCGCAGTATATTGTGTCGCCACCCCAATCTTCAGGCATCAGATTGAGTTCAGAAAGTTCTCGTTTAACCCTGTCTATGTCGGCATTGTCTTTATCTATTTTGTTGACCGCGACAATAATAGGCACTTCGGCCGCCTGGGCGTGGTGTATAGCCTCTCTGGTCTGGTCCATAACGCCATCGTCAGCTGCAACGACAAGCACGACAATATCGGTAACCTGGGCGCCGCGGGAACGCATTTCAGTAAATGCGGCATGTCCAGGGGTGTCGACAAAAGTCACATCGCCTGAAGCAGACCGTACATGGTAGGCGCCGATGTGCTGGGTAATACCGCCAGCCTCTCCTTCAGCAACATCGGTTTTACGAATAGCGTCAAGGATTGAAGTTTTGCCGTGATCGACATGGCCCATTACCGTAACTACCGGCGACCGGGTCTTCTGCACGCCACCTTCTTCAGCCTCGTTAAGCAGTTGCATACCAAGTTCTTCGGTTATCCCCTGCTCAACCTCATAATCGAAATCGGAGGCAATGAGTATGGCGGTTTCCACATCAACCGATTGATTAATAGTGGCCATAACGCCAAGCCCCATCAGTTTGGCAATGACATCACTGGCTTTAATCTTCATCCGCTGAGCAAGATCGCCAACCGTGATCGCGTCATATACTTTAAACCGTTTTTTACTCGCCTTCATTTCCGCTGCCGGTGAAATCACCTTTGAGGCTTTTCGACTTCTCTTGCCTCGCCGTCCACCTTCTTTAGTTTGATAGTCTTGAGAAAAATGGGTGAATTTGACATTTTTCTGGCCCTTTTTTCCTCCTCGACGAGGATCTACATTTTTCTCATCTTTTACCAGAACATTTTTCTTGCCTTTTTTCTTTATTCTACCGGTATCGTCAACGGTAGGAGCAACAGGTGTTCTTGAGGGACCAGAAGCGGAATCTCTCTGCTGAACAGGTCTCACCGCTTTTTTCTTTACTGGACGGGGCGGCCTAGCCTCAACTTTCGGTAGTTCTATGGTCCGAATTACTCTGGCCATGGGTTTTCTCTGTGCAGGCAGTTTTTCTTTTTTTGCAGGCCGGGAGACCGTTCGTTCCTGAGCTTCGTCCTTTACCCCATTTGCTGGTGGCAGAGGAGTTGTCGTCTGCTCGTCATCGACATCAGCAGCGGAAACAACAGCCGGCATTTCACTTTCTGCCTCTACTGCTACTTCGGATGCAGCAGTCTCCGGTTCTTTGATGCTCTCAGCCTCATCTACCAGTGGTGTTTCTGGAGCGGTTAATTCTGTTACCTGAGGCGTATGTGGCTGCTCTTTTTCATGAGCGGTTGCAGTTTCCGGCAAAGAGACCTCTCCGATTTGTTTTTCTTCTGTAATCTCAGGCACGAGTGCAGGTTCTTCCTGAGAATCTTCTTCCGTGTGTGCTGTAGCCAGAGCTGTATCTTCTGTAACTTCCGGGATGTCTTCAACAACGGCAGGCCGGCGGCGTATTACCGTTGCCCTGCGCCGTATTACTGTTGGACCATCTTTATCGCTATCAATACGCTTTTCGATAAGCTCGGTATTTGCCGATTTCAGAACCGTGTTCCGAATCGTCTCAGCTGTTTCGTCGTCAACAGATGAACTATGGCCTTTAATATCAAAGCCGAGTTCAATCAGTTTATCCGTCAACGCTTTACTGCTCATGCCGGCCTCCTTGGCCAACTCATAAACCCTGATTCTGCTCATCCTTTACTCCCGTATTGCAACGCAACAATCATTTCATTCATCAATTACAAGGTGCATAAAACCACCTGACTCTTGACAAATCATTTTAAATCTCTTTGTTCAAAGACGAAACAATCTTTTCCATTTTTTTTTTCTATCCAGCAAAAGTCGAAAACATTGCTCATTTTTACAACAATAAGTCCCTCTCCCCGGCTGTATCTGCCTGGGATCGCATTCTACCATCTCATTTTTCCAGATAAAACGCTGAAGCAAGTCTTTCGGCTTTTTAGTTCCGCATGAGCTACAGGTTCGTAATGGAGCCATCATTCATCTGTTTTATCGAGAGGTTCCGTCTTTTCTGCCTCTTCGCCACTGCTCTCAACTTCACCTTCTTTCTCTGCATCAACTATTAGTTCGCCATCTTCTGGCTCAATGGTGCTCTCGGTATCTTTTTCTGAGGTATCGCTTTTTGAACCTTCTTGTACCACAAAAGGGATCACCTTGGCTTCTGCTATAAGTCTCTCAGCAAATTCTTCATTGATGGATCGTATGACCATCAGATCGTCAACGTTTTTTTCCGCGAGTACCGCTGTTGAGAAAATATTTTTACCGAAAAACTGGTCAGCGAGGGATTCATCAACCCCGGATAATTTCAGAAGAGACTGATAGCCTTCATCCTGCAGATTGTTATATCGCTGTTCACTTTTTACATCTATTCGCCAGCCGATGAGTTTCGAAGCCAGTCGAACATTCTGCCCCTGACGACCAATGGCCAGCGAAAGTTGATCGTTGGGCACAACAACCAATAGTGAGTTAGCGTCCTCATCGGCCATGACCATGCTGACATGGGCAGGAGCAAGGGCATTGTAGACGTATTTAGCAGGATCAGGACTCCAGGTGACAATGTCAATACGTTCGCCCTGCAGTTCCTGAACAACATTTTGCACACGGGATCCCTTCATCCCGACACAGGCTCCTACAGGATCGACATCTCCTTCGGAAGAACTGACAGCAATTTTCGCTCGAAAACCGGGTTCTCTGGCAACGCCCATAACCCGGACAATCCCTTCCGCCATTTCCGGGACTTCCAACTGGAACAGTTTACCGAGGAATTCATCACAGGTTCTCGATAGAATCAACTGTGAATCACGACTGGTCTGGCGGACTTCTTTCAGATACGCCCTGATCCGATCACCCTGTTTAAACGAACGCTTGGGGATCTGTTGGTCTTTTGGCAGAATTGCATCAGTCCGGCCAAGGTTGACGATCATATTGCCCCTTTCAAAGCGCTGCACTATGCCACTGACCACCTCGCCGACACGATCCTTGAACATACCATATATGACTTCTCGCTCAGCATCCTTCATGCGGTGAATGATCACCTGTTTGGCGGATTGGGCTGCGATTCGGCCCAGATCAGAGATATCAAGCATCTTTTCTCCAAGTTCATCACCAATCTGCACTTCAGGATCAAGCTGTATAGCCTGGTTGAAAGAAATTTCAGTCTGATCGTCTTCAGCTTTCTCAACAACAATTCTGAACTGAAAAATTTCAACTTCACCAAATTCTTCATTATACCGAACTTCCATATCTCGGCGGCTTCCGAATTTTTTCCTGGCAGCAGACTGAACCGCCTCTTCGATAGCTTCTATCAGTAATGTTTTATCAAAACCTCGATCTCTACTGATCTGGTCGATTATGCGTTTCAAATCTGATAGCATTCTCTTACCCCGTCATTATGACTTGCAGCTCCGCCATGCGGAGAACATTGCATTGTTCAAAAAAATTGGACCCGTTCTGCTCAAATTGCCAGCCTGGCCTTGTTTATCTTTTCAAATGAAAACTCAATAACACGACCATCATCGAGTTGTAGATGTATCAAGTCACCAGCAACTTCCTGAATAACACCTTCAAAAGTTTTTTCGCCGTCAATGGCCTCATGTACTTTAACCTTGGCTTTTTTGTCGCAATATCGACGGAAATCATCAATTGATCTGAGCGGCCGTTCCAATCCAGGAGAAGATACTTCTAAACTGTATGCATGATCGATGAGATCTTCCACATCGAGATAACGCCCAAGTTCACGACTTACCTTGCTGCATTGTTCAAGTGTTACGCCCGTTGCCGAGTCGATAAAGACGCGCAAAACCCAACCTTGACCATCCCGGCGAAACTGCACATCAAAAAGTTCAAGCTCCATAGCCGACAACAGGCCACGAAGAAAGTCCTGCACTGTATGGATAATTAATTCGCTCATTACTCACGCCCCTCAGCCGCACGCTATTTGCAGACCAAAGGAAAAATTCCTTGTCAAAATAGATATATGTCACGACCGAAATGCGGACATAAAAAAAAGCGGGCAGAGCCCACTTCCAAAAGCCGTCCCATCGCAAATTGCAACAGGAGGTATGGCCAAGTAATCCAAAAATCGAAGCCTGTTCGAGAAACCAAGACACGACCCACATAATGAAACCGCCTTCAATGGCTTCACAAACAAAGCAAAATTAGATTACTCAACAAGCAAACAAACCATATATTTTCGATTATGTCAAGCCGAAAGGCGTTTTGGTGTTCTTCTTACTGCAATGTCCTCTTGATGAGTACAACAAACGTGTCGAACGTCAACTGCTCACAAAGTTATGGATGTTTTCCATTGAGTAGCCCCATGCTATCGGTTGCCATATAAGTCGGCTGCACATACCAAATCAGTTTCCATCCTGCAACAGCCATTTTCCCTTAACGCTTCGTTATTCTCAAAATTTAATCCTCAAAATATCAATGATATGCCTGCGGTTAAATTTATCGAACGCCTCAATTGAGAAAAAAATGTCTCGTTTCAGGATGGAAACTAATTAGGTTCTATTTTGTTATTTGTTTCGAATCGCACGACGTACCACAGCAATAAATTTAATTCATTTAGCACAATTACGGGGGCTTAGAGAGCTTTTCACGTCACTCCATTCACTGCATTAAATTTCATCTTAAACGACCAAAGATAAAAAATTCTATTTGACAAACAACCTTTGTGCCTTTATTAAAACCTCTGTTCAAAGTACCTTCCAATGTTGCACTGTTTACCGCATCTCAGCTAAGCAGCATCATATTCCTCTGTAATTTTACATAAAAACAACTTTCGATGTCATGCTAGAGAAGACTCTCATAATTGCAGAAAAGCCAAGTGTTGCTGCCGATATAACTAAGGTTCTACCCGGCAAATTTAAAAAGGAAAAAACCCATTTTGAAGGAGAACAATACGTTGTCTCTTACGCTATTGGCCACCTTGTCTCCATCTGTTACCCTGAGGAAATAGATCCAGCTTACCAGAAATGGGATATGGCCAATCTACCCATTTTGCCTGAAAACTTTCCATTAAAGGGCCTTGATGGCACTAAAGGGCAGCTGAATGCGCTACAGAAACTGATCCGTCGCAAAGATATCACCGAAATCGTCAACGCCTGTGATGCTGGCCGCGAGGGTGAATTGATCTTCAAGTATATATTGAAATATGTGTGGAATAAATCCGTTGCTAAAAAATCATTGAAGCGATTATGGCTGCAGTCAATGACCGCCGACTCAATTAAAAAAGCGTTCGCTTCACTGAGAGAAAACGAAGAGTTAGTCCCGCTGGAAGACACGGCCCTCTGTCGTTCTGAATCCGATTGGCTGATTGGCATCAATGCAACCAGAGCGTTGACCGGATTCAATTCTCGCCGCGGCGGTTTTTTCCTTACCCCTTGCGGCAGGGTGCAGACACCTACACTCTCGCTCCTGGTTAAGCGGGAAAGGGCGCGTCACGTATTTGTCTCCCGGCCGTATTGGAACCTGCTGGCACATTTCACTTTCAACAACCAATCATACGACGGCAAATGGATTGACCTTTCCTTTGTCAAAGATCCAGCCGATCCCTATAAAAAACTAGATCGCATCTGGAATATTGACGACGCCGACGCTATTATCGCGAAATGCACCGGCCAAGCTGCTTCCATAAAAGAAGAGAGCAAAAAAACCACCCAGAGCGCCCCCCAGCTTTATGATCTAACCTCACTACAGAGAGAGGCTAATTCACGGTTTGGCTTTTCCGCCAAAAACACGCTGGGCATTGCGCAGGCGCTGTATGAACGACATAAGGTATTAACCTATCCCCGAACCGACAGCAAACATCTGCCCGAAGACTATGTCGCGACGGTTAAAAACACCATGAAGAGTCAATCTGACTGGCAACTCGGTAAATTTGCCAGTCAGGCGCTGGAAAAAAAATATGTCCAACCGAACAAGCGTATATTCAACAACGCCAAAATCTCCGATCACCATGCTATTATCCCCACTATCGTGCTCCCCAACAATCTTGGAGAACCTGAATTCAAGATTTATCAGATGGTGGTACAGCGGTTTTTAGCGGTGTTTTTTCCACCAGCGGAATTCCAAAACACCAAACGCTATTCTTACGTCCAAAACGAAACGTTTCTCACCGAGGGTAAAATTCTCCTGGAAGCAGGTTGGAAAGCTATTTACGGAGCAGTCGGGGGCGAAGGACAGGACAAAATCATTGATCCTGTACCGGAAAACGCCGCAATATCCTGTCATGCAATCGACAGAGAGAATCAAGAGACGAAACCACCTGCTCGGTTCAACGAAGCCACCTTACTGTCGGCCATGGAAAATTCCGACAAGCTGGTGGAAGACGATGAACTCGCCGATGCCATGAAAGAACGGGGTCTCGGTACACCCGCAACCAGGGCCGCCATCATTGAAAAGCTTATCAAGGAGAAGTATGTTGTCCGAGAAGGAAAGGACCTCACCCCTACTGGTAAAGCATTTGAACTCCTGGCGCTGCTGGAAGCCATGAAAATTGAAGTGCTGGCCTCTCCGGAGATGACTGGCGAATGGGAATTCAAACTTAATCAAATCCTCAAAGGTGAGTTCACCCGTGACAAATTCATGGCTGAAATCAGGTCAATGACCAGTCATATCATTGACCAGGTGAAAAACTTTGAAGACAACGAGGTGCGCATAGAAGCCTCCTTCAGCCCTGTCAACGATATCCGCATTTTCGATTCGCCTACTGCGTACATCTCGGAAGATCAAAAGATAAGTATCCGCAAAATCCTCGGCGGCCGCATGTTGGCGGAAGATGAGGTGGTGGCCCTGCTCAAAGGGGAAACAATCGGACCTTTCAGCAATTTCAGATCAAAAAAAGGCAAATTATTTACGGCTTCGGTTAAACTTACGAATAATAAAATCGATTTTATGTTCGCCGATTCAAACGCCGATCTCGATATTGAGGCCATTAAAAAGGAAGCTTCTCTCGGAATATCACCGATTGACGGAACAAAAGTGTTTTGCACACCGATGGCTTTTATGTCTGAATCTGCACTCGACGGTGAAGATAAAGGGCTCAAAATAAATCGTATAATTCTCTCCAAGGAAATTACTGAAAAAAACATCACCCAGCTTCTCACAAACGGCAAGACCGAATTGATTGAAGGTTTTATCTCCAAAAAAAGAAGACCCTTCGATGCCTATCTGGTTCTTGCAAAAAATGGTAAAGTAAGTTTTGAATTTCCACCCAGAAAAACAAAACGCGAACAACAAAAAAATTGACAGCCCTGATAGAGAAGGGAAAAAAGAGCTTATGAAACAAATAAAGAAAGAATATCAAGAGAAGTCAGGTCATGAACTGGCACAGATATGTGCCCAGGCTGCACTCGACACGAAAGCAGAAGACCTTGTTATTCTCGATGTCCGTGGCCTGACAACCTTCACTGATTATTTTTTAATCATGAACGGCACCTCGACCCGCCATGTCCAGGCCCTGGCCGAAACAATCGAAGCGAAATTACGATCAAAGCGAGTAAGGACATCAAGCGCAGAAGGCCTTCGGGAAGGCATGTGGGTTCTTCTCGATTTTGATGACGTTGTCGTCCATATTTTTTACCATGAACAGCGGAAATTTTACGATCTGGAAGGTCTCTGGTCTGGTGGAAAACGCGTAGAAATAGAATTGCCATAAAGAATAGAGCCGCCCAGGCAGAAATCTGTTGAACTCATATTAGAAAATATCAGAATTATGCA
>CBDTUM010000003.1:0-104016 GCA_965363495.1 uncultured Desulfopila sp.
AGAGCGCAAGAGAATTGACAAATGGCCACTAATCCCGCCCAAAAGATTTGCGGGACTCAGTTCAGTACTCGCTTGACGGGTATAAGTTCCTTCACGAAATAATTCTCTTGCAAAGAGCGCAAGAGAATTGACAAATGGCCACTAATCCCGCCCAAAAGATTTGCGGGATAAGTTCCTTCACGAAATAATTCTCTTGCAAAGAGCGCAAGAGAATTATTTCTAAGTCACTAAAGGATAAAACATGCGGATTGTAGTACAAAGAGTTCGTCGGGCAGCTGTGACAATAGACGGCGTGGTCCATGGGGCAATTGCCCACGGCATGGTCGTTCTGCTCGGGATCCGGAGCAGCGACACGACATCGGATCTGCAATGGCTGGCGGAAAAAGCCGTCAATCTGCGTATATTTGACGACCAGCAGGGGAAAATGAACAGATCGCTTGCAGACATTGATGGTGAAATGCTTATCATCTCTCAATTCACACTATACGGTGATTGTCGAAAAGGCAGAAGACCAGGATTTTCCTCGGCAGCCCCTCCAAAAATGGCTGAACCACTGTACCATCAATTTGTAAAAGAAGTGCAAAACCTGGGTATCAGAGTAGCCACTGGTATCTTCCAGGCCACAATGGAGGTCGAGTTGGTCAATGACGGTCCGGTCACCTTACTGCTCGACTCCGAAAAACAATTTTGATGGCGTCGTAAAAATTACCCAAAGGGCATAGAAATCTTCATCTGTATCGTTGTTCGCTCGCATAGGAAATTTTTTACTTAGCCATCTTAAAATCGAACTTTTCACGAGTTTATCAATTTTAACAACTTCGCTTAAGGATCTTTCAATGACATTTACACCAGGTTCCACCTATTCAGGTTTTATCCTCAAGACACATAAATATATCCAGGAAATTGAATCGGATGTGTATGTATTTGAACACGCATCACTTAAATTCCCCCTGCTGGCGATCAAAAATAGCGATACCAATAAAACCTTTTCCGCAGCCTTTAACACCGTGCCCACCGACTCGACCGGAGTCGCGCATATTCTAGAACATTCCGTGCTTATGGGATCAAAAAAATATCCGGTTAAAGATGTTTTCGGCGAGATCAACAAGGGTGGGTTAACAACCTTTCTCAACGCCATGACTGGGGCCGATATCACCTATTACCCTTTTGCCACCCGCAACTTGAAAGAATATTTCAACATCATGGATGTCTACTGCGACGTGGTTTTTAATCCGCTGCTGGACCGCTCAACCTTTGAACAGGAAGGGTGGCATTATCACCAGGAAGGCCCGGATGAACCACTCAAATTTCAGGGTGTAGTGTATAACGAGATGAAAGGAGCTTTTTCCGATCCGATTCGTTTTCTTTTTCATCACATCTTTGGCGGGCTTATGCCCGGCTCGACCTACGCCCACGAATCAGGCGGTGATCCGAAAAACATTCCTGATCTGAGCTATGAGCAGTTTTGTGATTTCCATAAAAATCATTACCATCCATCTAACGGGTTCTTTTTTGTTTACGGTGATGCACCGCTTGCGGACGAACTCGAGTTTTTGCAGCATAGATTTTTTTCTACTTTCGATACCCCCGTTGCCCAGGCAGTCATAGAAAAAGGAAAGCTCCCAAAGCAACCAGTCTTTATTACCGACAGTTATGCAGTCGACTCTGTCGATACAGCTGGCAAGACCTTTCTGGCAGTTGGCACCAATATATCTACCGTTACCGATCGTGAGGTAAACAGCGCCTTCCAGATTATTGCCAACATCCTCTTCAATTCCGACGGCTCACCTCTGAAAAATGCAATCGTTTCCAGTGGCCTCTGCAAAGATTTCGGCGGCTTTTATTTAGCAACTTCATCTTTCAGGACCCTGATGGTGACCTATCTGGTCGGCAGCGAAGCCGAACATCGCGACAGCTTCCTTGAGCTTTACCGGAATTCTCTCTTAAAGATGGTCTCAGAGGGTCTTGATCAGGACCTGGTATTGGCTGAGCTGAACAAGTTCGAGTTCAATTACCGAGAGGAGGTAAGCAAACCCCAGCGAGGACTCGATCTTATCGGCAAAGCGATGATCGGACTGAAATACGAAACGGACCCGATAGCCAATTTGATGAGTGAAGAACTTGTCCAGACTCTGCGCCATAAAGCACTCAACGATGGCTATTTTGAAGAATTAATAAAAAAATTTCTGCTCGACAACCCATCAACCGTCACCGTGACACTGGTGCCCGATCCGGAAAAACAGCAAAGGACCCAGGCCGAAGAACAGCAGAGACTCTCGGCATACGATGCAACGGTGTCCGAGCAGCAAAAACAAGAGAGGATCGAGCGAACAAAACAGCTGATGCAGCAACAGCAGGAGCCAAACAGCTTAGAAACACTTGCCCTCCTGCCGCAGCTGAACCTTACCGACTTGTCGACAAAGATCGATTTCCACGCCGCAGTGCCGACAGAAATGTTTGGCCAGCAGGTGCTGGTAAGTGAACTGACCACCAACCATATTTCCTATATCGATGTTGGTTTTGATATGTCCTGTCTGCCCCCCGAACTTCTCCCCTGGCTCGATCTCTTCGGCACCATTGTCACAGAAATCGGTACCAAAAGGCTCAACTACCAGCATTTCGCCAAAGAAATTGCCACCTGCACCGGCTCTTTTTCCCATTCCCTGACGAGTTACTCCAAAAGACAGGATAAGGAAAAGACCCTGCCGGTTTTCTGGCTTCATATGAAATGCCTGCCGGAGTATCTTGAACAAGCCCTGCAGTTGCTGGCAGAGATCTTCTCCTCCATTTCATTCACAGACCGGGCCAGGATTCGTGAAATAGTCGGTCGGGAGTTTGCCTGGGCTGAGCATTCGGTCCAAAGTGAAGGGTACAGCCTCCCGGCCACCCGTGTCTTCGCCCATCTCAGTCTGACGGGCAGATATAATGAAATGTTCAATGGAATTACTGCTTATCTGGCAACAAAAGAGCTGGCCCTCAAATATGCCGACAAAGAGGAACAATTTCTGGCAGCTTTAAAAAACATAGCTGCTCTTCTCTTTAACAAAAACAACCTGTTGCTTGGCGTGACCGCGGACAGCCAGGAACTTGGTCACCTGGCAAAAACAGGCAGTTGCCTGGTCGACGCTCTGACCGACAGCCCGGTCACTAGATATCAACTCCCGGAGCTGAAACTTGCCGACCACGAAGCCTTCATCACCTCGGCGGAAGTAGTCTTTGCCGTGCAAGGAGGAAATCTGCTGCCAAATGGCCAGGGGTATAACGGCCACTTCGAGGTTCTAAAAACGTATCTCTCCCGGGATTATCTGTGGAACACTGTGCGTCAACTGGGCGGGGCATACGGCTGTTTTATCCAATTTGGTCAGCTCAGCGGTAATCTGGCCTTTGTCAGTTATCGCGATCCTCAGGTCAAAAAAACCTATGATGCCTACAACGGCATACCGGATGTCGTTGCCCGCTTGAATCTGCCAGATAAAGTAATGGAGCAACTAGTCATAGGCACGTATGGCAGCTTCGATCCCCTGCGCAGTGCTGCTGCCAATGGTGCAATCGCCAGAAACGACTACCTGAACGGCATCGATATCGAATTTAAACAGCAACGCTTGACGGAGATCACGTCCACCACTCTCGCCGACCTACGCAGTTTCGCCCCGGCTTTTGCCGACATGATCCCCAGAAGTTACCGATCCATTATCGGCAATCGCACCAAGATCGAAGCCGACCGATCTCTCTTTGACAACCTCACCGAACTATAACGCACGCTCTACCCACGCTCATCTTTACCTGGTCGAACCGCCTCGGTAAAGATGGGCTGTCTCTGTGGCTGTAGCACTTGAGCAGGCAGCCAGGTAAACAAAACAAGGAGATCGCCTGCTGAAAAGTAGCGATCTCCTTCCTCAGCAGATTATTTTTGCCGATCCGGTGCGGTCATTTCATGAACCTTGGCTTTGGCCGTTTCATACCATCTTTTTGTTGCTTCCTTGGTATTCTGCCAAAACCCTTTGCTCTTTTCGACAGTCCCCTCCGCCACATCTTCGGAGACTTTTGCCGTTTTTTCAGCCACTTCCGAACTTTCCTGTTTGGTCTTATCCCAGACTTCTGTCCCTTTTTCTTTGGCACCATGTACCGCCTCAGCGGTTGTTTCCTTGGTTTTCCGCCAACTTTCTTCGGATGCATTACCTACGGCTTGGGTCGCTTCACGCATCTCCTTGCCGGCTGTATCCCAGTTCCCCGACTCCTGTCCGCTCCAAACATTGGCCGAACTCAAGAGCAAGTAAGTGAGTAGAACGATTATTTTCAAAAGCATATGTTTTTTTCTCCCCATCAGAACACCATTTTTAGCACATTACATCCGTGTTACTCAAGCGGAGGCGCATACTGCAGCCCACCGCGCGTCCAGAGATTATTTAATCCCCGGTCTATCCGCAAAGCTGACAACGATCCAACATTTCGCTCAAAAACCTCTCCATAGTTGCCTACCTGGCGAATGATCTGCAAAGCCCAGTCATTTTTCAGGCCAATACTTTTTCCACCAGCCCCCTCTCGTCCCAACAATCTTTTAACAGCGAGTATATTGCTCAACTTCATTTCGTCGACGTTTTCGGAGCTCACTCCCAGCTCTTCCCCATTAATCATGGCATACAGTGACCATTTGACGATATTCAACCAGGTCTCATCACCCTGTCGGACAACCGGTCCGAGAGGATCTTTGGCGAAAACTTCAGGGAGAACCAAGGCACTGTCCGGGTCAGCAATACCCAGCCGGAGTCCATGCAGTTGTGACTGCTGCATCGTCAGCACATCGCAGTCCTCCCTTTCAAAGCCTTTAACCGCAAGGTCAAGGGTGCCATAGGGCACGATACTGTACTCAATATTATTTCTTGCAAAATAATCAATTATATTGGCCTCAAAATCGGTCTCGACAGGGCTGCATATTTTAACCTTATCCAGATCATTTAAATGCTGGACATTAAGCTTCTTAGAAATCAGCACGCCCTGGCCATCATAGTAACTGATACCGGCAAAGTGAACGGGAAGGGCTGAATCACGGGTAAAGGTCCAGGTAGAGTGGCGAGAAAGGATGTCTACCTCCCCAGCCAACAAAGCGGTGAAAGACTCACTTTCTGCAAGTGGAAAAAATTCAACCTTTTGGGCGTCACCCAGGGTCGCCGCCGCAACCGCCCGGCAAATATCCACGTCAAAACCGGTCCACTTACCATGGACATCGACACTGGAAAAACCGGGTGATCCGGCGGAGACACCGCACTGGACAAAACCACGTTTCACAACGTCTTCTTTGGTGTAGGCTTGTGCCATACTCACAAAATGAACAATTGCCAGCAAAGCCGCAAGCAAACTATATCTTGTCATAACAATACGGTAGTCAAATTTTTATATATTATAAATATGCGTGCAACATTGCGAAAACATACCAGCCAGCTGCGGGATTGTCCAATGAAAGCAAATATGCGGATAAACGACTTGCCCCGATACTGTCCTTTTTCCATTTCCCTTAAAAGAGATAGTTGCTACATTACCGGGAATCTCCCCATAAGGCTGGATGAGTCCCCTGACAACTGCAGCCATTTTGGCCGTGCTTGCCCGTAAATTAACTCCGGAAAAAAGATTTTGCCAAAAAAACAATCGAGAACTGCCCGCTTTGCCGCCATTGCAACACTCTGCAACCTGTATCGAAGCCAATCCCCTGTCAAGCCGCTCTTTGATCGGGTGGTGCAGAAATATAGTCTGCCAACCAATGAGCGCAACCTTGCCATGCAACTGGTCTACGGGGTCCTCCGTAATCGGCAGTTTCTGGATAGAATCCTGGAACTGCTCTCCCGCACGCCGCTGCGAAAATTAGACCCCTTCGTCCACCAGTCGCTGGCGGTCGGCCTGTACCAACTCTTCTTCCTGCACCGCATCCCTGAATCGGCCGCAGTCAATGAAGTCGTTGAAAGCTGCAAAGTAGCCAAAATTCCAGCAAGACTGCATGGATTTGTCAACGGTATTTTGCGCCAGGCCATTCGGCAAAAGAAGACTCTCGCCACCAAAGCTCTTACTGACAATACCGGCCGGCCGATCCTCAATCATCCGGAATGGCTCGTCAATCGATGGCAACAACGCTTCGGCAACGCTGAAACGACGAGAATTTGTCGAGTCAACAATGTTGAACCAACGCTGGTGCTGCGAGTTAACACCGCCAATATTACAAGAGACGATTTCTGCCGAATACTGAACGAGGCCAGTATCCCAAACCGTCTGGGCAGCTATTCCCCGGATGCAGTATCTTTGCCCGAATTTCACGGTTCGATTGCCTCTCTACCAGGCTATAAGGAAGGTTTTTTTCAGGTTCAGGACGAAGCGGCCCAACTCGCCACCACTCTCCTTGGCCCTTTTTCCTCATCAGCCGAATACCTTGACGGCTGTGCCGGCCTTGGCGGCAAGACCTCGCACCTCCTCCAGCTGGCCAGGCAGCACGATCTCCGGATCACCGCGGTGGAACCGGAACCGCACCGGTTGAAAAAACTGCAGGAAAACATCACCCGCCTCTTTCCCGAAGACAGGCCAGTCGTCTATGAAGGCAATCTACAACAGTTCTCTACCTTGCAAGGTTCCCATTTTTTTAACGGAATCCTCATCGATGCACCTTGCACCGGCACCGGCGTCACCGGACGACACCCGGATATCCGCTGGAACCGGCGGCCGGAGGAGCTGATGCGCTACCAGCAGGAACAAAGAGCCCTTCTCTCACTCGCCGCCGCGCTCGTGCAGCAAAAAGGTCTCCTGGTATACGCCACCTGTTCTCTTGAACCGGAAGAAAACGAGCAGGTCGTCCATGCCTTTTTGCGAACACATCAGGAGTTCGCCCTTACCGATTGCGCCCCATACCTCCCGGAATCGGCCCACCAATTTATCGAAAATAAATTTTTCAATCCCCACCCCTCCGAAACAATTGACGGTTTTTTTGCAGCAAGAATGCAACGTACCTAGCCTTTCTTACTGGATTTTCTTTGCCAACAGTCATGGTCTGTTGTACATTCTGCACATTGATGGCGTCATAGATAAGCGTAGACTTCGAAAAGCCCGATCTCCTTCGTTGTACCCCAAGGGCACTTCCAGGAGGGCGTAGTTTTTGGCTGGCTCCCGACATACTAATTGTATAGTCGGAAACCAGCCAAAAACACTACGCCTTGTACCCCAAGGGCACTTCCTTTGGGCGTATATCAAACTTTCTATCTAGCCATCCCTCAAGCTTTCTTTGTCTTTTTAAGAGTTTATCTTTATTGATTACTGAGAACCCATAAATACTCTTTTCTCCAACAAACCTCCCCTGCAGCCCTCGCAGGTTTCCTCAACCAAGGACATATATAATGGCCGAAATTAAAAGTACAATGGACATGGTGCTGGAGCGTGCCGCAAAAATGGCCGCCACCGCACAACCGGAAGTCGACAATGAAGATCTCATCAAGACAGGCATGCGGCTTGCTGCCGAGTATCTCAATCAGCAGCAGACCGATCTTGCTCAGCTGCTCATTGCACAACCAGCGAAGGACCAGGTGGCAATACGAAAAGGAATGGCCCAGACCCTGCTGCGTAATATCGTTCTCCCCCGGGACGAGCAACTGCAGGCATCAGGTAAAATAGCCCTGCAGGGTGTTCTTTCCTTAGGTGGTAAAAGTGGGGATATCGCTCCGATCTGCCAGGAATTATCACAAATACTTGAGCAATATGGCCAACATAAGGAACAAATGACCAAGCAACTCGAAGACGCCATAAGAGCCCAGATGGAGCAGCAGACGGCCGAGGGCCAAAAAAGCCAGGCCCCCGTCAACCCGGCGATGCATCCACAGTACCGGGAGGAACTGACAAAAATGCTGACAAGCCTGAACAATCAATACAATGACGCCATGAAACAGCGCAAGGAAATGATTCTCGAACGTTTTTCTCCCGTTTCCCACTGACCCGGATACAGAAAACAGATGGATTATCAACAACGAATAAAGAAAATTCAAGAAAAACTGAGAAGAAAAAAAGTTGACGCTCTTCTGGTCAGTCAGCCGGAGAATCGACGGTATCTGTGCGGATATCGGGGGAGCGACCATGGTATAAGCGAATCCTCGGGCCTCCTGCTGGTGCCGGCCAGGGGCACGGTGCACCTGCTCACCGATTTTCGTTTCAAATTGCAGGCGCAAGAGGATGTTCCCTGGGCCGAAATAGTCATTTACCCCAAAGGCGTATTGAATCTGCTGGCTCAGCTGCTGCCCGATCTGGCAATTACCGCTCTTGCCTTTGAAAGCGGCTACACCCTGCATTCTTTTGCCGACAAAATGTCGACAACACTGGGCAAAAAAGGCATAAAGATTGTGCCGACCGAGGGCCTGGTGGAAACAATGCGAGAGATCAAGGATGAGGAAGAAATCAGCCTGATCGGCAATGCCGTTCGCCTCAACGAGGCTGTCTTTGCCGATATCCACAGCACGCTGCACACATATGCTACCGAAATCGATGTCGCTCTGGCCATTGAAACATCGATGCGCCGTAAAGGCGCCGAAAAACCAAGTTTTGCGACCATTGTTGCCAGTGGCGTTAACGGCGCCCTCCCCCACGCAGTGCCCGGCACAAGTCCATTAGCCCAAAATGGTTCGCTAACTATTGATATGGGGCTCATCCTTGATGGCTATTGTTCGGACATGACCCGCAATCTGGTGGTTGGCGAACCGGATCAACGGTATCGGGAACTCCACAGACTGGTACGCCGGGCCCAGCTGGCTGGTGCCGCTGCCATCCGGGCCGGCGCCAAGTGCTGTGCGGTGGATAAAGCCGCCCGCGATATCATTGCCGATGCCGGCTACGGCGAGTATTTCGGTCACTCCCTGGGCCACGGGGTCGGACTTGCCGTCCACGAGGAACCTCGGCTTTCCAGTCGCAGCAATGCCACCCTCAAAGCCGGAATGATCGTCACAGTTGAACCAGGAATCTATATTCCCGGCTGGGGAGGCATCAGACTGGAAAATATGTATGTCGTGCGCGAAGATAGCGGTGAAAATCTGAACAGCGATGCGACCTGGCTTGATATATAGAAGAAATCAACCTCGGTAAAAGGAAAAAAGTATGCGACAATTCGTCATCGATGAACTCTCGCCAATGGAGCGCGACAATATCGACTCGTATCTTAAAAGATCAATCAGACGCGGCCCGATGATCGGGCTGTATTGGCTCCAGCTGCCGGATGATCTGCTTTCGGAAACCCAGATGGAGCATAAAGAACAACATGGCCCCTATCATCTGGGTGTCGAACTGCTCAACACTGCTGTAAAATTTGAACTTCTGGTCCGCAGCCAGGTCAATCTGCACTGCCATTGCATCGCTCACGCAACTCCTGCTCAACGGCAGTTTGTCCTCGATTTTATCGATCAAATGGTCACAGAGGAGTTTATAAAATCGTAAAGATCAGCAGTGCCGTAGAAAACCGCTTTGCCTGAATTGCTTATGCAGCAATTACCCCCTGAAATGAGCCGGTAAGAAATTATCCAGATATCCTTGTTATCCTGTAACTGTTCTCAATGGTCGCAGTCAAAGAGTCAGAACCAGATAACCAAAGGGAGAAAATGGATGTTTTCCCGATATAAGAACGGGCAGGGGGTAATGACGACAATAGTCTTGGTGCTGTTGTACTGCGGATTAGTCTTAACAACAGCCTCTCACGCCGTCGAACCGATGCTGCCGGAGATTTATAGCGAACAAATTGATGTGTCCGGCTGGCTGATGAGTGAAAAACTCGATGGAATACGAGGCTACTGGGACGGCAAAAGGCTGCTGTCGAAAAATGGCAATGCCTTTTCTCCCCCGGCGGCATTTGTTAAAGACCTGCCACCTTTTCCGGTAGAAGGAGAAATCTGGGGTGGACGGAGTAGTTTTGAGCAGACTGTTGCAATCGTCAAGAAAAAAAAATCGCATAACGGCTGGCTGCAACTCCGCCTCGCCATCTTCGATGTACCGGAAGCGCCCGGTGGTTTTACCCAGCGAATTGCCAAAGCCCAAAAGTGGTTTACCGACCATCCCTCCGCCTATGCCTTCGTCATCTTGCAAACCACTGTTGGCGATTCTGCAGACTTGCAAAAGCGGTTGGCGGAGATCGAGACACTTGGCGGTGAAGGGTTGATTGTCCGCAAACCTGATGCCCTCTACACTGCTGGACGCAGTACCGAAATTCTAAAGGTAAAAAATTATCAAGACAGCGAAGCGGTGGTCATAGCCCACCTGCCCGGCAAAGGAAGAAACGCAGGGCGACTCGGCGCCCTGCTGGTGGAGCTTGACAACGGCCGACAATGCAAGATCGGCGGCGGCTTCAGTGATGCAGAAAGAGAATCGCCACCGCCTATCGGTGCAGTCATCACCTTCAAATACTATGGTAAATACCAGTCCGGGCTGCCCAAATTTCCATCTTTTCTGCGCATTCGTCTGGATCACAATCCTGGTAAAACTTCCAACAAACAGCCACCGCCGGTCAAGCTCCTCTGGCGTTAATTATCTGACCGCGTCTTGTACATACTGTATCGTGCTCTATAGTAACGCTAATCAAACTGTCGAGACAAGGCAACATCACAGCTGTTTATTCATCGAAGAAAACATCCAATGGGAGAACGATTATGGCAGGATTCACTGATATTCTGGGATCGCTGATTCAGGGCGGTATGTCACAATCCAGCACTCGAAGGGCAACGCATGCTTTTGGCGCAGCTGGTGGAAGCTCACTCAACGATATCGTCGGTGGACTTGGAAAAATGCTCAGCGGTGGCCAGTCGCAGACAGGTGAGCTGGGCGGCATATTCGGAAAAGTGTTGGGAAACATTGGCAACAACCCAGGGGCTCTTGGTGGACTCGGGGCACTGGGAGGCGCCCTGCTTGGTGGTGGCCGTGCGTCAGCCAAAGGAGCAATTGGCGGTGGCGCCCTGGCAATGATTGCATCGCTTGCTTTTTCCGCTCTGAAAAACTCGGGGCAAAAGCCAACCGAGGTACCTTCGGCTCTTTCCGATCCTGAGACACCTGAGCAGGCCGAAAGACTCGAAGCAGATGCGCATATCCTCGTTAAAGCAATGATCAATGCGGCAAAAGCCGATGGGGCCATAGATCAGAAAGAACTGAAAAAAATTATTGGCAAGTTCGAAGAAAACGGTCTAACCGAAAACGAAAAAGATTTTTTTATTGCAGAATCTGTACGCCCACTTGATATCCAAGGGGTAATCGCCTCCGCAGCTGGTCGCCCGGATATGGCTGCCCAGATTTATGCGGCATCACTCCTTGCCATCGAAGTCGATACACCACTTGAAGAACAGTATATGCAAAATCTGGCCGAAGGATTGCAGCTGCCTCCGGAAACCGTCAACTATATTGAGCAAAGCCTGGGAAAATAACCTGTCAAGCTTGTCTCTCAGGTACTGCTGTTCCAGGAGCAGTTTAAAAAGGGTGAAAAAGACGTCTCACTCGAGTTGATTGAATTCCTCAAAGACTGGTTGCTCAACCATATCAAGAAAACCGAAATGCAGTATAGTTCCTCTTTACTGAGTAAAGGAGTCGTTTAACGTTTGACACAATGCAGAGGAAGGATGCGTACACCGTGACACCGGTACAGACCTTCCTCTGCACAACACTCAGCCCGGCAATAATTTACCGCAGGTATCACTTTTGCCGTTAAGACCTTCGGCAAAAGAAATCGTTTTACCCGTCTCCACCCCTTCATTGTAGGTGCTTTTATATACCTTGGCACCGCTCCTTGCTGCCTTTCTGAGTCGGGGAAAACGCATTTCGACAAAATCCCCCAGCCTTTTTTCATCGGCAACAACCAGCTCGCCCAGGTGCGGTTGACTGTGCAGATTCTTTTTCGTTTTTTTCTGCTGCTGCAGTTTCTCGGAAAAGCCGCGGAGTAACCCAAGATAATAGCTATTTTTTTCGGTTCTGACCGATCCTTTAAAGCGGGTCTTGTGCAAAGACCACAGCGAAGCGAGCCGATTTTCCAGGAAAAAATAGCAATATTCGGCAATGACCACATTTTCTTTCGTGCCCAGAAGTTCAATAGTTTTAAAGGTATCGTTGCGCAAGGGATCATAGAGGCTGGCCAGAACGACTCTGACAAAGAAAAAATCATGCAGAATCGTACAGATTCGCCGTTGATAACTCTCTATCCGTTTTCTTTTCCGGTCAATTATACCAAAACCATAACGATACTCGACATCATTGCCAAGTTCTTCGATATGGTATTTTTCAATCAGATCGTTCGCCTTCTGCACAGCCAGCGCCGCCTCATGCTCATTGGCGGATTGAGACAGTGCCAGAAGTTTTGCCACCTTTGCCATGCAGGCCTGTCCTCGACTGGAGATTTTTGATCCGATTGCTGCCTGCTCCACCATCTCGACCATAGCCGCCCCGGCGCGACGATATTCCGGCAGGACTCCCAGAAGCGCACATGCCCGTTGAAAATCTTCACCATGGGGCGTACCAACACTCTGAAAAATCTCAGCACAGAGCTGATGCGCCATCTCATGTTTTAGAACCTGCACGGTCACCGACCAGGAATAATTAAGGATCAAATAACGGCTGATCCGCAGGGTTCTCGTGTCCGACTGCCAGGCCCCAAGCTCTTTTTGAGCCTCGGTGATCTCAAAGACCGGTGGCTTGAGTAAAAGAGTATAGGTCATGCAGATTTCTGCGAATTCAAGCTGCAACTGTTGCAGCCAGAGATGCTGCAGTTTATCAATATTACTGTTTCTGGTCATTGTTGCCTAATTCAGCTGCTATAATTCTTTGGTATCAGCAAACGCGATCCTGCCCCCGATTCTATGTCGTGGTACGTGCAGTAATGCTGTTTAATAGTCAGAAGCTTGCATTCCCCTTGTCGCATGAATATTTTAAATGCTATAATTCGCTTCTGGTCGACTGATCCAGTATCAGTCATTCTCTCATCTCTACTCTTTACCATACCTTATTTTCTGGAAAAGGATCCACAATGAAAAAACTTTTCATCCTCCTGGCTCTGTTCACCTTGTCGGCCTGCGCCACCAGCCCCACCGGACGATCACAGTTCATGATCGTGTCGCCGGAACAGGCCATCAGCTCATCTCGTGAAGCGTATGTACAGACCCTTCTCCCCCTGCAGAAAGAAGGTAAGATCGATGCCAACCCAGCAACTTCCAAACGGGTCAGGCTTATTACCGGCCGAATTATCGCTCAGGCCATACAACGTTATCCGAATACCAGGAACTGGGAATGGACTGTCAAGGTCATCGATGATCCGGAGACAGTCAACGCCTGGTGCATGGCGGGTGGTAAGATGGCCATATATACAGGACTGATCAACAAATTGCATGCCACCGATGATGAGATCGCCCAGGTCATGGGCCACGAGATTTCCCATGCTCTGGCCAACCATACCGCAGAACGGATGTCCATGGCCCTGGCCACACAACTCGGTCTGTCCGGGGTAGCCATTGCCGCAGGAGACAGTGTATACAAAGGTGCCATCCTGAGCGGCAGCTCTCTGGCCGCCGCAACCGCCATAACCTTGCCAAACAGCAGAACATCTGAAACAGAAGCCGATCAAATGGGCATTGAACTAGCCGCAAAGGCGGGATATGACCCCAGGGCGGCGGTAACACTCTGGCAAAAAATGGCCAAGGTGGGTGGCAGCAGCCCACCGCAATTCCTCAGCACCCATCCCTCTCCAGCCAATCGCCAGCAAACATTGAGCGCTCTTGCAGAGCAGATGATGGTCTACTATCGCGATACCTCGAGACGTCCAGTCTATCAACTCCAGTAATTGGACAGTATTTTGGGTTTCGGCTGTAGATTGCAGATTTTTCTCATATTTCACTAGCCAGCACAATGCTTATAGCAACGACGCACAAGAACACCGACTTCGATGGCCTCGCTTCAGTTATTGCTGCGACTCTCCTCTACCCGGGCTGCATCGGCGTGGTCCCGAGAATGACCAACAGGAATGTCGAGCAGTTTCTGTCAACCCATAAGACGGCTTTTAACCTCATCCTGCCCCACGAGGTTCCACACGATGAAGTGAAAAAACTGATCGTCCTTGACACGGACCAGTGGCAGCGGCTGGACCGCCTGGGAGACCTGGCAACCAGGAAAGATCTGGAAATTGATCTGTGGGATCACCATATGATAGGAAGCGGCGACATCGTACCGACCTGGTCCTGCAAGGAGCAGGTCGGTTCTACGGTGACACTCCTCGTACGGGAGATGAGGAAACGCCGGATAGAGCTGACGCCACTCGATTCCACTGTCATGTTGATAGGGCTCTATGAAGACACCGGACATCTCTCCTACCCCTCAACTACAGCGGAAGACGCCCGGGCAGCCGCCTATCTGCTCGATCAAAAAGCGGATCTCAATGTGGCTGCGTTTTTTCTCAATCCGCCATACGAAGAGAATCAAAAAGAGATTCTCTTTGAAATGATGAAGGAGACGGAAAAATTCACCATCAACAGCAACACTATCGGTTTCAACACCATAAACCTGGACAAAAAAGTAACCAACCTGGCGGCAGTGGTGAATATGTACCGAAAGATAGTCAATGTCGATGCTCTTTTTGTAATTTTTGCCAGTGAAGGCAGAAATACCGTCATTGGTCGCAGCGGGGCAGAAAATATCCATATCGGCAAGGCTCTGGCAGTTCTCGGTGGTGGCGGACACGCCGGAGCGGGTTCAGCAACGATCAAAAGCAGCGAAATGTCACCACGACGGATTAAGAAAACAATTATTGCCGGACTGACATCGGACAAGACCGAGAGCGCCCGTATCTCCGACATTATGTCCTTTCCGGTGATCTCCGTGGTCCCTGCAACGCCCATGCGTGACATCCAGACCTTGATGGCCACCGAAAAGGTCAGAGGCATCATGGTCATGGAAGATGATGTAATTCATGGAATCATCGTCTTATGGGATCTCAAGCGGGTAAAGAAAAAACAGCACTGGAACAGTCCGGTCAAGGCTTTCATGGCCAGAAACATTGTTACCATTGATCCAGGCGCAGCACCGTCGGTTGCTGCCGGCATAATGATTGAAAAAGATATCGGCTACCTTCCGGTGGTCGAAAATGGCAAAGTAATAGGTATTGTTACCCGGACCGATATCCTCACCTACTATTACGATCTCCTGCCGGAATAGGAGGTGGTCGATGCAAGAACAATGAGCAGGACATAAAAAAAACATTGACTTCAGTTTGGCGTTCTGATAAAAAAAGCGTCCTTTCACCAAAAATGAGCGGGAATAACTCAGTGGTAGAGTGCAACCTTGCCAAGGTTGACGTCGCGAGTTCGAATCTCGTTTCCCGCTCCATTTTTTTTATGTCTGCTTTTTCGAGTACAATCAACTCCCCTGTTTGAAACAGATCCGTTTGACTTCATCGAAGGTCGAAACAAAATAGGGAGTTATACCTTCTTTGATATGATCCGGCAGCATTTCAAAATCTTCCTCATTATCTTTTGGCAAAATGACCTCCTGCACTTTCGCCCTCTTTGAAGCGATCATCTTTTCCTTCACCCCGCCAATAGGCATGACCAGGCCGGTGAGTGTCAGCTCTCCCGTCATGGCAAGATTTGGGCGGATCGGTTGATTCATAACAATCGAATAAATCGAGCAGGCCATAGTTATCCCGGCTGACGGCCCATCCTTAGGCGTTGCTCCGGCCGGTACATGCAGATGCACAAGATTATTGTTGAAAAACTCCGTCCCCGCATTATTGCCCCGCATCAAAGAACGAACATAACTATAAGCAATCTCTGATGATTCAACCATCACCTTGCCAAGCTGCCCGGTTTGTTTAAAACCAGCCTGACCAGTGGGAATGGGCACGGATTCAATATGCAGGGTAGTTCCGCCCATGCTGGTATAGGCAAGGCCGGTAATGACCCCGACCCGGGGCTTTTTGAAGGCCTGGTCTTCGGTAAAATATCGTTTTCCGAGCAACTCCTTCAGTTCGTCTTTCTTAATGCGGATATTCTGGTCTGGATTTTCAATGATCTTATTTACCGATTTTCTGAGAATTTTCTTGATACAATTTTCCAGGCCACGCACACCAGCCTCGCGGGCATAGCCATCGGCAATCTCTCCGACCACGGCTTTTGACAATGTGATCTGTTTTGCAGTCAACCCATGCGCCTTCAGCTGTTTCGGGATCAAATGTCTTCTGGCAATCTCAACTTTTTCCTCAAGAATATAGCCAGGCAATTGGATGGTCTCCATCCTGTCCATAAGCGGACTGGGTATCGTGTCTAACTGGTTGGCCGTACAGATAAAAAATATTTTTGACAGATCAAAACGAACGTCCAGATAATGATCAAGAAAATCCCTGTTCTGCTCCGGATCGAGTACTTCAAGCAGAGCGGAGGCAGGATCGCCGTGAAAACTGGCCCCAATTTTATCGATCTCATCGAGCATAATCACTGGATTAGACGTCTTGCAGGTTTTAATCGCCTGAATGAATTTTCCAGGCATTGCTCCGATATAGGTTCGGCGATGACCTTTGATTTCCGCCTCATCGCGCATCCCGCCTAGAGAGAAGCGATAAAACTCCCGACCCAGGCTCTCTGCCACCGATCTACCTATCGAGGTCTTACCAACCCCCGGCGGGCCTTGCAGGAGCAGGATGGTGCCGCTCAGGTCACCTTTGATTACGCCGACGGAAATCAGTTCCAAAATCCTATTTTTGACGTCCTCAAGACCGTAATGGTCCCGGTCGAGAACCCTCGCCGCCTTCTTCTGATCGTAGCTGTCTTTGGAATAGACCCCCCATGGAAGTATAGTCAACCAATCGAGATACGTCCGAGTTACATTGAATTCAGGAGAAGAAGCCCCAAGAAGCTTGAGTTTCTCCATCTCCTCGGCAACCTTCTCCCTGGCTTCGTCGGAGAGAACTAGTTTTTTCAACCTCTCCTGATATTTTTCTATCTCTGTCTGGGTATCGTCTTTAGCCAAACCCAACTCTTTTTTAATTTCCTGCAATTGCTGCTTGAGAAAAAATTCCCTTTGCTGTTTGGACAGTTGTTCCTCTATCCGTTTAGAAATCTTGGCTTTGAGCTTAGAAATTTCTACTTCATTTTTAAGCAGTATCAGGACCATCTCCAGCCGTTTTCGGACATCGAAGGTTTCCAACACCTTCTGAATTTCTGTGCCGGAAGAGGTCGTCATGGAGGCTGCAAAATCGGCGAGAGAACCGGGATCGCTCAGGTTGATCCGCTCGATGAGAAGACTCAAACCTTCCTTAAACAAGGGATTCATATTGACAAGTTCTTTGATGCAATCGATAATAGCTACCGAATAGGCTTTCAGTTCTTCAGTATTCTCCTGGATATTCTCATACCAGTATTTCACATCGGCAGTAAAAATGGAGTCTTTTTTTAATAAATCAAGGACATCAAACCGCTCCAGGGCCTGTACCAACACCTGTAAAGGTTCACCCGGCTTAAAGGGCGACACTTGGATTACCCGGGCGACGGAGCCCACTTTAAAGAATTCTTCAGCACTTTTTGCTGCATGAGCGAGCCCATCTTCTCTGGGTTTCTGCAGGATAAGGCCAAAGTAAAGGGGTGCATTCTGGTTGACATGTTTCATGATTGCCTGTTGCAGAATACTATCGTCGACAATAATCGGTCCCATCATTTTGGGGAACATCGGTCGATCGTGCAGAGGTATCACCATAAGGCTATCTGGCAATAAGTCCTTTGCTACCACGAGTGATTTACCGGATTCTTTTTTCTTGGCATCCTCAGGAGATTCAATTCCATCAGGGGTTAAGACGGTGGTTTCTTCGGCCATTCTTTTTCTCCTATCGACTTTTAGCTGGAATGCAAATTTTTCTTCTGCTCATTTTATTTTTGGCACTGGTAAACGTTTACAGCTCTGAAGTTCCGGGGGCTTGTTATGTTCTCCGGCGAAAGGTTTCTCATCGCCTGAACAGAAAACCTAACCTTACCCCTGTATCACAATATGTCCAATACAGATAACCATTTGCATCTAAAAACAAACATTTTTTTCAGTTCCCCTGGTAAATTTCTCATTCAACAGAGCAGTCTAGCGGATCATCTTCCATTTCTGACGTTGATCTCTTCTTGACAATCCTTATTTTCTTACATGATACTGCTACCAGGTTGCCAGGAATAAATCCACAATCTCCTATGAAATCAATTCTTACCCATAAAAATTATGAATATTATTGAAGCACTCTGCGAACGAAAATCAGTGCGCGCCTTCCTCGACAAAGCTGTTGATCGGGAAAAGATAGTCAATATTTTGCAGGCTGCACGCCATGCCCCCTCCGGGACCAACGCCCAACCCTGGCAGGTTGCGGTAGTTACCGGAGAAAAAAAAGATGCTCTGACCGAGGCAATGGTAAGCTCTTTTCGCATAGATGGCATCGGCACCATGGATTACACATACTATCCTTTGGAATGGAATGAACCTTACAAAAAGCGGCGTGTTTCCTGTGGCGCCCAGCTGTACGCAGCCCTCAACATCGAGCGAAGGGACAAACACCGCAGGCTCGAGCAGTGGATAGCCAATTATCGGGCTTTCGATGCACCGGTCATTCTCTTATTCTTTATTGATCAGGTAATGGAAAAGGGTTCCTTTCTCGATTATGGTATGTTTATTCAATCCGTTATGCTGGCAGCCCTCGAAGAGGGGCTTGCCACCTGTCCACAGGCAGCCCTCGGCCAGTACCCAGCCCTGATTAAAGAGGCCCTTGGCTACAGCCCGGAGACTCTCCTTGTCTGCGGTATGGCACTTGGCTATGAGGATAAGGAGGCACCAGTAAATAACTATCGGACCCCGCGCGAGGATGTGGAAATCTTCACCAGATTCTTCGAATAAAAAGAGTGTCAGAATTGCTGGAGTAAGGCACGAAAACCCTGTACAATGCGCAGTGCAATAGCCTCATCAGCGGTAGATTATCTCTTATACAGGAGGAGTTAATGTTCACTCTAGGTGATATTCGCAACATAGCCATACAAATTGAAAAAAATGGGGAAGAGACATACCGCAAGGCCAGTAAAGCCGCCAAAGACCCCCAGGTGGCAGAAATGCTCGCCTGGATGGCCGATGAAGAAAAGTGCCATGCCAACTGGTTTACCAGTCTCGAATCGAACACCCCTCTGACCGCAGAACAGCGGGAGATCGAGCGAATGGGCCGCACCCTGCTCCAGGATATGATCAAAGACAACAACTTCTTACTCGATGAAGATGAGCTTATAAAGGCTAAAAATGTTGCAGAGGTAATAGCAAAATCGAAAAATTTTGAGTTGGATACCATCTTGTTCTATGAATTTCTTATAGAATTTCTCGATGATCAAGAAGCTATTGGCCAACTGCGAAAAATTATTAAAGAAGAACGCAAACATATCGAGAAACTTGAACAGATAGAAAACCCGAAAGGCTGTAAATGCAGTGAATCAGGCTCCTGTCGTTGAAACCACTTCAGTTAGTGAATTAGAAATAATTTTCTTGTGCTGTCTGCAAGAAAATTATTTCGTGAATGAACTTATCCCGCAAATCTTTTGGGCGGGATTACTCTTATTAATCCGTACGTCGAATGGCGGACATTAAGTTAACAATAAAAGTATTAATTTCAGCAATATAACCGTTTTTCGCTGGACCAGCCATGTACGGCAATCACCTTACGGACCAATATACACAATCATATGATTATGTCTCAGCCAAAATATTCGCAACTTTTTATACTGGTCTTTTTCCTGGTACTGCTTTTTCTGGCACCATCTCTTTGGGCAGCGGAAGCGCCGCCGCTGACTAAAGGACAGGTGGTTTATATTCCGGCCTATTCACATATTTACCATGGCAACAAAGAGACCCCTCTGCTCCTGTCTGTCACCCTTAGTATCCGAAATGTCGATCCGAAATATGCACTGACCGTTACCGCTGTGAACTACCATGAGACCGAGGGACCTCTCGTTAAAGAATATATAACAAAACCCATTGTACTCGGGCCACTCGGTTCGGAGCGTTTCATTGTTCCTCAAAGAGACAACACCGGGGGGTCCGGAGCTAATTTTATTGTGGAATGGCATGCAGACAAAGCTATTAATCCGCCGATTATGGAATCGGTCATGATCGGCACCCAATCTCAACTCGGCATCTCGTTTACTTCGAGAGGACAGGCAATTCAGTGATCGCCTCTGACCACTCTTTTTCGGGGACAGTCAGTGGTTCGTAACTATTATACATGTCGCTACAATTGATGAACTGGAAATAAGTCAAATGAACCCTCAGAGATGGCTAGATAAAAAATTTGATATACAAGGCGTAGTGTTTTTGGCTGGTTTCCGACTATACAAGTAGTATGTCGGGAGCCAGCCAAAAACACTACAACGAAGGAGATCGGACTTTTTACGACGCCATCATCCATAATGGCCCTAAATAACGTGAGGAAAACATGATCAACAATCAGGACTTCGTAAAACAGATGCAGGTAGATGGCGTCTCCTACAGTTTCTTTGACATACGGGAGCTTGCAAAAAACGGGATTGGGACAATTGACCGACTGCCTTACTCCATCCGCATCCTGGTGGAAAATCTCCTTCGAAAACTTGATGGCAAAATTGTTACGGAAAAAGATCTGCGAGCCATAACCACATGGCAGAAAAGCTACGATACCCCCGTTGAGATACCCTATCATCCCGCCCGGGTATTAATGCAGGATTTTACCGGTGTCCCCGCCGTGGTGGATCTGGCAGCTATGCGGGATGCCGTGAAAAAACTCGGCGGCGACCCGGCTAAAGTCAATCCCCGCGTACCGGTTGAACTGGTTGCCGACCATTCGGTTCAAGTTGATTTTTCCGGAACCAGCCTCAGTCTGACCAAAAATGTGGCAATGGAATATGAGCGGAACAGTGAACGATACTCCCTGTTGAAATGGGCTCAAAAATGTTTTGATAACTTTCGGGTTGTACCGCCCAACTCCGGTATCTGCCATCAGGTCAATCTTGAGCATCTGGGCCGGGTAACCATCACCGAAGATATTGATGCTCTACATTACGCCTATCCGGACACCGTGGTAGGTCTGGATTCACACACGCCGATGATCAATGGTATCGGTGTCATGGGCTGGGGCGTCGGAGGCATTGAAGCCGAAGCCGTTATGCTCGGTCAGCCTTATTATATGTCAATTCCTGAAGTAATCGGGGTGCGGCTCACCGGCACAATGCAGGCAGGAATTACTGCTACCGACCTGGTTTTGACCCTGACAGAACTCCTGAGAAAGCACAAAGTGGTGGAAAAATTCGTCGAATATTTCGGCCCCGGCATGCAAAGTCTGTCCATCCCCGACCGGGCCACCATCTCAAACATGACGCCGGAATATGGCGCAACCCTTGGATTTTTTCCCATCGACGATAAGACAATCCAATATCTTAAACTGACCGGCCGCGTAAAAGAGGCGAACATAACCGAGGCTGTCTCCAAAGCAAATGGGCTTTTCTACAGTGAAACTGAAAACATCGAGTACACCACAATTATCGACTTTGATCTGGCAACAGTAGAACCATCTCTCGCCGGACCCGCACGGCCTCAGGACAGGATTCCTCTGGCCAAGATGCGATCCGCTTTTGCCGATATCCTCGGCTGTAAATACGAACGTGACAGCAGCCCGGCAGAAGTCTCCACCTTTATAGACGAATCGGGCTGTGAGACACACCGCGATGACTCCTGTCATGCCGCCGGGAAAAGGGATATTGAGATTATTTTCAACGGCAAACCGGTCAAAATCAGTGACGGTAGCGTGGTGATCGCCGCCATCACGTCCTGCACCAATACCTCCAATCCGAATGTGCTCATCGGTGCCGGCCTGATGGCTAAAGAAGCCATCAAACGAGGGATAAAAATTCCCGGCTTCGTTAAAACTTCTTTTGCGCCCGGCTCAAAAGCCGTCAGCAGATATCTCGGCGAAACGGGGTTGATGCCGTACTTTGAAGCACTGGGCTTTCATATAACCGCTTTTGGCTGCACCACCTGTATTGGCAACAGCGGACCTTTGAAACCGGCACTTGAGAAAATCATTAAAGAAAATGACTTAAACGTTGCCGCGGTTCTTTCCGGCAACAGAAATTTCGAGGCTCGTATCCACCAGCAGATTAAATCCAACTTTCTTGCCTCACCGATGCTCGTCTTAGCTTTTGCCCTCGCAGGAAGGGTGGATATTGACTTGACTTCCGAGCCACTTTCTTTCGATCCCAACGGTGAACCCGTTTACCTAAAAGATATCTGGCCTACCAATGAAGCCATAGATTCCCTGGTGAAGCAGTATGTCACCCAGGAAGCCTTCACCCGTGAGTATGCCCATATCTTTGAAGGTGACGATTTTTGGAAAGGACTCAAAGTCTCGGAAAGTACCACCTACAATTGGGAGGAGAAATCAACATATATCAAAAATCCACCCTATTTCGACAAGTTCACTGATCTCCCTATCCCACCCGAAAATATTAACGGAGCGAGGGCATTCCTGGTCCTTGGTGACTCCGTCACCACCGATCATATCTCCCCCGCCGGCGCTATTCCAAAAGAGTATCCGGCCGGTCGTTACCTCATCGAGCAAGGCATTAATCCCGCCCAGTTCAATTCCTATGGTTCCAGAAGAGGCAACCATGAGGTAATGATGCGAGGCACTTTCGGCAATATCCGCATTAAAAATAAAATGGTGGCGCCAAAAGAAGGCGCCTTTACCGTCAAATTGCCGGAAAATACCGAAATGTACAACTACGAGGCGGCCATGAAGTATCTGGAAGAGGGTACGCCTCTTATCGTCCTTGGCGGTAAGGAATATGGGACCGGCTCTTCACGCGACTGGGCGGCAAAAGGGACCAACCTTCTTGGCATCAAAGCAGTTATTGCCGAGTCCTTTGAACGGATTCACCGCAACAATCTGGTGGGAATGGGGGCATTGCCTCTCGTTTTCAAGGAGGGAGAAAATATCGGCTCGCTGGGTCTTGATGGTACTGAAATATATTCAATTGAAGGATTGAGTGACATAACGCCGGGAAAAGCATTGAAAGTCACGGCAGAAAAGCAGAATGGCGACACATTTAGTTTCGAGGTCATCGCCCGCCTCGATACGGAAGTGGATGTCACCTATTTCCAGCATGGTGGCATTTTACCCTATGTTCTGCGCCAGATGATGAAAGAAAAGTAGAGACAGTGCTGTATTCCCCCGAATCAAACACGTTGATTCGGGGGATGTAGAGCAAAAGGAAAATCAGGGGTTGATGTCAAAGAGCTTCTTCAACTCAGGTTTACGTTCAATAATCAGCTTCCTTATCTCGGCAACTTTGACATGGCCGGGATGCATTTTGACAAAATCGTACGCTTTCACATAATTATTTTCGACCAATACCTCTATCATTTTAGAAGCTTGAGGGTGGTCGGGCGCCACATCCAGAATGAAGATTATGGCATTTGGGGTCAACTTCTTAATATCAGATTTTTGGGTTATGTTATAAATTCCATCAAAAATACTGGTTACCTGGGGATGGTCCAGTTTTTCCTGAAGCAGCAGTAAGGCAATATTGGGATCTCTGTCGAACATTGCCTTGATAATTTTTTTTGAATAGACATTGTCCGGATTGGCAGTGACAAAATCGTAGGCATTGGTGAGGTTTTTTACGGCCAGGGCTGTGGTTAATTCCTCAGTCAGGGGGTGGTCCGGAATAATCTTGAGCATATGGGCAATAACATCCGATTTCAGTTCCTGGATGAAATCTTTTTCAAGCGCATACATCCCCTTGATAATTGACTGACTGCCCGCATGACCCGGCATCCGCTCCAGCACCTTCACGGCACTCGCATAACTCAAACCCTTCAGCGCCTGCCCGGAAGTCGCGTACATCTGGCCAATGAGTATTTCCGACTGGGGGGTATCCGGATATCTTTCAATAAACTCAAAGGCGCGGTCGAAATCCCAGCCCGTCAATTGACCCGGGTTTTTTTTCACGGCATCGAATTCTTCCATCATCTGCTGCATGGCATCTTTGGGTATCGGCTCTTGTGTCGCCTCGTGTACAACCTCCCCACCGGACATTTTTGTCCTAATTTTTCGAAAAAGCCCACCACTTGATTTTGCCTTTTTTGTTTGCATATACTCCACCTGCTTCAGAGAGTTACCTTGTCGACAACGTACCAATCCCGGGGAGAAGACATCCCCACAGAACCACTCGATCCACTACCAGTCACTGTATACTATATACGGAGTTGAGTTGCAAACCAGCGTTGGCCAGGAATTGCATATGATGGTGGTATTTTATTGAACATTGACAAACAGCCGTCTTCCGGTCACTATATTTACTCTAGCTTGCTCTTCCGGAAAGGGCCGGCAGGGTCTTGAATCTTCCCTCATATTCTAAGCAAAACAGCTATGGCAAATAAAAAGCTTTTCGATTTATTGCAGGCGTATGCCCACCAACGCTCTCGCCCGGACGCATCCTTATATCAGGCAATTTTCATGGGCGATACATGTACAATAGCGGAAATAACCGGCCTGCCACTGTTAGAAGTAGAATGTGCCGCCCTGGAGACGGGGATTATCCCGGAGCGGTACAGCCGTAATCAAAAGTCACTTGCAAACACCGACCAGATTCGATTGTTGCGCTCCCATGTGGCTGTCATCGGGCTTGGCGGCCTGGGTGGAAATGTGACGGAACTCCTGGCACGAATCGGCATCGGCCGACTTACTCTTGTGGATGGGGACTGTTTCGAGGAAAGCAATTTAAACAGACAACTTCTGAGCAGTACTGCCACTATCGGTAAATCAAAGGCGGAGGCGGCACAAGTCCGGGTACAGCAGATAAATCCTGCAGTTGAAGTTCGCATCGTCCCTGAGTTCTTCAGGGCAGATAATGGACAGGCTATTCTGCGCGATGCACAGCTGGCGATCGACTGTCTTGACACCATTACCGACCGTTTCCTCCTGGAAGAGGCGTGCCTGAATGCATCAATTCCACTTATTTCAGCCGCTATCGGGGGGAGCAGCGGTCGCGCGACAGTCATTTTTCCAGGCGACCCCGGACTCAAAGCACTCTACGGAGAACCAGAAAAAGCACCGAATAAAGGCATCGAAGCTACAGCAGGTACCTTGCCATTCACCGCTATGTATATGGCTGCAGTTGAATGTGCCGAGGCAACAACCATCTTGCTCGGCAAGCCGTCAGAACTGAAAAATAAGCTTTTTCTGGCTGAAATAACCGACCATATCACAGAACTCTTCAGCGTACCTGGATCCGCCGAAGAGTCTGTCGATTAACCCGCATTTCTCTTAAACATTGTGTCAATTTTATAAAATTGCCTTCATTACAAAAGGTTGCCCCATACGCTTTGATGCGAAAGTTCACACAATGCTCACCGAAGGCCAGCAGACATGAGCACATCTTCCGCGTCGCTCCCCTAGTAAACGTAGAGTACTATCGAAGTCGGAGTTTATGCCCTGTTTTGCAGGGTGCTTATCTGCTCACTGGGGTGCTTCTGGAATATGCACTCAGCTTTGCTGGTGAGAAATCCGCGCTAAGCTCGCCACCCTGACTTATTTTCCGCACGCCAGCGATAAGCGACAACATTCGAAGGGCAATCTGTTATTTGATGTCCAAATTGTAAAAAGGCTGGATATGATCTTTTCTCGACTGAACGGGTTTAGCGAACACCACATCTTTTATGCCATATGTCTCAATAAGCTTCGCCGCTGTTTTTCGGCGCAACTCCCCGTCATGTTTCAGACCACCAGAAAGGTTACCGAGAGTAACCACCCTCTCGTCGTTAATGTCAACCATAGCCTGAGGCGAGTAGTTCACAATTTTGGCATGGATATTGGCGAGTAAGGCCTGAGTCTGCAGCAATTCGTTCGACTCCGGTGTCGCAGTAAATCTTCCCTTTTCAACCAGTCCGGCCAGAACATCGACAACATCCGCAACCGTCAGGGTATCGATATGCAGAATCATATCATACAGGTTGCAGTTCAAGGTATCTCTGCCATGAAGAGACAGGCTCCATTTTTGCCGTTCGGCATCGTCTTTTTTCAGCAAGTACCGCGCTTCCTCCGCTGAACAGTTTTCCCGTTTCATCTCTTCTCTGACCCGATCTTCCAGATTGGCGATGATCCTCGCCTTGAGCACATGAGAGATTTCCTGCAGGAGAAAATGGCCGGCCAAGCCATGGTAGACAACATTATCTTTCACCATATGATTGAGAAATGCGGCACGAAAATAGCTCATATACCGTTCTTTACCATGGCTGAAACGTTCAAGGACAGAAGGCGCATCGTGAAGAGCTTTTACCAGCTTTATTTCGGGAATGGAGAATTCTTCACAAGCTTCGAGAAGGATATCTCTGGAAACGCAGGAATATCCAAGACGCTTCGCCAGGGCTTCAGCTACCTCCTTGCCTCGGCTATAGGATCCTCTAGATATAGTTATGATTGCCACATTAAACTCCCTAAAATGTATAAATTGGTAAATGATACTTGGATTGACGAACAACCACCGCAGTATGCCTCGCGAGGAATTACAAAAAAAAACTCCAAAAGGAAGCGGTAGCCTCTGAAAAAGAATAATAGTGTTCAGCGGTCTCTAAAAGCCGTGGTCATCAGAACATGTTGTACACTTTTTTAACAGAAGTAAACACAACCATTGAAATTTTATTTAAAATAATTCAACAAGGCATGCAACGTTGTCAATGGATGGGGAGGACATCCCGGAATATAGAGATCGACGGGGATGATGCTGTTCAAATCGCCAAGAATCTCACTGCTGCCGTAAAATGGTCCGCCTGATATAGAGCAGCTGCCGCTGGCAATGACGACCTTGGGTGAGGGTACCGCTTCGTAGGTGGTTATGAGGGCCGCTTTCATGTTTTTTGAAATGGGGCCGGTAACATGTATGCCATCTGCATGTCGCGGTGAAGCAACAAAATCAATACCGAATCTGGCCAGATCGAAAAAGGGAGTACCGAGTACATTGGTATCCGCTTCGCAGGCATTGCAACCACCGGCTGAGACCTGGCGCAGTTGGAGTGATCTACCGAACAGCTTGCGAAAATGTTTTTTTGCATGATCGGCGAGTGCCGGCAAAGAACCATCACAGAGCAACGCTTCACGAGAGGCAGTCCCCATGCCGAAATCCTGGCTAAAGGTGACAAAGGCTCCTTCCGACACATTTTCACACTGTCCGCAGAAAGTACATTTGCCCAAATCAATCTTTTTTTCGTCAACGAGAATCGCATCTTGCGGGCAGACATTCGCACAGAGACGGACTATCGATGGATCGCAGCCATTGTTTATCTGAGGAAGGCCTCTAAAGCGTTTATAGAGATGAATCGGTTCTTTCGGGTATTTACTTGTCTTGCACCCCTGTTCGATCCTGTTCCTGATGACTTTTAACATATAATTTTACCTTGGTTCTTCCTGATGCTGGTTTATGCACGGATTCTTGTAAAAACTTACAAATTTGGATGGCTAAGTAAAAAGTTTGATATGCGAGGCGTAGTGTTTTTCGCTGGTTTCCGACTACACAAAAAGTATGTCGGGAGCCAGCCAAAAACACTACAACGAAGGAGATCGAGCTTTTTACAACGCCATCATAGATCAAAGCCGCAGTAAGAGAGATTAAAACTCTTATTACACAGAGGAAAGTCGGAGATCTCCTGATTTCTGAGCGACATGGCCAGCCCTGTCCAGTTGTGAAAAGAAGGATCCTTCACCTTGTACCGCACAATCTGACCATTCTCATCAGTTAAGAGACAATGCGATAGCTCGCCTCGCCATCCCTCATTTATGGTCACCACAAAAGTATCTGGTTGCAGGGAAATTTCCTGCATTACCGTCTTGGAACTGGTCTCACCTGATCTGCTCAGCAACATTCTAATCAGGTGGATCGAGTGCATAATTTCTTCCCGACGCACCGTGGCTCGACTGTTCACATCCCCTTGAGTCATTTCGTTTCGGTTGGCAGGGAGCGATGCATAGACTTCGGTAGGGAAAGATACCCGTGCATCATAAGCAATTCCCGAGGCTCGACCACTATAGCCGACCAGTCCAAGGTCCTCAGCCATCTGCTTTGAAACCGTACCAGTATGCTCAAACCGTGCCTGAACTGTCTGGGAAGAGAAAATCAGGTCGCAGACATGTCGTATCTCCGGTTCTAACTCTTTCAGCTTATCCTCGATTATTGTTACCTGCTCCGGGTTCATCAGCTTAGAGACACCACCCGGTAAAACCAGACTTTTACCGAACCGATTGCCACACAATACCTGTAAAAGATTGAGAAATTCCCCCCGTATTCTACCGAAATAAGCCGCCGGCGGATTAAATGCGACATCGCCGCTCAAAGCGCCAAGATCACCTATATGATTGGCGATACGTTCCAGTTCGAGAGCGATCGAGCGAACAACCTTGGCACCGGGATCGACCGAAAGCCCGGCCAAGGACTCCAAGGCCTGACAACAGCAGAGGTTATGGCCAACGCTGGTATCACCGGCAATGCCCTCACAAATTATCGGCAACCGTTTCATGGGAACCTGGGTCAACAGTTTCTCCACACCACGATGCTGATATCCCAGCTGGATCTCAAGAGAAAAAACTTCTTCGCCAGCACACTGAAAGCGAAAGTGTCCCGGCTCGATGATTCCCGCATGGACCGGGCCAACAGCGACTTCATGGACAGCTTCACCTTCTACTTGAAAAAAGGGGTAGTTACCCGGAATATTTTTTGCATAATCATTACCGAAAACATCCGGGACTTGGCGATAATTGGCATGATAGCGGACCATTTTCAACCAGGGGTGATTCATCGGGGTAATGCCGTACTGCTCGGCAATTTCCCGTTCGAACATATGAAATTTTTCGCTGCAGGAGGCGGTAAAAGACGGGAAATCCTCGTCTACTTCGGTACCGAGCACGTAGAGATTGTTATTACGAACAACGGCCAGCAGCTTGTTGGTATCGCCTTCAACATAGGCAAAAAACTGGACGATGTAGCCGTCTTTTCTGATAAATTCGGTCAGTACTTTAGCAAAACGGTCAAACGAAACCAGCGGGACATCGGATCGCTTTATTGCTTCCCCGTTTTCTATCTGCAGGAGGTTATCCATGAATAGCGCCTCCAACTATTTTGATGGTATTGAGTATCGTGGTGTTCATCGCCGCAGGCATCCAGACACAGAGAATGATAGACGTAAGCAATAACACATAGGGTGGGACTATGCGCAGCATCTTTTCCCGGCCAAACGTCTGCTGCCCGGTATCCTCGACAAAGGACATATCGGTGACAATCTGTGCCGCTCCGGCCAGAACCAGCAACACGCTGAAGATGAAAAGTACGGCAGCAAGCCAATGCCCGGTCTGGAAGGCGCCGATCAGGATAAACAGCTCGCTGATAAAGATACCAAACGGCGGTAAACCGGAGATCCCTACAAAACCTGCAAAAAATGACAGAAATGTTTTTGGAAAAAATTTGATCAAGCCACCGATCTGATCAACAATTTTGGTATTATATCCAAGCAGAATATTGCCGGCGGAGAGAAAAAGCGATGATTTAATGAGCGAATGATGGATCATATGCAGAATTGCTCCATACAGGGCAAATCCACCTATACCGACCCCGACGGCGATGATGCCCATATTCTCGATGCTTGAATAGGCCAGCATTCTTTTATAATCCGGTTGCTTTAAAATGAAAATCCCCGCGACAAACATGGACAACAGACCAAAGCCGATCAGGATGTTGCCGGAGAATTCCCCAAGCCCTGCCAGATACATAAGAGTGTGGACCTTATAGATGCCAAGAAAAGCGCAGTTGAGCAAGGCCCCCGACAACAGGGCCGAGGCCGGACTCGGCGCCTGACTGTGGGCATCGGGCAACCAGGTATGCATGGGAGCAAGGCCCATTTTGGTGCCAAAACCTATCACCACGAAGATGAATCCCACCTTCAGCCACATAGGATCCAGCTGCATTGCCACCTGGTTTAGCGAGGTAAAACTAAGAGATATATCAACTTCGGCGATATCAATCGACAGAGTGATAAAGAAGCAGCCGAGCAAAGCCAAAGCAATCCCAACAGAGCAGACCAGGACATATTTCCAGGTCGCTTCGAGTGCCTCTTTCGATCGGTGCATAAAGATAAGCGGTGCACTGACCAGCGTGGTCGCCTCGATGGCTATCCACAGGACAATAGGATGATCGGCGAGCGTAACCATGCTCATGGTACCGAGAAAAAGCAGCATGCAACCGGGAAAGACCTGTTCGTTGCTCATCTCGGTCTCCTGCATGTAGCTTATAGCGTAGATGGAGATGCAGAAAAAGATAAATGAGGTCACCAGGAGCACCAGCATCCCTTCAGGCGTTTGTGCGAAAAACCGCTCGGCATACACCGGCAACTTGCCAAGCCAGGCCATAACAGTCAGTTGCAGGTGGAGTATCGCCGCGACGATCAGCACTCCCCGCCCAAGGTATGCGGGTACAACCAAGGTCACAAGACCGGTCAACATCGGCAGCAAAAAAATGAGTTCTAACATTCTTCAGTCCTTTAATCGATTGAGAAGATCGGTATCTATATCATCGAAAGCATGATTGATATTGTGCAGAATAATCCCCATGACCATGACTCCGACGAGCAGATCGAGCAGTACCCCGAATTCGACTACATACACGGTATGCGAATGCTTGGTCAAAGCCGTTCCAATCAGATAGATGCCGTTCTCCAGCATCAGGTAGCCGATGACCTGGGTAATGGCCTTTCTTCGACTCATCATCAGAAAAAAACCAGCCGACATGGTGGTAATGGCTGTCATCAACAACAGATCGTGTCCGCTGGGCAAGGATTGATGCAGCTTATCGGTAATGAACACCGATAATAAAATGATGATCAGGCCGACAAACAGCGAGGCGTGGTAGCCGATGATCGGCTCTATCTCTCTGCGGATTGAAATACGTTGGAGAGCTATATACAGTAAGCCCGGAATAAGAACGCCTTTGATCAGGATCATGACCTGAAAAAAAATCAGGCCCCCACTGCCCATGCTGCTGTGATGTTCGAGCAGCAGTGGAAGGAGGGAGACCATAATGCCCTGTACCGCCATGATCTTCACTAAGGTGCCAAGACTGTTCGTTGCCAGCGACAAAAGCACGGAAAGCAGGATCACGACTAGAAGTATGTCATTCATATTTTTCATTTGATAAATCCCATGGTAAGAATTGCCGCAAAGACCACCAGGATACTGGAAGTCAATACAAACTTGGGCACCAGGTTCATTTTAAACCTGGCCATTACCGACTCTACCAGGCCAATAGCCATATACACCAGCACCAGGATGCCATAAAAAACCGGCAGATTCAGCAAACCACCGGAGGGACTCAGCGGACAGACAATCATGGTAAGAAAAGCTGCATAAAAAAACAGTTTATAAAAAGAACCAAGCTCTATAAGCGCAAGATCAGGACCGCTGTGGTCAAGGACCATCACCTCATGAATCATGGTCAGTTCCAGATGGGTGGCAGGGTCATCAACCGGCACCCGCGAATTTTCGGTAAGCAGCACGATAAAAAGGGCGACGATCACCAGCAGCAAAAGAGCTCCGGCAGGACCCGTCAGAGAGATCGGTGTGGACCCGGTGAAATATTCCCCAAAACTGAGCGAGTGGGTCATCCGATAGAAAAGAATCAGGATTGCAAAAATAGAGGCTTCGGCGAGGGTACCAAAAAATGCCTCGCGGGCGGCCCCCATGCCCTCAAAGGGCGATCCGGTATCGAGCGCCGCGGCAATGGTAAAGAATCTTCCGGTGGCCAATACATAAAACAGCACCAGAACATCGCCATGGAAAGACAATACCGGGGCAATAGCCCCCAGGGGAAAGAACAGCAGGATCATGATTCCCCCGGCACAGGAGACGATAGGCCCCATTTTAAAGACGAAACTGGTGGTCGTACTATACACCGATCCTTTTTTACAAAGTTTCATCAAAGTGTAATACTTGATAAACAGCGGTGGGCCTTTTTTCCCCGCAAAGAACGCCTTCACCTTTAAAATAATGCCGGGGAAAAGTGGCGCTGATAAAAGTGCAATAGCGATTGATACAAATGATTCCATACTCGTTCCTTTCTACATCAAATCATGATTATTCGAGACTATAAACTCTTTAAAAGAGTTGATTAATCATCAGAGATGGCTAGATAAAAAGTTTGATATACGCCCAAAGGAAGTGCCCTTGGGGTACAAGGCGTAGAGTTTTTGGCTGGTTTCCGACTATACAAGTAGTATGTCGGAAACCAGCCAAAAACCTACAACGAAGGAGATCAGATTGCTATGCCCCTTGGGTACTTTTTACGACGCCATCAGATAAATAAAATCAGCAACAGAACTAATATCGCAAAAATGATATAGCCGATATAGAGCTGCACATTACCGTGCTGAATCCATCGGAATTTATCAAGAAACGATAAAAGAGGCAGGACCAGGCCTTGTCTCATGCCGAGTTCGGCCACATCTTCAATCCAACTTGCATATCGTGTTCGTTCGGGAAAGATCTTTTTCAACCGGACTTCCGTCTCTCTTGGGAGGGCAAAGGGGCGGGAAAAATCGATCACGCTGCGGGAAAACGACGCCCCGGTATACTGAATTCTGGTGCTGGGCTCAGAAAAACCGCAGCCCCAGGTAGGCCCCGCAGTAATTTCTTTACGCCAATACAAGAACTTTCTGCAGAGAGCAACAACAAAGAAAATCACGAGAAAGAGGCGGGAAGCAAAGCCAAGATTGGTACCAAGGGTTGTCACCAGCTGAGGATCGACCTGACTGACGAAAGAGACATCTTGCAGACTGCTAAAAGCGAGTTTAATAAAGGGTGCAGGAAAGATACCGATACCCAGACAAGCGATCGCCATAAGAGAAATGGGCAGAGTCAGAGCCCAGCCACCATCAGTTGCCTGTCGGACCTTTTCGGAACGAGGCTCACCAAGGAAGACAATACCTACGACCTTGGTGAAGCAAAAGGTGGCCAACCCTCCTATGGCAGCCAGAGAGAGGATCGCAATAATAGACAGCAACAAATTTACGTGATTGTATTTCAAACCTTGGAAGGCGGCAAAATAAATCAAAAATTCGCTGACAAAACCGCTAAAAGGGGGAAGCCCTGAGATTGACAAAGAACCGACCAGAAAAGTTTTTCCGGTAAGGGGCATTCTCTTCATCAGCCCACCCAGCAGATCGACACGGTTGATGCCCGTTGTTTTGATGACTGCTCCCGCGCCGAGAAACAGCAGTGATTTGAATACCGAATGATTCAGCACATGGAGAAGACACCCGGCAAAACCGAAACCGGCCATCAAGCTGTTCCCTTTAGCGATGCCGATCATACCGAATCCGATCCCCATAAGAATGATCCCGATATTTTCCACACTGGAATAGGCAAGAATTCGTTTAATGTTTCGTTTCCCCAAGGCATACAACACCCCGAGCAACCCTGAAATCATACCCAGTACAAGCACCGCCTGGCCAAGGCGAATGTCTGTTACACCAAGCGCGAAATACATTCTCAGGATCCCATAGATACCCATTTTAATCATAACCCCCGACATGATTGCCGAGACATGACTGGGTGCGGCGGGATGTGCATGGGGAAGCCAGATATGCAGGGGAAAAACCCCTGCCTTGGAACCAAATCCAAGAAAGGCCAGAGAAAACACTAACAGCTTGGCACTTTCCGGAATGCCAACAAAATGGATGAAGCCAAAACTGCCGTTATGACTGAAGATCACCCCGAAGGCGGCAAATATGAGTAAGGCACCACCCTGGGCAAACAGAAAATACAGATAGCCCGCCGTTCTGGCCTCCTCCTTCTTGTAATCATACATCACTAGAAAATAGGAAGAAATGGACATAAGCTCCCAGACCAGGGCAAAGGCGAGAATATTCGAAGCGGCTGTCACCAGGGCCATTGAGACAATAAGAATATTTGTAAAAAAGTAGCTGACAGCCGTCTTTAAGGAGTTCTCGGCGCTCTCGAAATAGAAAAAGCTATACATGGCGGCCAGAGGACAGATTAGAAAAATAGGCAGGAGAAAAAAGAAGGTGAGTGAGTCAAAGGAAAAAGACAGAGTAAACATATGCTGCCACGCCCAGGACCAGGCTAGATTTTTCGGGGAAGAAGTGGCGGAGAGTATAGCATACAAGCCGGTGATACAGCCAACTGCGGTGAGGGTTATATAGATGCACTTGGTTAGCAAAAACTGCCGAAACGTCAGAAGGGGTATTGCTCCCCCGGCGACGATTATGGCCAGAGATAGTAGAAAAAAATTCATCAGTTCTCAATAGTATTTTTCTTGTTGTCCGCTCTCGCAGCCAAATCGGTTCTCACCGACTTGTCTTTCTCAGGCGGGCTTTCACGTCGGGCCTGATGCCCCCTCCCCTGTCAATGCGTCATCCTGTCACCGACCAGGCAACCTATAATAAATAACTCTACTCTCCCTGAGCCATCAAAGCGACAAACAGATCGTCCTGTTGCAACTGATTACGGCTGTCGTTTTCTTGTCCTGTGCCCTGCTGCCAGTACGCGGCCCATGGCACGAAATAACGTTCACCTCTGCCCTTGAAAGATGCCACATCAATATCCAAACCGGCAATGCACAGCAGATTTGTTGATTTTTTCTCCCCCTGAGTGTGGAGTATCTCATCGACTAACCGGGCAAATTCGTTTTTCAAATAGAGAATCGCTGCCCGCAACTGAGGATTAGCATGGGTTACAATGCGATTCATAACAGGAAGCAGTGTCTTGACAAAGGCGCTTTTGCTGCCATCTTTGCAACTCTTGCCATTACCGGAACCTGGCTGCTGGATTTCTTTAAAAGCGAATAGTTCAGCCGTTAGCAATGCACCGATTCGCTGAAATTTACCAGCCTTCCAGGAGAATTGGTTATCACGGAGATAAAGCAAAAACTGTTCTGAAAGCGGGAATGAAATGAAAGAGTCGGCAACCATAACCGGAACGAAGTTGCCGTTCTCATCGGGTTCGGTAAATTTATCCAAACGGATTTTCAGGTTTTTCCCACCCCTTTTGGTCCCTTCGCCGATAAGGTCCGCCGGCAGGGTGACGAGATATTTGCCTGGTTCTTTACAGGTGAGATATATATGATTCCGGGCAAAATGATACTGCACCAGATAAGGGGCTATAAAGTGTGATACCGTGCCCTCGGTCCGACAGTCCGTCCTTTCGTGAATGAGCGGACGCGGTAAACCGCCATACACTCCCCAGCTCGGCTCATAAGGCACCCTGGTCGACAGAATGAGAACCGAATCCTGTTCGGCAGTACCGGGAAGATTTTGATCGCCAGAAGGATCAAGGCAGGCTCGAGTCGGCGAGGATTGCGGAGTCATGGAAATGGCCTTTTTAAAGCCAAGAGATAGACAAAATTTTTTCAGACGGGGGATGAATTCTTCATAGGGAATCAATCGCCCATTAATCGCACATGATGTCGGTCTTGGATAAGAAAAGACAGGGGAAAGAGACGTATTTGCAGAAAAGTACGATGACATTTCAACTCCCATGTTAAACTCCCATGTTAGATAGTGTTTGTTCGTAAATGGCTACTTTTCACTAAATATTTCATTCCTGAACAGACTCTAGAGGTGAGGATCTCGCTCACTCCTCAAAGGTAAATCCATACCATTTCAGTTTCGTATCACCACTCTCGGGAATATGGGCGACTTCACTGTTACCAATTTGGCTGTGCAATTCTTTCATCCAGGAAAGTGCCTGATTTTTCGAAAAAAACGGCCCAACTTCCGTAAGCGAAGAAATATCGAGCATCCGATATTTATAGAATCTGGTCACGTCCTCTTTATTCTGAAAAATTCCAATTATAATTTTCACAGTCGATATCCTGGAGAATAATTTTATCTCTGTTTTTGCTGTTCCCAGGCCTTTGCTCCTTGCTTATTACAAGCATATGTCATGCCATTTTCCCCACAACACATATCAACATAATATTATTGTATTTTTAATATTTGAAAGGGTGTGCGGGACAGGTTTGGCGGAGGTACAAGGTGGGGCATAATGTCCCAACCAGGCATTGTGCCCCACAATAAGCAGAGTCCACCTGGCGGCAAGACGATAAGCGGGGAGGGGTTACTCTGTCAGCTTTTGCAGCTTCCGGTAGAGTGTTTTGCGATCGATTTGCAGAATTTGGGCAGCAACAGACTGGTTACCCTTGACAGTTTTCAGGACATGGGCGATGTAGCGCCAGCTCATCTCCTCCAGAGAAATCAATTCTACCGGGTTGTCAGTTTCCAGAAAAATACCACTGCCGGTATGACGGCGGATTTTCTGCGGCAGATCTTCCGGCACAATCTTATCGAACAGGGTCATGGCCACACCATGTTCCATGGCATTACGAAGTTCCCTGACGTTCCCCGGCCATTCATAGCCGAGCAGTCTTTTGGCGGTCGATTCGGCAAGCCCGGTTACCTTTTTACCCTGCTTGGCAGCAAAATCCCTGACAAACTTTCCGGCGAGCAGCAGGATATCCGTGCCCCGCATGCGCAATGGAGGAATGTCCACGGCTATGACATTGAGTCGATAGTAGAGATCTTCACGGAATCCCCCTTCGGCAACAGCCCGGTCGATGTCAATATTGGTGGCGGCTATCACACGAACATCGACTTTTATCTCATCGTTGCCGCCCACCGGTCGTACCGTTCGTTCTTCAAGGACCCGCAACAATTTAGGCTGCAGAGACAGTGGAATATCGCCGATCTCATCGAGGAAGAGCGTGCCGCCATCCGCCTCCTGCAGTAAGCCTTTGCGATCCTGCCAAGCATCGGTAAAGGCCCCTTTAACATGACCAAAGAGTTCACTTTCCAAGAGGTTATCAGGAAGCGCCGAACAGTTTATCGCCACAAAAGGAGCATCTTTTCGCCGACTGTCTTCGTGCAGCGCCCTGGCGGTGATTTCCTTACCCGCCCCGCTCTCTCCGGTAATGAGGACAGAGGTCTCCGTGTCGGCAATGCGCGCCAGACGGGAAAACAGATCTTTCATAACCTTGCTTTCACCGAGCAGCCCGGAAAAAGAGTGAATCCGGGCAAAGGCTTCACTCAGCACCTGCACCTGCTGCTTCAGCTTGCGGTGATCAACCGCTCGCTGCAGCGCAACGGCGAGGATATCAAGATCCAGCGGCTTGGTGATGAAATCATAGGCACCGACCCGAAGTGCCTCGACGGCCGTTTCCATAGAGCCAAACGCAGTCATCATTATTACCGGGATTTCCTGCCATTTGGCCGCCACCTCGCGACAGACCTGCATCCCGCTGACATCCGGCAGATTGATATCCGTCAGAATCACATCCGGATGCTCGAGTTCGATCGCCGCCACTCCTTCCAGCCCCCTCACAAAGGAGCAGGTGGTGAACCCGCGTCTCGAGAGACCAACATCGAGCATCTCACACATATCTTTATCGTCTTCGATGATGAGGATGTGGCCAATCATTGTTCCGTCTCCTCAAGTAAAAGATAGATGGAGAAGCGGGCCCCCTTTGGCCGACGGTTCTCGACTTCGATCCAGCCATTATGCTCTTCAAGAAGTTCCCGGGCGATAGACAAGCCGAGCCCTGTTCCCAGGCCAATCTTTTTCGTCGTGAAAAAAGGGGTGAAAATTTCCTGCAGCTGCTCTTCGGGAATACCCTCCCCGTCATCGAGCACGTCGACGCGAATCAGTTTCTTCATCTGATCGTCGGTATGCAGCATTGACTTGAGGGAGGCATTGGCGATCTGGATCACCACTCCTTTTCCTTGCGGTGTTGCCTGAATTGAGTTCATGATGACATTCATGAACACCTGTTGCATCTGTTGCGCATCCATACGACAAACCAGCTGTGTTTCGGCAGCAATATGTAAGGTGAGCGTAATGCCCTGTTTCGATGCCATAGGTGAGAGCAGGTGGAAAACCTGACGAACGACCGTTTCCACATTATCCAGGGTTTTTGGGTGGGATTTTTTCTTTCGCGAATAATCGAGCAACTGCCGGATAATCAGCGTCATCCGTTCAGCCTGGTTCTTGATGATCCTGGCACAATTGACTATCTCTTCCGGCTCCAGCGGTTCGGATATGATCATTTTTGCTCTGCCATCAACCACATTGAGCGGCGTTCCAATTTCATGGGCTATGCCGGCGGCTATCTGACCGACCGTCGATAATTTTTCCGTATGGCGCAGCTGTTCCAGAGTTTTCAATCGGGCAAGATGCTCAAAATGAATTTTTTCTTTCGCTATCAATAACCTGGTACACATATCGTTCATAATTCTAGCCAAACCGACCAACTCGTCCTCACCCTTTATTACCAAATCCGGCATCAGGTTGCCCTTGCCTATCTCAAGCGCTTTCCTGGACAGTTTCTCTAAGGGGCCCCTGATCTTTATATGGATAAAAAAATAAATTATAATTCCACTGACAAGCGCAAGCAGGGTGGTAATTAACAGCGACCGGATGAGCATTCTCTGGATAAACTTTTCCCGTGGCACAAGAGACTGGGTGAGTTGAATTGCTCCGGACCGATCCCCGGGAATATCCACAGCCCAAAAAGTATAACGTTGTTCCCGGCGCTGTTCATTGTACCCGGTAAAGGAAAAATGCCCTGATAATTCGGTGTCACTAAAGGCTTCCAGCTCAGGAATCACCCGGCCATGCACTGCATTGAGTTCATCCAGCCAGACCCAGCGAATGGTTATTAAATGATCGGCACGGTTGGCATCGTCAATGAGCTGGATCGCTTTTTCAGGACCACTTTCCTTCCAGGTATGCGAAATCATGCTTGATACTATCCCGCCGATCTGGCGGGCGTTGTCGGCCATACCGAGATCAAATTGTTTTAATTCCGCCTCATAATTTAAATTACCATCGATGATCAACATGCCGACGATACCTAAGAGCAGGAAGGTGTATATCTTCGAGAACAGTTTCATGATGAAAAGCTCAGGTGGTTTGCGGAAATCGACAAGGTATCAGGAGACTTTGCACTCCAGGCTCTTTTTGATCTTAGGATAAATATTTGCCAGCAGATCTTCCCGTTCGAGATAGGGACAGTGGACATCGTACGGAAAATCTCGACACTGCTGCGGCCGCGCCGTATGGATTAAACAACGCTTGCTCACCTTTCCGTTCAACAGAAAAAGACAGGAACCATCATCTTTAACCTTGAAGGTATTCCTTTTTTCAATAAATCTCCTGCGCACCTCCCCATCGCTGAGCTGGAAGTGACGGCCAATCCTGTTGATGTCTGTTGCGGTAACAAAGAGAATCGAACCTGGCAGCCGATAACAACAAAAACCAGGACAATAATTGCAAAATGCCCGGTTTGATGTTTCTGCTATTTTTTGCGGTATGCCCATCATGCAACCCCCTGTTGTTTTTGACAATAATCTGCCCTCCCCTGATAACGTCGTAAAAAGCCATCTCTGAAAGTTAGCAGATTCGTTCCTTTTCCCTCCAGAGGCCTCGCTATCGGCCACTTTGGTAACAATTTTTCCGGGGTTGTCCGCGCCTCGGCTGCAAGCGACGGAAGAGGTGCCTGTACTCTTCTTGTGCTCAGATGGGTGCCTCAATTTTGACAACACTCTGATCAGCAGGCTGCAGATGTCCGTGCCATCTTTTTTCCAACCGCCTGATGAGGAAAACGAAGGTAAAAGTAATCATCAGATAAAAAGCCGCAGCGGTGAGAAACGCTTCATAAGGACTGTAAAATCTTGAATTAATAATCCTTGCCGCCCCGGTTATATCAATGATGGTAATAACACTGGCAAGAGCGCTACCATGAAGCATAAATATAATTTCATTGGAATAGGCAGGCAGAGCACGCCTGAATGCACTGGGCAAAACAATCCTGCGCAGCATCAACAGTGTTGACATGCCCGCCGCTCGGGCGGCTTCAATCTCACCATGGGGCGTTGCCACGATGGCCCCACGGAAAATCTCGGTGGTGTAGGCACAGGTATTAAGAGAAAAAGTAAAAAGGGCGCAAAAATACGCCTCTTTAAAAAGAGGCCAGAGAAAACTCTCTCTCATTAAATCGAACTGGCCGAATCCATAATAGACGAGAAACATCTGGACAAGGAGTGGTGTTCCCCTAAAAAAAAAGACAAAAGCCCTGATGGGCAGCTGTATATAAAAATTCCCGGAAGTCCTGAGCACCGCCAGGGGAATGGCAAAAACAAGGCCGAACGTAAGAGAGATAGTCACCAGAATCAGAGTATTTTTCAAACCTTCCAGATAAATATCAATATTTCCGGCAATAATTGAGAAATCCATAGATTATTCCCTCCTGACACCAACACTGTAACGCTCCTCAAGATACTTGAGGAGATAAATAGATACCGAAGTAATGAGTAAATAATTGATGGCAACCACGACATAAAAAGTAAACGGCATACGAGTTGCTCCAGCAGCCATCCCCGCCTTTCGCACCATATCGTCTAAGCCAATAATGGAAACCAAAGCAGTGGTTTTGATCAGTACCAGCCAATTATTGCCAAAACCCGGGAGTGCATGGCGAACCATCTGCGGCAGCAGGATTCGACCGAAAACCTGGATACTGCTCATACCGTAGGCATATCCTGCCTCCAACTGACCTGGATTAACGGCGATAATGGCTCCCCGAAAGGTCTCGGTCATATAGGCCCCGAAGATAAAACCGATGGTCGAAACTCCGGCAATGAAAGGGTTGATATCAATATACTCGTTATAACCGGCGAGGAGGGCCAGTCTGTTGACCAGGACCTGGCCGCCAAAATAAACCAGCAGCATCAAGACAAGATCGGGAATGCCGCGTATGACGGTGGTATAGATTTTGGCGATGCTGCTCAGCACCACGGAGCGCGACAACTTGGCCATCGCACCGAAAACGCCGAGGATGACCGCCAAAAAAAGAGAGGCAAGCGAGACCTCAAGGGTCAGAAGGGTTCCCTCAAATATACTTGGCCCGTAGCCGTGCAGCGAGAACATAGGCTAGGCCGCGAAAAAAAAGTAAGATGTCGTTCCCTGCCGGACCGAGCGGACAGGGAGCAAGGAGCTTGGAGACCTATTCACCGTAGACATTGAAGTCAAAATATTTATCCTGGACAGCTTTGTATGCTCCGTTGGCTCGGATGGTGTCAATGGCTTTATTAAACATTTCGGCCAAGTCTTTATCTTCTTTGCGAATGGCAATACCGACACCGTCGCCAAACCACTTGGGGTCATTAAAATCGGGTCCGATGAACATATAATTCTTGCCATCAGGCTTTTTCAAAAAACCGTCCGACAGCGCCACACTGTCGGCCAGCAGCATATCCACGCGACCTGCGATGAGATCAAGATAGGCCTCGTCCAGAGTGCCGTAACGCTTGACAGTAACTTCTTTTCCGTAATTATCGGTGAGATATTTATCATGAATGGTGGCCCTTTGGACACCAATGGATTTGCCTTTAATCGCCTCGCGCGAGAAACTCTCCATCGTCCCTTTCTTAACGATAAATTTGGCCGGAATCTGATAGTATTTATTGCTGAAGCCAACCTTTTTCAGCCGTTCTTCAGTGATCGACATCGAGGCAATAATTGCATCATATTTTTTTGCGAGCAGCCCGGGAATCATGCCATCCCAATCCTGGGCAACCAGAGTCACTTCCACGTTCATTGCTTTGCCGAGAGCCTGAGCAATGTCGATATCAAAACCGGCCAACTGGCCATCGGGCTGCACAAAACTAAATGGAGGATAGGCCCCTTCCACACCGATTCGTACCTTTGTCCAATCTTTTGCCAGAGCCGAACCACTCGCGGCAAGAAACAGGCACACTGACACAACAGCAAGTATCCTTTTCATTTTTATCTCTCCCCATTAATTTTTAAAAAGAAAATGATTGATGGCGTCGTAAAAACTACCCAAAGGGCATAGCAATCTTCACATCATGGCAGCTACAAACATCTGAAAGCGTTCCGTCTTTGGAGCATCAAAGACCTCAGCCGGCGTGCCGCTTTCGATAATCAGTCCCTGATCAAGAAAAATAATCCGGGAGCTGACTTCTCTGGCAAAACCCATCTCATGGGTCACAACGATCATGGTTCGTCCCTCAAGAGCCAGATCCCGCATAACCTGCAATACCTCTCCTACCAGCTCCGGGTCAAGTGCGGAGGTTGGTTCATCAAAGAGGATAACCTCCGGTTCCATAGCCAGAGCTCTTGCGATTGCAGCTCGCTGCTGCTGGCCACCGGAGAGATGGACAGGATAGGCATCGATTTTATCGCCGATTCCCACCTTCTCAAGATAGTGGATGGCCCTCTCCCTGGCCTTCTTACGCTCCTGTTTTAGCACATGTACAGGCGCTTCCATAACATTTTCGAGAATGGTCATATGCGACCAGAGGTTGAACTGCTGAAACACCATGGCCAGTTTAGCTCGGATTCGTTCGACCTGTCTCTTGTCCGCGGGTTGATTCTCTCCCTGTCGATTTTTTTTCATCAGGACCTCTTCTCCAGCCACCCTGATGATGCCGCTGTTGGGAATCTCGAGCAGGTTTATACAGCGCAAAAGGGTACTCTTACCCGATCCGGATGAACCGAGAACGGAAATAACCTCACCTTGAGAAGCAGTAAGATGAACACCTTTAAGAACCTCATTTTCGCCAAAACTTTTATGGAGATTTTCAACTGAGATCGCCTGTCGACTGCTATTCATAAGGCCCTTTGCGATACGCTGTTTGGAAGAAAGATGCGACTGTATTATTTTTCTCGTTGATATAATAAACAATTGTCTGAGTTGTCAAATCGAAAGCGCCGCTACCATAAAGATTAACCCGGACTTCAAAACCGGTACTCGCAAAAAAATTCTAAATGAGACGATGACGCAGCAGATAAGCGCAGCCTTGGTAACGCCGTCTCTGCAAGGTGCAGGCTTTTTCGATTATTTCAGCCTATTAGAGTACTTTGTAAGCAGAGAGAACGCAACACCCCGAAGCTGGGTGAACGTGGCAGACGATGCAAAATGAAATATTTTCACAACGACAGCAAAAAAACTTTTACTCCTGGTGCAATTTGATCCATAATAAACGAATAAGGCCCATTGACATTGTGCTCGAGAGACCCACAATATAGCGCAGTATCGATACCCCGCCGAGGTAATGCAAGCTACTGTCGGGACAGTGTTTTTTTATGATACAAAGTAAGAGGAAATACTCCTATTATTGTCCGTTCAGCGACCACAAAAAAAAAGCATTGCTCAAGTTCTCTAAATAATGTATGAACGCAAACATAAATTCACTGATATGCAATTGCCGGATAACACGTTCAACGGCACAGATACCTGATCAAATCGTAACAATTTAATTTATATTTTTCACAACGAGGAAAAAAACGATGAAAGCACAAGAAGTATTGGTTGAGGAGCAAGACGAGCCTCCAGACGGTAGACAGAAAACAAGCCCTCTCCCTTCTGCACAACAAGAAGTTCACTCCTTTCGCCAACGCTGGTTCCCTCATACAACAGAAGAAAACTGGAACGACTGGCACTGGCAGCTCCGCCACCGCATAACCACTCTCAAGCAACTGGAAACAATGTTCAAGCTGTCTGATAATGAACGTAAAGGTTTCCTGTTTCAGGATGTGACTCTGCCGCTGGCTATTACTCCCTATTATGCCAGCCTTATCGATCCTGACAACCCGGAGCAGGCGATCAGACGAGGAATGGTGCCGGTAGCAAATGAACTTCTGATTTCCCCAGGAGAAGCTCGGGACCCCTTGGGAGAGGATGGCCATAGCCCGGTTAAAGGGATAGTCCACCGCTACCCGGACCGGGTGCTCTTTCTGGTCACCGACTACTGCTCAAGCTATTGCCGCTACTGCACCCGTTCTCGCATGGTCGGCAGACGTAAAAAAGGCGGGATGAAACAGTGGCAGACGGCGATTAATTACATAGCCAGTCACCAGGAAATAAGGGACGTCCTTATCTCAGGCGGCGACCCGCTTACCCTTGCCGATGAGCAACTGGACTGGATATTGAGTAAACTTAGGCAGATAGAACATGTCGAAGTGATCCGTATCGGCACCAAAGCACCTATGGTCCTGCCCCAGCGAATTACCGCCGAGTTGGTTGATATGTTGAAAAAACACCACCCTCTCTGGATAAGCATTCACTGCATGCATCCCGATGAACTGACGGTAGAATCACGTCGAGCCTGCACCATGCTGGCCGATGCCGGAATTCCGCTTGGCAGCCAGACGGTTCTCCTGGCAGGCATCAATGATTCTGTTGCCACGATGCGCAGCCTGATGCACGGACTCATGAAAATACGGGTCAAGCCGTATTACCTTTATCAATGTGACCCGATTATAGGCTCATCGCATTTCAGGACTCCGGTCTCTAAAGGTCTGGAGATATACCAAGGATTACGAGGCCATACCACAGGCTACGCCGTTCCAACGTATGTGATCGATGCCCCTGGTGGTGGAGGAAAGATTCCGCTTATTCCAGAGACAGTGGTTGGACGCGACGGTGACGACCTGCTGATCCGCAATTACGAAGGCAACATATATAGGTATCCTGATATGTCAGGGCGCAGCACGCAGCCGGAACAGTGTGGAGAGTCCCGATGCGAATAGGTATGACCTATGATCTGCGCGACGATTATCTTGCCGCAGGCATGAGTGAAGAAGAGACCGCGGAATTCGATAAGATCGACACCATAGAGGCGATTGACAATGCCATCAGGACAGCGGGCCATGAAACGGTACGAATTGGCAATGTGACGAGCCTTGTCCAGTGCCTCGCTCAAAACGAAAGCTGGGATCTGGTCTTTAATATTGCCGAAGGATTGCATGGTTTCGGCCGGGAAGCGCAGGTCCCGGCCCTGCTCGATGCCTATCAGATTCCTTACGTCTTCTCCGGTCCCCTTGTGCAGGCAGTAACTCTGCATAAGGGCATCGCCAAGCACGTGGTGCGCGACAGCGGATTGCCTACACCGGCCTTTGCGGTGATCAATTGCCCAGACGAGATTACCGGCGTCGACCTGCCGTATCCGCTTTTTGCCAAGCCAGTTGCCGAAGGGACAGGAAAAGGGGTGACCGCGGCCTCCAAAATAACTGACAGTAAGATGCTGCAGACGACCTGCAAAAACCTGCTGACAACATTTAAACAGCCGGTTCTGGTGGAAACATTTCTGCCGGGCAGAGAATTTACCGTGGGCATTGTCGGCAATGGCAGCGACGCCCGGTCTCTCGGCGTGTTAGAAGTAGTACTGCTTGCAGATTCCGAGCCGGATGTATACTCTTATCATAACAAAGCAAATTTTGAAAACCTGGTAAAATATCATGCAGTGGATGATGCCGAGGCCCAAAAAGCTGCAGAAGTGGCCCTGGCCTGTTATAGGGTCCTTGGCTGCAATGATGCGGGTCGGGTTGATCTGCGCTCAGATGGCAACGGTCTGCCCAATTTTATCGAGATTAACTCCCTGGCAGGACTGCACCCGGAAATTTCCGATCTGACCATCCTGGCAGGAAAACACGGCGTCAACTATCAACAGTTGATCAGCAGCATCATTGAGGCCGCCATGAAACGATTGGGGCTAGAGTGAAAAAGTGAAAAAAACCATAGGCCTGATCCATAACCAGCCGATCTCCGAGGGGCAGACCAACTGGGAATCATCTGCCGATGTTATGGCCCAGGTCGAGGCGATTGAAACATCCCTTATCGATCTTGGGCACACAGCCATCCGCATCCCCTTTACCAGAGACCTTGGTCACCTTGTCCACCAGATTGAAGACGCCAGGATTTCCATGGCGTTCAACCTCTGCGAGTCGGTGGATGATAATCCGCAATTTGCCGCCCACCCGGCGGCAGTTCTGGAATTACTGAATATTCCCTTTACCGGCTCCCCGGCTGCGGCCTTAATGGCAACGACGGATAAGCATCTGGTCAAACTCGTTCTACAGGCTGCCGGCTTGAACACCCCAAGGTCTTTTCTCTATTCCGGAGGTGAGTCTATTGATTTCAGTCATATGCAATTTCCGGTGATCTTGAAGCCGCAGTTTCAGGACGCAAGCATCGGCATCGACCAGGAATCGGTAATAACTATTCCCAGTCAATTGGCGACCACATTACTGAAATTCTACGAGCTCTATGGGCCGATTGTGGTTGAAGAGTATATTGACGGACAAGAATTCAATCTCTCCCTGATGGGCTCAGCCCACCCCGAGGTCATGCCTGTTGCCGAAATCGATTTTACCGGTTTCCCCGACGACTTGTTCAAAATTGTCGGGTATCGAGCCAAATGGGAACCTGAATCGATCGAATACCGGCAATCAAAGAGAACGTTCCCGGCTCTCCCGGCAGACATGGCAAAAAACATGGCATCGGTTGCAACAGAGTGCTACCGACTCTTTGGCCTACGCGATTATGGTCGGGTCGATCTTCGTCTTGACGCAAACTGCAAGGTATATATCCTTGAAATCAATGCCAATCCTTGTCTCAGCCCAGATGCCGGATTCCCGGCGGCGGTACAGCAGAGCGGGCTTGATTACACGGCTATGGTCGAGAAATTCGTTTCGTTTGTCAGTACCAGGAGTAAATAACTATGCTGATCCGCTCCATCGCCCCCGAAGACCGGGAGCAGCTTATACAAATTATTATAAAGCAAAAAAATTTTCTCCAATGCGAGATCGATATAGCCACTGAAGTGATTGACGAAACGTTCAACCCGGCAGAGGATTACCAGGCCCTGGCCGCCTTCGATAATGACCGGCACCTTCTTGGATTTATCAGTTTTGGCCCGATCCCACTGACCGTCAATCGTTTTGATATCTACTGGATTGCCGTCGACCCGGACAACGGCAGGCACGGGACAGGCACCGTGCTGCTTCAAGAAATGGAAAAGATGCTGGAAAAATCTGGCAACGGCCATATCTATGTTGAGACTTCGTCGACGGAAGGCTACCTGCCTGCGAGGTTGTTTTATGAAAAAAACAACTACCAGCTGGTGAGCCACATAAAGGATTTTTATCGAGATGGTGATGATAGAATGATCTACAGGAAAATGTACTGACATGTTTAGAATCAGACGGATATATGACAACGCCCTGGCCATCGACCAGGATGCGATCACCGAGGTGCAGCGAATCCTCCGGCTGCAGTTTTCCGATGCACCCGAAGAAGCTGGCTCCAGCCTGTTACAGAAACTGGCTGACCCGCTCAAATACCGGATGCGGACCATCCTGTTTGTGGCCAATGACCATCGCGGCCGGATTAAAGGTTTTGCCATCGTCAATCATGCTCCGGACCTGCATTTTTGCTATCTGGATTTTATTTCCGTCGATCTAATAACCTCGGGTGGTATTGGTGGCGCTCTCTATGCCAGGGTACAGGATGAGGCCAGACGCCTCAAGAGCGTAGGCATTTTCCTTGAATGTCTGCCAGATGATCCGGCGTTATGCAGTGACAAAGCGATCCTAAAGCAAAATAAAGCCCGCCTGCGTTTTTATGAGCGTTTTAGCGTTCAGGTCATTAGCAATACAGCCTATGAAACGCCCCTGAAAGAAGGGGAAGAATGCCCGCCATACCTGCTATTTGACGGACTTGGCAAGACCAAGACACTGGACTGCGAGTATGCTAAAAAAGTAGTGTATGCGATACTCACCAGGAAATACGGCAAGCTCTGTTCGGACGAATACAATACCAGGGTGATAGACTCCTTTCGTGACGATCCGGTTCAATTTCGAGCTCCCCGCTACATAAAAGCAGTCGAAAATTTTGAATTTCCCGAAGCCATTTCCATCGACAAGCGCATTGCCCTGATCATCAATGAGAGACACGACATCCATCATATCCATGAGCGCGGCTATGTCGAGGCTCCGGTACGTATTTCATCCATTCAGAAAGGCATCATGCCGACCGGGTTGTTTGACATCTCTCCCGCACGCGAATTTCCGGAAAAGCATATTAAAGCAGTGCATAAAGGAGATTTTGTCGAATACCTCAAGCGGATGTGCCAGACCCTGGAACATGGCAAATCAGTTTATCCATATGTATTCCCGATTAGAAACGCCGCCAAACCACCGAAAGAAATGCCGGTCCGCGCGGGGTACTACTGCATCGACACCTTTACGCCCCTTAACCGGAATGCCTACCCGGCCGCAAAAGGAGCCGTTAATTGTGCTTTGAGTGCGGCACACAAGATTTTAACAGGATACCGCATCAGCTACGCTCTGGTCCGGCCGCCCGGGCACCACGCCGAGAGCAAGGTGTTTGGCGGTTTCTGTTATTTGAACTCAAGCGCCATAGCGGCGCATTACCTGAGTGTATACGGACGGGTCGCGGTCCTTGATGTGGATTACCACCATGGCAATGGAACCCAGGATATCTTTTACCAGCGTGACGACGTGCTGACCGTCTCAATTCATGGCCATCCGAGTTTTGCGTATCCCTACTTCAGCGGGTTTTCCGATGAGACCGGAGAAGGTAAGGGAATCGGTTTTAATCGGAATTATCCCATGCCGGAGACCCTCGACGGTGAAGGCTACCGCCATGTTTTGGAACGGGCCTTGAAACGCATAGCGAAATTCAAGCCACAGTTTCTGGTAGTGGCCCTTGGCTTAGATACGGTACGTAAAGACCCGACCGGAACCTGGTCCCTGTCTGCTGCCGACTTGAAGTTGAACGGCCAGATGATTGGAGCTCTGCAGCTGCCAACAGTGGTCGTGCAGGAAGGCGGCTATCGCTCCAGGTCACTCGGCGCCAATGCCCGCAATTTTTTCCTCGGTCTCTGGACAGGCATGCATGAAACTCATTAAGGCAAGAATACGGGGCACGGGGAAACTCAGGGAAAGTGAGTGGTTCGAGGTGAGCCCTCGACTGAATCTATTCCAGTTTTCAGGTGAACAGGGCCCTCTGAATGGCAGGGATTTTCTGCGAATCCTGCAGACCATCAACCCAACCTATGGTGTTCGAACCCGCAAACCTTTTGGTGACTTGCCCACCCATATTGACCAAAATGGCCATACCAGACGGATAAATCCGGCTAAAAAAACAATTGTTCTCGCCGTCTTCAGCGCCACGCCCGAACTGGTGCAGGAACTCGTATCCTTCGGTGAATGGTTCTATGAAACGGATCGCATTGAGGTGGGCAGGCGCTTCGATTACTCGAGGTGGATCAATTTCGTTGAACTCGCTTCCTCAACCCGCTGGAGCGAAGTCTCCGCCGATATTGAAAATTTATCAGCGCAGGCTTGCCGGATGGCCCCTTCACGTGCGACTCCGCCAAGCGACATGCACAGCTTGAAACCAGCAGACCGGATAATCGACCCATTGCAGGACGACTTGCTGCAATGGCTGCACAGGTTGCCGCCTGAACTGCACCAAAATTGTCGGCAACTCATTGAAAGGGCCAAAACAGCCGTGATGCGAGCGACACATTTCCAGACTGCCCGCAATCTTGTGCGTACCCGGCTGCCACTTTTTGTTGTCCTTGGCACCGAGCCTGAACTACTCTCTATGCATAATCTGCTGCATTTGATCTCCGAGAAAGCAAATTCTGCCGGAGAACGATCAAAAGACGACGCCCGGATATTTCTCAATACGCTGAACGATCAGCTGACGACAATGCAATTTTCCGACATGGTTCTCCAACTCGAACCAACGCCGGCCGGAGTTTTGTTAAAGAGAAATGGGAAGCCAGTTCATATGCCGGTTGCAGAGACGAACGATTCTCTTGTTTTACTCAAACAGATGCAGATAAAAGCCGCCTTGGCCATTGCCTACAGCCGAATTGCCTGCCAATCCGAGCCTATATTGCTGTTTGCCGGACCTGAGCGGAAACTGTCCACCGCACTGCATCCTGAACTTGCTCATTTCATAATAAATATTTCAGGCACTTGCCAATGTTTGTACAGCTTTAGCGATGTCGATATTTTCCCGGATGATGCGGCACAGAGGCGATACAATATTGCGCAGGACTCCCTCGTACCGATGCCGGTGGACGAACACCAGTGAACTTTGTATAGTAACAAGTGTAATTCGAGCCAAACCACTTGCCAACCTTCCATCCAGGGTCAACATCAGATGTCCGATTTCCTTCTCTCCCAGATCCTTATCGGAATTGCCATCTGCACGGATACGATCTCCTTTCAATTCAAGGAACGAAAAAAGATCGTGGCATGCCTGCTTGTGTCCTGCACCTTAATCTCTGCCCATTTCATGCTGCTCGGCCATTGGACCGCAGCCGGTCTCGGTTTGATTGCCGCACTGCGCTTCACCACCAGTCTGTTTTCCACTTCCAAAAAACTGATGGTTCTTTTTATTATTGCCACAATTGTTATCTCAATCGTCACCTATGAAGGATTACTGTCCATCCTCGGCTGCTCCGGCGGCCTTTTTGGGACCGTTGCCTCCTTTTGTAAAGAAGATAAACTTCTCAGGCAGTTACTGTTGATAGGGACATGTCTGTGGATCGTGCATAATTTTCTTGCCGGATCGCCGGCGGCTGTGCTGATGGAAGCCCTTTTTATCAGCAGCAACCTTGTCGGATATTTTCGGTTTTATATTCGTCCAAAAGGTCAGGTACTTTAGTGACTTAGAAATAACTACCTCGTGCTTTTTACGAGTTAGTTATTTCGTGAAGGAACTTATCCCGCAGTGCTTTTGGGCGGGATTAGTGACTTAGAAATAATCATCTTGTACTTTTTACAAGAGAATTATTTCGTGAAGGAACTTACCCCCGCACAGCACGGGGACTGAACTGAGTACCCGTCAAGCGAGTACTGAAAAGAGTCCCGCAAAGCTTTTGGGCGGGATTCTTGACCAATTTCCTTCCCGTTTACCGGGGCTAGGCCGACACCTTTTTTTTAAACGCACAATAGCCTGAACGGGGCCCAACCTGCGGATGCTTTCGACACGTCTCGGGCCGCTGGGCATAAAGAGTACAGCGCCTATTCCAGGGCTCTAAAAAATGCAACAGTATTGCATCGTTACTTTCCATCAAGTATTGAATGTCAGGGGAAAGAGCAACGATTGACCAGACACTCTCGACGGATTGAAATGGATCGATTTATACGAACGAAACGATTGCTTGGTGAAGAACGGTTTCACCACCTGCAAACAAAAATGGTGACGGTGGTAGGTCTTGGGGCAGTGGGCGGTCACGTAGTGGAAGGACTGGTGCGGGCCGGAATCAGCCACCTGCGGCTCGTCGACCACGACATAATAGAGCCGAGTAATTTGAATCGCCAGATTTTCGCGCTGGAAACAACCCTTGGCAGACCTAAAGCCGAGGTTGCCAGAGAAAGGGTGCTGGCCATCAATTCCGATTGCCGGGTCGAGGCATTGCAGCTGTTTGCCTGTGACGATACCCTGAGTCAGATCCTCGATCCCGAACCGGACCTGCTGATCGACGCCATCGACTCGCTTAATCCCAAGACCCAATTGTTATGCGAAGCGTATCGGCGGAAGATTCCTGTCATCAGTTCGATGGGGGCAGCCCTGCACACCGACCCGATGTCAATTCGCTCCGGAGATATTTTTTCCACTTCCAACTGCCCTCTGGCCAGGCATCTGCGCAAACGATTGAGGAGAAGAGGTGTCGGCGAGGGTATTTCCTGCGTCTATTCAATTGGAAAAATTGATTTTGATTTCCAAGAAGCAGAAGAGCAGGCTGACGATGCAGATGCGCCGTCCACAGGCAGAGGCAGGCAACGAAACGTGCTGGGTAGTCTACCGACAATTACCGGAATTTTTGGCCTGATAATAGCCAATATGGCTATTCTACGACTTTCCCAAGGCAGATAAAAAGACCCACATGCTGTGTATTAAAAAAAGACGAAGGAAAAAACAATGACTGGCGGATTTTTTGCCATATTAGACGATATCGCAGCACTCCTCGACGATGCCGCTGTAATGAGTAAAGTGGCTGCCAAAAAGACAGCAGGCATCTTAGGCGATGACCTGGCGGTCAATGCGGAAAAGGCTACCGGCTTTCTCGCATCCCGGGAATTACCGGTGCTCTGGGCTATAACCAAGGGTTCGTTTATCAACAAGTTGATCATTCTACCGATAGCATTTTTGCTGAGTGCGTATGCAGCGTGGCTCATTGTGCCGATCCTGCTGCTTGGTGGGGCGTATCTGAGTTACGAGGGCATAGAGAAAATTTATCATGCCTTCGCGCATAAGAGCTCAAAGAAAATACCGGCGGCAGAGATAGTCAGCGATAAAGCTGAACTGCTCAGGATTGAAAAAGCGAAGATCCAATCAGCGGTGCTTACCGACTTTATCCTGTCAATTGAGATCGTCATGATTGCCCTTGGCACAGTGATGGAGCAACAACTGCTCCTGCAGATACTGGTGGTCAGTCTGATCGCTCTGCTCGCGACAGTCGGCGTGTACGGGGTAGTGGCAATCCTGGTGCGCATGGACGATACCGGTTTTTATCTGATTACCCGCGGCAAGAAGATGCACGGTTGGCTGGCGCACCTGTTGCACGGGACAGGATCGCTGCTGGTTGCCTCCTTGCCCAAAATAATCCGTGCCCTGGGCATCATCGGCACGATAGCCATGCTGCTGGTCGGGGGCGGCATCTTCACCCATAATATTCAGTTGCTCCATCACGCCGTCAGCAATATCCCGTCAATGCTTGCTAATCTGGGAATTGGTCTGGCAGTTGGGGGAGTAGTACTGGCTATCCAGTTGGGAGTGAAAAAAATTATATCGAAGACCTCTATGCATTCCTGAGAAAATCTTTCAGCTCCTGCATATCATAGAAAGCTCTCTCAAAGAACAGACCGGCCGGCGGTGCGGTATGATTGGACGGCAACGTTGAAGAAGTGTGCAATACGCTACGGACGTCATCATCTGTCAGCCGGTGACAGCCGACTTCAACCAGCACACCGACCATCCGGCGCACCATCCGCCAGAGAAAATGCGAACCAACCACCCTGAGCGTGAGCCCATCCTCATTTTCAACCAGCTGCACCAAATGAATCAGAACTTTAGTCGATTTTTTCAGCTCCTGTTTTTCGGCAAAGGCAACAAAATCGTGCATTCCGACCAGTATCCCGGCAGCATTCTGCATGGCAGTAACATCAAGCTCTTCGCGTATCCACCAGTTATAGCGTTTAGCAAAGGCCGACTTGCGCCTTTTCAGCTGGTAGATATAACTTCTGGCGACACAGGTATGCCTGGCATGAAAACGCGGATCAACCGATTCCACCGACAATACGGCAATATCTTTGGGCAGGGTATCGTTTAACATCGAAAGTACAATTCCCGGTTCCAGCGCACTTGCCACCTCAAGGTGGGCGGCATATGCCAGAGCATGGACTCCGCTATCGGTGCGGCCACAGCCCTGCACATCCATGGCAACCGAGCCAAAAACCCGTTCGGCACCCTTAAGCAAATCGCCCTGGATGGTTCGGGCATCATTTTGTTTCTGCCAGCCGCTGAAATTGGTCCCATCATATTCGAGGATGAGCTTATAGCGGCGTGGTACCGTTTTCCAGATCATGATATATTCTTTTCCCTGCTTTCTTTTATGATGCTTTTTTTTGCCAGACTGTCACCTGGCTGATGGAATGTTGGAATTTTCGACTCGTCTCCCGGATAACGAACTCTACGTCACGCGGGTCCGCTACCATCTTAAAATGCGGCCGCAGATAATCCCGCAAGCCATCCAGAGTCGTATACGGTTCCCCGTCCTTTCTATATCCCCCTATCCAGTTTTCCCGGCGGGTAAATTCTTCCAGCCAGGTATAGGGGGAGGCTATGATCAGGAGGCCGCCATCGCCCAGACGTTCATGGATAGTAGTAAGGAATTTGGCGGGGTTCGACAAGCGGTCAAGCAGATTTGCAGCGAGTATCAAATCGTATCTAGTAAACTGCGACTTCAGATTCTGCGCATCGGCCTGATAAAATTCCACCCGAGCTGCGGTTTCTGCAAGACCGAAGTCAGCGAGCCTTCTCTCGTGGTAGGAAACAATCTCGCCCTCTTCGGGCAACTCATAGCGCAGGACTCCTTTTTCCTGCATCTGATACGCATTCCTGATGAATCTGGCGGAAAAATCAAGACCATGGACCAGGCAAAATTCCCTGGCCAGTTCAAAGCTGGCACGACCCACGGAGCATCCCAGATCAAGCGCTCTGTTCTTCGGTCTGCCCTGCATATGCTCCAGACAGATGGCAGCGCATGCAGCGGCGAAAGAATTCACCTTAAAAAATGTCCGACCATAATGGGCCTCGCAATACTGTGAAACTACATCATCGGTCTCGTACATCGCCAGGGCAACCTCCAATGGCTGCGTTGCCTCAACATAGCGAAAGCCCGCATGCTGGAAAAAATGGCGACGAAAGGCATATCGGGCATCTCTGGTAGCCTCGTTACCTGTTGAAATCCACGATCCTCCTTTGATAAGATTATGCTGGGTATCGAAGGTGGGGGTGGAAAAATCATCATAACAGGGATGCACCTCAAAACCGTCAAAACCGGTGATAGGCGTCTCCGTCCACTGCCAGACATTGCCGATAATATCGTAGAATTCTCCGAACCGGAAGTGGTCAACCGGACACGATGAAGCCCAGTGTTCCAGATTGATATTGCCCGGTGCCTGTGGCCAGAATGGTTGATCCGGTATGGTGTGCAGCCCACGCAGCCGGTACCATTCATCTTCGGTCGGCAGCCGGATTGGTGCACCTTTTTTCTCCGCCAGCCAGTTGCAGAAAGCCTTCGCCTCCAGATAATTGACCTCAACCGGCCAGTTCCAAGGCATATCTATATGAGTGGAAAGTGTTCTGAGTCGGTAGCCGCCTGACTCTTTCAACCAGAATAACGGATGCTGCACCTTACTGAAGGTAACCCATTTCCGCCCCTCTTCTGTCCAGTATCGCTCCTTCTGGTAGCCGTTATCTTCGACAAACTCGCGAAATTCTCCATTGGAGACAAGAAATTGTGCCGCTTTAAAATCTTTTACCTCGAATTGATGATGGCCGAACTCATTATCCCAGCCATACAGCGGATGTTCTTTTGTTTTACCGAGAATAACCTTCCCCCCCGACACAAGGCGCAACAGATTTTCCGGGGCGTCTCCGTGAAGCGGACAGATGTCCCAACCGTCCAGAGAGCGTACCTCACCAATCGGCAGTCGGCGGATAATGACCGAGGAGGTTTCAAAATGAATGCGTTGGTGCTCAATACCCATCATGATCACCCAGAATGGGCTTTCCCAGGTGATCGGCATTGCAAGAGGCAGCTCTGCAATCACCTGAGCCACATATTCCCGTACTTCTTGCCGATAGGCCCGAACCGCATCGACCGTCGGCCAGTCGTAGTTCCGTTCATCCAGATCGTCCCACGACATCTCATCCACCCCGATGGCGAACATCGACTCGTAGACAGGATTAATCCGCCGATCAATAAGCCGGGCAGTATGTAATTTGTTGAGATAAAAAGTAGCCGTATGGCCGAAATAAAAAATCAGCGGGTGCCTGAGTGGTTCAGGCCGCAGATAAAAGGCAGCATCACCGGCCAGATGATCATAGAGTTGCCCATCAATATCGAAGGTCTTATGAAAATAGTGCAGAATCTCCTGCCGTTTTTCCTCTGCACTTCCTTCATTGAGAATTATAGTCCGGCTCTTTTTCAGCTCCATTATTTCTTCCTTATTGGCAAACGGGTCTGTGGTAGTTACTTTTAGTTGAAAAGAAGACACTTCCGAGAAAACGTAGGCAACCTGAGGCACTGTGTCAATGATGCGCTTATTCATCGCCATAGACATCCCCGAAACTGTTCGAGCGGAGGTGGAGGGAATAGGCAGATCAATACCTCATACACTACCTGTTCCTGCAGACCAACTCCATTTCACCCTAAAATTCATAGGCGAGGTGGAGGGCAGCATATTTCTTGATATTCGCGATGCCCTCAAAGGAATTCTTCTGCCGAAATTCTCACTGGCATTAAAAGGATTAGGCACCTTCCCACCCCGCGGTACACCACGTATTCTCTGGGCAGGAGTTGAACCCATGGATGAGATCGTCGCACTTCGTAACTCCATAGAAAGAACACTTGCTGCAATCGACATCGCCAGAGATAAAAAAAAATTCACTCCTCATTTAACCCTGGCCCGGCTGAAGAACTGCCCAATAAGTCGACTGCACCAAGTTCTGGCTGGTAACGCTTTTTTACAGACCCCAGACTTTCCGGTGGAAAGCTTCCAGCTCTATAGCAGCCAGCTCACTAAAAAAGGCGCACTGCATACTCTTGAGAGCTCGTATCAGCTTGACTAGATCTTGTCTGCCACTTCCGTCCCTTGCGCAATAGCCCGCTTCGCGTCCAATTCGCCGGCTTTGAGGGCACCACCGATGAGGTGATAGGGGATACCCAGCATATCAAGCTCACCGGCTAACTCCAGCTCTGCAAGCTGACCGGCGCAGATAACCACATTGTCCACTTCCAGCAATTGTTCCTGATTGTTATGCCGGATGAGCAGGCCTTTGTCGTTTACAGCGAGATACTCGACTCCGTTCAGCATTTTGACATGGTTTTTTTTCAGCACCGACCGATGTATCCAGCCGGTCGTTTTGCCTAAGCCTGCGCCCGGCTTGGTTTTTTTGCGTTGGAGGAGATATATCTGTCTCGCCGGTTTCGCCATCTGAACTTCTCCCAACCCGCCATCGGCTGCGTAGTCCATATCAACGCCCCATTCGGCCATAAATTTTTCAATACTATCAGGCCCGGATGAGCCGTGCAGCAGGTAAGTGGCCATGTCAAAACCGATACCACCGGCGCCGATGACAGCGACCCTTTTACCAATTTGTTTCTCACCGGTGAGGACTTCATTATATAAAGACACGTTGTCCCTCTCGCCACCCTCGATTTGAATCTTTCTCGGCACCACTCCGGTACTGAGCACAATCTCATCAAAAGCACGCAGTTCTGACGGTTGCGGCTTCGTGTTCAGCCGTACAGCAACGCCATGCAGCTGCAGTTGATTCTGGTAATATCTGAGGGTCTCTTCGAATTCATCTTTGCCGGGAATCTGTCTCGCCAGCCGAAACTGACCGCCGATCTCTCCATTTGCTTCAAAAAGTGTCACCTCATGCCCTCTTGCCGCAGCCGTAATGGCACAGGCAAGACCCGCCGGACCACCGCCAACTACAGCAACTCTTTTTTTATGTTCTGCTTTGACAAAGGGCTTTATCGTTTCATTGCAGGCTCTTGGGTTTACCAGACACGTCGCCGTCTGCCGGGCAAAAATCTGGTCCAGACAGGCCTGGTTACAGCCGATACAGGTATTGATCTCTTCTACTCGTCCTTCTTGTGTTTTGTTCACCCAGTCGGGATCGGCAAGAAATGGTCGGGCCATACTGACCATATCGCAGCACCCGTCAGCCAGAACTGACTCCGCCACCCGGGGCATATTGATTCGATTGGTTGTTATCAGCGGTAGCTGAACCTCGCCCATCAACCGTTTAGTCACCCAGGCAAAACCAGCCCTCGGAACCATGGTGGCAATAGTCGGTACCCTCGCCTCGTGCCAGCCTATTCCGGTATTGATAATGCTCGCCCCAGCCCGTTCAATCTCCTGCGCTAGCTGGACAATCTCATCCCAGGTTGAGCCACCCTTGACAAGATCAAGCATGGACAACCGGAAGATGATGATGAAATCCTCCCCGACAGCCTTTCTCACCTCTCTGATAATCGCTAAAGGAAATCTGATTCGATTGGTAAAACAACCACCCCATTCGTCTTCGCGGTGGTTGGTCTTTCGGGCGATAAACTGATTGATGAGATAGCCTTCAGAACCCATTATCTCGACCCCGTCGTAGCCTGCTTCCTGTGCAAGGCTGGCACATTTGACGAAATCGTTGATGGTCGAGCGAATTCCCCGCCGGCTCAACTCTCTTGGTTTAAACCGGTTTATCGGTGCCTTAATCGATGTCGGAGCCACACACAGGGGATGATACCCATATCGTCCGGCATGGAGAATCTGCAGGCAGATTCGGCCGTCTGCCCCATGGACTGCATCGGTTATAATCCTATGGTCTTTCACCTGCGATCGACTGGCCAGACGAAGAGAAAAGGGCGCAACCCACCCAGCCCTGTTTGGCGCCACCCCACCGGTGACAATCAAGCCGACTCCTCCTGCCGCACGAGCAGCATAGTAGGCGGCCATACGGAGAAAACCGTCTTTTTCTTCCTCGAGACCGGTATGCATGGACCCCATCAGGACTCGGTTTTTCAAGGTCATAAACCCCAGATCGAGGGGCTGCAACAGATGCGGATACAGCGAATGCGAATCTATCATTGTCAAAGTAACCCGTTATTGAGTATTGTTACTGTTTGGAATTTTCTGTTGGGTCGTATCTTATCAACCACCATCCACAATCAGACTATGCATTATCAAGGAAATATCTTCCGCCCACCGAGTGAGGCGAACTCCATTTTATTACAGATTACCACCGGCTGTTCCCACAACAAATGCACCTTCTGCGGTATGTATAAAGAAAGCCGATTTTCCATAAAGGACGACCGGACCATCATGGCGGATATCGATTTTGCCGCCACCCACTGCAGGCGTCAGAACAGACTCTTTCTCTGTGACGGAGACGCTCTCATTATTTCTCAGGATCGGCTTATAAACATCCTGTCCGCCATCCGCACCAAATTGCCCTGGGTAAACAGAATCGGCACCTATGCCAATACCAAAAGCATCAGGCGCAAGAGCCCGGAGGAACTCCGGGAGCTTCGTGACAACGGGCTGCAAATCGCCTATATGGGACTGGAATCCGGCGACGATGTCACCCTGGACAAGATAAACAAGGGTGCAGATGCCGCGCGAATGATCGATATGGGCAAGAAGGTCCGCGCCGCAGGGATAAAACTGTCCATCACCGTCCTGCTCGGCATTGCCGGGAAAGAGCGTTCCCATATCCATGCCCGGGAGACCGGCCGCGTACTCAGTGCAATCGATCCAGAATATGTTGGCGCCCTGAGCCTGATGCTCACGCCCGGCACCCCTCTTTTCGATGCAGCCGACAGAGGAAATTTCCTCCTGCCATCGCCACACGAGATGCTTGAAGAACTTGCCATCATGCTGGCCAATACCGAACTTACAGATGGCTATTTCCATGCCAACCATGCTTCAAACTATCTGCCGATTAAGGCCAAATTACCCCAGGATAAAGCGGCAACCCTTGACCTGATTGCAAAAGCCCTACAAGGTAAAGTCAATCTGAAGCCGGAATATCTCCGTGGATTATAGTTGGCTCTGAACCCTGGTAACCAATAAGAAAGCCGGGATTCTCTTTAATACTCGCTTAACGGGTATAAGTTCCTTCACGAAATAACCTTTTTGTAAAAAACACAAAAAGATTATTTCTAAGTCACTAAACAACAAAACCCCTTCTTGACGTCCACGCAACAAGGGGTTCACGTTAGCTTACAACCACTCTCTTAAAAACGGTAATTCATACCAACAGTAAGAAGAAACGCCGCAGCATCGGTAAATTCACCGTCAATAAAACCTTTTGCATCTTTGGCCGTTCGCGACTCTTTATAATCATAGAGTGCGGCTATACCGACATCCATGTTGTCGCTTACTGCATACTGCGCCCCCAGGGAATAGATCCAGGCGTCGGAATCAGGCAGCTCAAAACTTATATTCTCGGTCGGGACCGGATTTTCATCGTAGGCAAAACCGCCCATTAGTGTCAGGTAATCTGTAAGCGCGTACGTCAGACCGATACGAAAGGCATTGGTATCGTCCCAATATTTATCCACAGGTGCTTCGAAGGGATTTCCCGGAATAGCCGGCGAATAATTAAAATCGAGGTTTTCATATTCGGACCAGAAAGTCCTATCCCAGGTCAACTCCACGTTGAGGTTGTCCAAGACATCGTAGGCAACCGAGAAGGCCAGGACCGCTGGCAGGGGTACGGAGACATTGGCATCGAAAATACGATTTACGGGCCCAAAGCTCAATGCCATATCGTCTTCGAAATCAAGATCGACATGGGATCGATAGGTCGCAGAAATATTCAGTTTCTCCACTGGTTTGACGGCAACAGCAACATTCCAGCCCCACTCCGTTGTGTCTCCGTCTACATCCCGTGAAATATCAGGAAAAAAGGGAGTATCGCTACCATTACTCGTTACCGTCGCCGAGGAATAGATAAATCGTGGACCGGCGGCGACCGATATCATGTCGCCAAAACTATACGCTACCGTTGGATTTACTTCTATTACCTTGAGGGAAAATTCTTCGGAAAAAGATTTCGGATATGGATCGTTCCACTGTTTCGACAAACCTCCCGGTGCAGTAATGGCAAGGCCGAAACGAGCGTCACCAACAGAGGGGGTAACGACAAAACCGGTGGGTACAAAAAAGTGTTCCCCGTCAGAATTACCACTCAAGGTGGCACTGCGAGAATCCGCATAATCAATTTCAGTAAGATAAATGTATGTCGCATCAGCTTCCAGATGCCAGGTATCGGACATCCAGACCATATTGGCGGGGTTAAAATAGGCGGTATCGGCCCTGGTCGACGAAGCGATGTTGGCCCCGGCCTTTGCTGTTGAATCAACCGACTGCTCCGGGATGCGCCATCCGGAAGCCATTGCAGAGCTCGCAGCAAACATTGATACCAGGGCCAAAACAGAAATCTTTTTTTTCATACTTCTCTCCCCTCGCTCTTGAAATTACCCAAGTCTGTCAATACTTGCGACAGACTCTCATTTCCGTCTACCCGCGAGAATCCCAGCAGAATAAACGGCACCCCCTCGCACTCACTAAATCTCCCTTTACGTTCAAGTCAATCTGCCGACAAAAGGTTATCCGTACACATATTATCGTTTGCGACATATAACCGCAACGAATATTAATCATAAATTATACTGACTGTATTGTGCGCAGTTTTTCAATTTCCTGCAGCATCTCACCATCCATGGCTACCGCTCTGCCAGTTTTGTCGGTTATAACAAAAGTAATAAGGGCATCGGCGGCCACTTTCCTTGATTCTTTAAGCATTATTTTCTGATCGAGAACGACACTTCTGTTGCCGATCTTTTCGACATTGGTGGTCACGATCAGCGTCTCACCAACCGGTACGGCCAGGCGATAATTGACATTGATATTGACCACCAGAAAGATAATGCCCTGCTTTGCCCATTTTTTAAGATCGATTTTCGATTCCAGATGCGCCCAACGGTCTTCCTCAAAAAACTCCAGATATCTGGCATTATTCACATGACCGTAAAAATCGGCATGGTAGCCCCGCACCTTTATTTCTGTCAAATATTCCATAACATCCACCCCTGATTGTTAATCATCCACCATCTTTGCCAAAACAGCGTAAAAACAGCTGAAGAGCGCTAGGATTATTAGACTTGATAGTTCCCGCCATGGAATCTTTCATGCCCGGGCGATACTTTTCCTGCCAGATCTTTAAGAAAAAATCCGGACTGGTTTTGCAGAAGCAGTCGGCTTTGAAAAAGTTTCAGCAACAAAACTCTCCGGCAGTTTGCTAAAAAGTGTGTCCAGTATATCCCTCTCCCTTTGCTTACAGAGCCAGAATCTTCGCTGTAAGAGCGGGCACAAACTGCTTTAGATCTGCGACGACCAAAACATCAGCGACATCGCCGATAGGTGCATCTTTATCGGTATTGACCGCGACGATAAATTCCGACTTCTTCATCCCTGCAAGATGCTGGATTGCTCCCGAGATACCACAGGCAACATACAGTTTTGGGGCTACGGTCTGGCCCGTCGTGCCAACCTGCCGATTATGCTCAACCCATTCAGAATCTACCACCGGCCGACTGGCACCGTATTCTCCACCCAAGGCCTTGGCCAGATCAGCGATCATCGCCACATTTTCCGGCTTGCCGATACCCCGACCTGCGCTGACAATAATTTTCGCTTTACCCAGGTCAACACCACCGCTCTCCGCCTGCTCATAACCGGTAAACGTAATTTTTCCAGCAGGTTCGCCGGTTACCTTTTCGACTGTCGGCGCAGCACTCGGCACCTCAGTGAGACCGAAGGCCCCGGCCTGCAGGGTCACCACCGTTTTGGCGGTCTTCGGGGCAACATCACGCCGCAGTTTGGAATTACAGACCGGCACAACCATCGTGTCACCCGCTACATCAACCACCTCAGAAATCTGCGCCGCCTTCAATGCAAAAGCGACCCGCGGAGCGAGATCCCAGCCATAGGAAGAATGGGAGAACACCACCATATCCGGTTGCTCTTTGGCAACCACATCCAGAATCAATTGTTTATGTCCATCCGGGTTATATTCCCCTGCAGAAGAAGCATCGGCAAGATAGAGTTTTCCGCCATATTGAGGCAATACGCTCTCACTGCCGACCAGAAACATGGCACTCTCAGCAGACATTTTCTCAGCAAACGCCATCAACTCATAACAACTGCCAAGCAATTTTCCTTCTCGACTTTCAGCAATTAGCAATACTTTCATCGTCGTCACCTCTCCTATCCCAGAACAGCAGTTTTTTCTTTTAATATCTTGATCAACTGATCAACCAGAGCTGCAGTATCTCCTTCAAGAACCAGCCCGCCACCTTTCTTTTCGGGGAAGTACATTTTGGCGGTTTCCTGGCGAGATTCGACCTTGAGCACATCAGCCACTGGAATGGACAGCAGTTCTTTCTTCTTGGCCTTCATGATATTTGGCAGGGTGGGATACCGCGGCGTATTCAACCCCAGTTGACAGGTAATAACTGCAGGCGCCGCCATGTTAACACAGGCCTTGACCCCGCCTTCGAGTTCACGCTTGCCTTCTATGACACCCTCTTTATAGGCGAAACGAACAACGGTTGTAACACCCGGCATACCGAGCATCTCGGCGACTAAAATGCCCACCTGGCCGCTGCCGCGATCCTGAGACTGCATGCCGGTGAAGATCATATCGAATTTTTTATCTTTGGCGTATTCAGCAATGATTCCGGCAATTTGATATGGTTCTTTTTGATCGGCCTCCTCGTCGGCAATATGGGCACCTCGGTCACAGCCCATCGCCAGCGCTTTTTTCATGGTCTCCTTGACCTTCTCGGAACCGATGCACAACACGGTCAAATCGGCGTCTTTTTCCTGCTCTTTCAACTGCACCGCCTGCTCAACGGCGTATTCATCGTATTCATTCATGCGCCAGGCAAGATCGGTTTTCGCATACCAGGTACCACCGGCATCGACCTTGAATTTAGATTCCATATCAGGAACCTGTTTTATACAAACCAGAATTTTCATAGTTTCTCCTCCAGTTTAGTGACTTAGAAAATCTTTTCCCGCTTTTGGGAAAAGATTTTCGTTAAGGAACTTATCCCCGTGCTGTGCTGGGATCCTTGCCTCCTTAAGAGGGTATGAAAAAGAATCCCAACTTGTTTGTAACTATTCAGCAGCACCCCATCTGTGCACGATCAGTCCGCCCAGCATACAAGTGTATAGCTGATCGACCTGCTTGTGCACACCTGGAACACTGCTGAACAGTTAGATTCCGTGGTATTATCAGGTTTTCAGCACCTACCTGAATAGTTACACTTGTTTTGCAATTATCGGGGTTGTTTTACTTAGTTTAGCTTTGTTTAGTTTAGCTTGACGTTAATCAGCTAATCCTTTCGGCAAGGATCTCGGCAATATCTTTTGGGCGCAGCGACTCTTCTACTTCGGCACCCTTCACTCCATCTTCAAACATAGTCAGACAGAACGGGCAATTGGAAATCAATGTCTGTGCGCCAGTCGCAGCGGCCATCTTGACCCGTTTAATATTTATCCGTTCGCCTATTTTCTCTTCAGCAAGAATCCGGCCTCCGCCGGCACTGCAGCAGAAGGCCTCCGCTTTGTTTTTCTCCATCTCCACCAGCTTGCCGCCTGCAGCAGCAATAAGTGTTCTCGGCGCAGCATAGATATCGTTATGACGACCAAGATAACAGGAATCATGGTAGGTGCAGGAAAGCTCTTTTGCGTCAATGCGCAACTTGCCGGAAGCAAGAAGTTTCTCCAGGAAGATGACATAGGTTTCCACCTCGACTTCAAGACCCAAATCGCGGTAGTCTTTTTCGAGGGTGTTGAAACAATGCGGGCAGGTGGTGACTATTTTTTTAACGCCATACGATTTTATCACCTCAATATTTTCGACAGCGAGACTCTGGTACAAATATTCGTTGCCCATCTTACGCATGGGCTCCCCGCAGCATTTCTCTTCCTTACCAAGAATCCCGACTTTCACCCCGGCAGCCTGGCAGAGTTTTATAAAGCTCTTGGCAACAGCAATATTTCGTTTGTCAAAAGAACCATAGCATCCAACAAAATAAAGGATATCGACCTCGGCATCCTCGGCCAGCGATTTGATGCCCAGCGACTCCGCCCAGTCACCTCGCTCGGCATAACCGATGCCAAGCGGATTGCCGTTTACTTCGGTTGCCTCCATCGCGGTCATAACCTCTTCGCCGGGGAACTCGCCTTCCATAAGGACCATGGCTCGGCGGCAGTCGATTATTTTCCGGACATGTTCTATAGCCGCCGGACAAATCTCCTGACAGGCCCGACAGGTGGTACAGGCCCAGAGGACATCTCTACTGAAGGTATCGATTAGGTTTGCCTCAGGATCGTTAAAGGCAATCTCACCCAATTGATTGACAACTTTCATGGGTGAGAGCGGTTTGCCGGTATTAAACGCCGGGCATCGATCCTGACAGCGCATACACAGGGTACAAGCATCAGCATCGAAAATATCTTTCCAGGTCATTTCCTTCAAACTGGTTGCCCCGAAGGTCTCAGCATCCTCATTTTCCAGGTCCAGGTTAATCAGTTTGCCCTTTGGCCCGAGATCATGAAAAAAATAATTACTGCTGGTGGTAAAGATATGCCGGAATTTAGTCAATGGGATCAAAATAAAGAAACTCATGACCAACAAAAGATGCAGCCACCAGGTCACTTTGTGCAGGGCTCGCAGCCCACCCTCGCTCATGCCGGAAATCCCATGTGCCAGCAACAGCCCCATCGGCGACCAGTATGACAGCGGCGTACCGAGTTCGGTTACCGCTATTCGCGCACCTTCGATCAGAAAACCGGTGAGGAGAATGATTAGCAGCAACCCATGCATTATTGCATCGTCCTGTTTGGTCTCCAATCCTTCCGGAGCAAAAAAATACCGCCGCACCAGAAGACCGCACAGCATAAAAATGCACACGACTCCGGCGACATCGAGGATGATGGAGAACAATAAGTAGAAAGTGCCTTTCAAGAATTTGACATCAAAGAACAGGTCGGTAAAATCGGCTTGAATGACGATGAGGGTCGTGCCGATAAAGAGCAGTCCAAAGCCCCAGAAGAACAACCCATGCAGAAGACCTGGCCAGCGGACCCTGGCCACCTTTTTCTGCAACAGGACATTTTCCAGCATATGCCATATTCGTCGGCCTTTCTGGTCGGTCCTGTTCAGGGGTAAACCCTGTTTATATATCTCGACTCGTCGCAGAAATCCTTTGACCAGCAGTCCAATCGCCGCAAACGCAAAGAGGTACATGGGGACCAAAGTCCCTGCGCTATGACCGACATTCCAGTAAATTTCTCGGGTAAATTCCATAGTTATCTCCAGTTACGGTTACTACTTTTTATCGTGAAAGAGCGCTTGCAGGTGCACACCTCCAGAAATATTTTCATTCCTCCCTTATAAATAAATCTTACGTAAAGGTCAAGAAATTTCAATGGCTTTACAAATCGTTTGCAACCCCACAGAAGAGCTTTGCTATGTTGTTTTTTTCATTTGACAGAGCATTGACCAGCGTGCTAGATTGCTCAAAACATATTACGTAAAGGTAAAGGTTCTTTCCTTTATTCCGATACAAAATAGAGCATATATTTTTTTGAAAAAGGACCGCAGAATTAACCAAGATATGCTGCCGTCCAAGAGTACGAACAGCCTTAAGCGCGGTTTTACAATAAAGGATGATATAATGAGTACTCAAGAGTCCAGGCTGGTTCAAATCGGCGAATTGGCCAAAAGCCTAGGTATTACCACACGGACCATTCGATACTACGAAGAAATAGGCTTGATGGGCAAGAATGAACGTCTAGGTGGCAGCACACGCACCTATAACACCGAGGACATTCTCCGCCTCAAATTTATTCTAAAACTGAAAACGATGGGAATATCTTTAAAAGAAATAGAACAGCTTTCGGAAATTTTTGATATTCATGCGAAGAACTTCAATAAAATAACCCCGAAACTAATCGAGATTCTCGACAACCATATTGCAAAAGTTGACGAGAAAATGGCCAACCTCTCTTCCCTACGCAAAGATATAGTCGAGTATCGAATACGCATGACGGAGTTTCTTTCCCAAAACGGACAGAAAAAATAATCCCGCACCTCCAACACTTCACACCTTTGATAAACTCGTAAAAATCAGAAATCGGGAAGAGGTAAGTAGATAAACGCCAAATCCTGAGAAGCTTCTTGTGTGCGGCGCGATGATTTTTTCTATCATTACAGTGCACGAAACTACGTTGTAATGATAGAAAATTGAACGCTTAATGGAAAGTCTCTTGAGGGACGATGAAGCAGATGAAGCGTTTTTGTAACGCCATCACTGTTTATAAATAAACGTACCTACATGTTCCCCGTTGAGTGCCTTGGTGATATTGCCGGGAATCATGCCGTTGATGATCTGGACTTTGTCCAGCACCTCGCTGTTCTGAATTATTTCCAGACAGGGCCGCTCGATTACCAAGTCATCCTGGTCGCTGTCCAGCAGATCCTGTGCGCCGATTTCGGAGATAAATCGGGCATCTGGATTTTTCTTTGGGTCCTCGGTGTACAGACCATTTTCGTCTTTCACAAAGACCACCGTTCTGGAACCGATTAAATCAGCAAGGATGACAAGGCCGACATCGGTACGATGGATCGGAATTCTGCCCACCTTCGGCTTAATGGCAAAATAGTCATAGGGTGGCATACCGTGCATAACCGGAATGATCCTTTCGGCAAAATAGGTTGGCAGTTTGACGATATCATCATGAGAGATTTTCACCCCACCCCAGGGAGATAGCAGGGTGGCTATCATCAGAGCATTCTGTTCGGAAACCATGCTGCCGAATTTGGCAATGACACCGGTGGGCATCCCCATCTCCAGGCCAATGGTATATATATGCCGGCTCCGGGTACCGCCACCGGTGGTGAGCAGCATTTTGTGAGTTGGCCTGTTGGCAACGATTTCTTTCAAAACACCCGGCAAGGCCTTGACCCCCCGGTCACAAATGGACTGACCGCCGATTTTCAGCACTTTGACATCAGGATATAATCGTTCCTGAGGCGCAATATCGAGATTATCAATAAATTCTTTACTGACGAGACTCTCTCCCATGAGGGCGCTCTTGACATGCAACCGCTTGCCATCCTTTTCCCGGACCAGTGCCATGTTTTCCCCTTTGATAATGAATAATTATAAGTTAATCGGTTTATTTTTTTGCGTTTTTGTCACGTTCTAGAGCGATCAATTCGGAACCGCTTGCCTTGGCGATTTGTTCCAGTTCCTTTTTTCTCAAATGCGTCCCATATACCTTGAGGTCAATACCACTAACGGCAATCACTCGAAAGCGAGGAGAACGCGATCCCTCTTTTGATTTTGTTCGTTCACGATAAAATATCTGTCCAGTCATATTCTGTATCCTCAAATAGAGTATTTATCTCTTTCTAGAAAACCGGTCATTACCCACTGCTACAACCGGCATTGCCTTGTACAATATGCTCTCTCATTCAGGATGGCAAGTAGAGGGAGACTGACAGACACATGCACCGAGCATCATAGACATGGTATTATTGGTTATTTATGGTTATTTTTTTCTCCTTAAACGGAATCTCAGAATACATGCTTGACAGCATCAGCGACAAAAGCTTTATTGTGTGTCCCACACTGTAGCTGTACTAATTGTCAATTAAAGGAGCGTTAAAATTGCAGCTTTACCTCACTATCGACGATACCGATAACCTTGAGAGCATAGGTTCCGGGCAACTCGCGGAAATTTTATCCGGTAAACTCCAGGAAGAGGGACTTACCTCGCACTGTTCGAATATTACCAGACATCAGCTTTTTGTCGATGCCGCCATTCCCTACACATCACACAACAGTGCCATGTGTTTTTCGGCAACCTCACTCGACAATCGGCTCAATGACATTATCGAATTTTCCGGAAATTTCCTGCGCAACGCCTCGGCACCGGGCTCCGACCCAGGCCTTTGTGTAGCCGTTGCCGATACATTTCTTGACCAGGATGCGCTTACAGCCTTTGGAGTCAGGGCAAAAAAAACTGTCCTCAGTAAACAGGAAGCCTACAATTTGGCCCGTAAAACCGGGATTCACCTGTCGGAACACGGTGGAACTGGAGACGGAATAATTGGCGCACTGGCCGGAACCGGACTCCGACTACAGGGCAACGACGGCAGATTTCGCGGCTGGCTGAATTTGGGCGAATGTGGACAAATAGTAACGCCACAATCTCTCTGCACTCACCCCTGGGTTGATGCTGTGGTCGACGTAAAAGGTCATCCTCTTGAGGATGATACGCCTATATTCCTAGCCGATAGCAGGATAAAGACCGTGCTCTGCAATCACCGCCAGGTCATTCCGATTACAGCAGCAAAAAGTGATTGTGGTGCGGCATATAGCACCTTGACCAAATCCGAAGTTAAAAGTTTCTGATCAAATGCTATCCCTTCGGTAAATTTCTCGTAAGAAAAGTATCAAGCTGATTGGCAAATTTTTGCCGGTCAGCTTGATTCAAAACAGGTGGCCCCCCGGTTTCTATACCGCTGGCCCGCAGGCTATCCATAAAATCCCTTACACTCAAACGCGATTTAATCGTATCGATTGAATAGAGTTCTCCACGCGGATCCAAGGCAGCACCGCCCTTTTCAAGCACATTTGCCGCCAGCGGAATATCAGCGGTAATAACCAGATCACCAGCATCAAGCCTTGCAACAATCTCATTATCCGCAACATCCGGACCAGATGCAACCTGGATAAAATGTATGCAGCGCAACGACGGGATACGCATCGGCCGATTCGCGACAAGCGTCAGCTGGACTCCGGTCCGCTGAGCGGCTTTGAATAAAATGTCCTTAATCGTCACAGGACAAGCATCGGCGTCTACCCATATTTTCATGCCAGCCAACCTCAGGCTTTTTCCAACACCTTCAGTACCACCTTTTCAACAAGATCCTTGACATTTTTCTGGTAGGTAAGCATATGCGGTGCCGCCAAATGCGTCCGTAAATCTTCAAGACTCATCCATTTTTCAACAATCGTTACCACATTGCCATGCAACTCCTGCGGAGGCAAGCCAGTAGGGAGGTCAAGAGTCGGTTCATATTCAATACAGCCTTTTTCTCTTTGAACCTCGGGGATATTTGCTTTAAATATCTCAAGAAACTCTGCCACTCGACCATCTTTAATATGTATTGAGGCAATAACATGGATCATCTCGTACTCTCCTTCTTCTCTATTAGTGACTTAGAAATAATTTTCTAGTGTTTTTTTAAGAAAATTATTTCGGAAAGGAACTTCTACCGCTCAAGGGGGTTCTGAACAGAGTACCCTCTAGGGGGATTAAAAAGAATCCCGCAAAGCTTTTTGGCGGGGTTAGACAATTACTATTATCCATCTTGAAATCTGGCAGTAAAACTGTACTGTATCCAGAATTTTTTTTCCAGAAAAGAGCTTTCAACAGAAGTAAGGGGAGTGCTGGACAATCAGAATAGTTGAACGATAGAAATACAGAAGGGATGGATTTAGTACCTTCACTAATATCCATCCCTTCACAGGAGAGGTAGCCGGTTTTAGAGTTATTCTTCTATTTTACCGTTTTTAATGCGGTTCTCAGCAATACTCTTTAATTTATATAGATCCTGCTGGAGTTCAAAGACACCATGCCAATGGGCGTAGTCAGGACCACCCATTGCTGCGCCCTGCCGCATCCGTCTCCCCTCATGATGCCACAGATGGTAAATAACCTTCTGGAATTCATCATCCCAGGGATTCTCTTTCAGCAGCTTTTTATCGGCAAGTTCTTTTTGCAGAGCCAGAGCCGGTTTCCAGTAGCCTTCATTGTATAGATCAATATTTAAATCTACTGACTCAAAGAAATTATTCGTATGCAGCGGGCTGTGGCAATTACTGCAGACTGTCTTCATTTTCTCTCTGCCTGCAATCCCTTCACCAGTCAGCGGACTCAGTGGATCGGGCGAGTTCCGAACTGCGGATTCAGGTAACCAGAGATTCCATTTGAGCCTCTCGGAGATATTATGCGTCGTCTGCAGAGCGCCGATACCACTCATATGGCATACAGCACAGGTAGGAGCCCGAAAGTCACCGGGTTCCCAGGCATCAGGAGCACTGGAAAAATTCCATTCGCTTGCTTCTGCGTTATAGATATGTCCGTGTTTGCTGTTATTGAAGATCTCGATATCGGGGTGATCTGGACCAAGATGGCAGGAAGCGCAGGCGGCTGGTTTTCTTGCCTCGGCGATATTAAAACGGTGTCGTGTATGGCAGACGACGCAGTTGCCTACCGAACCATCGGGATAGGTGGTGCCGATCCCGGCTGCCGGCCATGTTTCCTTAAGTGGCCTACCATCGGCATCAACTTTGACATCCGATCCATGACATTGCATACAACCTGCCATATCTGCGGCATCTTTATATTTTTCAATACCCTGGCCTTCATGTTTGGCCATCAACGCCGTCATACTCTTGAAGTTTAATCCATCAGGGGAATGGAACTGAATGCTGGCACGGGCATGACCACTTTTACTAAATTGATCAACTTCGGCCGAATGACATCTGCCGCAGGTTTTCGGAGTAACGACAACAGATATATAGGTCTCGGTTCCCCTTACGCCGGGACAATTCTGGGAAGCCATTTCGTATCCCTTTTCGACGCCATGACAATCGATGCAGGAAACATTGACATGTCCATGGCGACTGTTTTTCCAGTCAGCAACAATACCTGGCTGTTTTTCCGCATGACACTCAATACACTTCTTCCCCTCAGGCGTTAATCCGCGCTCAACCTTTAAGGTCCTTACCGTACTGTCCAATGCAAAGGCAGATGACATGGACCCGACAGTAAGGGCCAACACCAGCAGCAGTAATCGTCTCATTCTTCCTCTCCCTAGATTTGTTTAACCAGAAAATCTTTTATATTCTTATGGCCTACATTCTCATGGCACTGCACACAGGATGGTACTTTCCCTGACAGAAAATCCTTATGTGCGAGAAAAGCTTTTGGAATTTCGTAACGGATTACCCGTAAGTCATGGCATTTGACACAACCAGAGGTATAGGTGAAATCTTTTCTATGCTGCAGATTGTCGATCCAGTCAAACGAATCTGCCCAGAAAAGTTCCCCCAGAACATCTTTCGCCCCGGTATAGGCTTTTGCCGTCACATAATGAAAGACATTATCATGCGGGAGATGGCAATCTGCACATTTGACAATGAATCCGTTCTTATTCATTCCCCCATGGACATCCTCCGCGTGGGAGAGTGCAACCCCTTTCATGGAGTGACACGAGGAGCAGAATTCAGGCCCGGAAGTACGTTCGATCATTTCGGCAGTCGCCAATGACAAAACAAGACCTAAAATAATCCCACAGAATAGCAAAACAAAAATCTTCTTCATGGATCTCCTCAGAAATCAATGGAGTGGGGATGGAAACACAAAGAGCTGACAAGACGAACCCGTCATTCTTAGGTAGAGTTTCGATCAGGTCAAGGGTACAAATATTCAGACAACCTGAAATAAACACAAAAAAATAGTCTTTTTTGCACATACTGTCTTTGTTCTAGCGCAAAGACAGTATGTTTTTAAAAAAATAAGCAGCGAACAGAACTGCCACTCAGCCAATCTCAGTGAATTGCAATAGAGCATGCGGCTTGGTAATAACGATGTGCTCACGTTTTGATTGAATCCAGTCCTTTTTTTCCCAGGCACTGAGCGTGCGGCTTACCGTATATATGGTAGTCCCCGAATAGTCGGCAATATTCTGTCGACTTAAAGCGAGGTCGATACGTATTCCTTCCGGGGTCTTTTGACCTACCTGTCGCATGAGCCGTAGCAGGGAACGGGCAATACGTTGCTCCACTTGCTCAGTGCAAAGTTCCAGGTAACGGTGCTGCATATCGTCCATGCGCTCTATAACGATATCCAGTAAATTAATGGCAATATCCGAATATTGGCGCATCAACGCCAGCATTGTCGTTTTATCCCAGCCGGTAACGCTGGTTTCCTCAGTAGATTCGGCTGTAACCGGATACACGCCTGCCTTGAAAATAGCCGTTGCCGCAGTTAATTCCCCGGCACCGATATATCGGAGAATTATTTCTTTGCCCTGCGCATTAAATTTGCTCAACTTCAGGCGCCCATGATGTACCAAAAAACAGCTATTAGCTGGATCACCTTGATTAAAGAGAACACTTTTAGCTTGAAGTTTTAGGCTTTTGCCTTGTTGCAAGAGATCTGCCAACTGACCACAGGTGAGTTCTTTAAAAATCACAGATTCCTGCAGGCTGTCTGCTCTTGGTGTATGAGTTTCCATTCGTTGGTACGCCATCAGATATACAGTGCAGACTCAACCTTTTCCACGATCTATGGTCACGGCAAATTTTTCCAGCTGGATTGAGGCATTGCGGCCTTCCCCTACCAGATGAAAGGAAAACGCCTGTCTGGCTTTGGAGTTCTTAAAATCAAACTGAATATTGCCCTCTTCACCTGCATGCAGCAGCGGAAACGGAGGATGTTCGATATCGCCCACCTCTTTCTCAAACTGGCGGAGGGTAAGTTTCATCTGAATCCCCTCCGGCGGCGCCTGCAAAACTTTCAGGCGGATATCTACATGGATTTTGGATTCTGCCGGAAAATCGAGATATTGAGCCCCTGTCAGGTTATCTGTCCATTCATTTTTTAATTTTTCTGGCAATTTCCTGATCTCACCACTGGCGAATTCGAGTACCTGCTTTTGTTTTCGGTCCGAAAGTTTATGATCCAGTACTGTCGCCAGACCGAAAAGGCGGCCGGCACTGTTTTCAGTGTCCTGTTCATATGCTTCCGGTCGGTTCCCGATAATATTCTGGCCTTTCATTTTTCGGCAACTATTATCTTTGCCGCATTCATAAAGAAAATTATCTGCTGTCTGCCAGCGCAATTTACTACTGGTATAGGAAACCATATCCCGCGAGCTGCTATAGTCTCGAAATATACTCCTGCCAATAATAGATGGCGGCATCGGCAGGTTAAAATAGTCAAGCACCGAAGCTTCTATATCCACCAATCCGTAGGTACCCTTCTTGATTCGTGGCAGGAGCTCATCCTCCGGTGTCAGAACGATGCCAAGCCCCCAGCTGCTGTACCAGTCAGAACCCTCTGAGCCATGGGATTCGTCGGAGGTAATAATCACCAGGGTGTCTTTCAGCACACCATCCTGCCGCAGTCCATCGATAAAGGTAGAGACAGCCTCATCGAGAAGAGCCATCGTGGCATCTTGCCGTGAGCCGTATTTTTTTGCCTGCTCTTCCGTTGCAGAAAAAGGCTGATGGGTGGCAACAGTCAGAAGGGACAACAGCCACGGCTGCTTCGCAGCCTGCAGTTCACCAATGTATTTTTTTGCCCCTTTAAAAAAATCGCCATCTGTCGTTCCCCAGATAAAATCGGTCTCGGTCCTCTCGGTAAACCACTCAACACCATGGACATGCTGAAAACCCATGGTCGGCATGGCCCTCTCCTTATTCATAAACTGCAGACCTGCTCCCTGCAGATAATGGCTCTGCCATCCCTGTCGGCTCATTTGCGCAGGCAGGCATTCGGCGGCGCGGTCCGGATTGTTCTGCAACTCCATCACTTTGGGCATCTCATAGGAAAACTTGCTGAAATCACCGCAATGTATAGCATACAACCCACGAATGGTTTGATGGCTATGATCGACAAAATCCGGCACCAGCATTGCATCCACGGTGCTCTTGGCAAGTTTGTCCATCTGGAACGGTTTATCAGCAACATGCATCTCTCGGCGAATGTCAGAAAATGCGATGCCGGGAACACCTTCAAGAATGACAATAAGAACATTTTTCGCCCGACCTTTTGACAACAACTTTTTCCCGTCCAGATCAAGTGTTCTCAGACTTTGCGGCAGATCGGCAACGCTGAGCCCTTTCATTTCGGCGGAAAACAGTTTAGAGGACGCATCAGTAACAAACCAATGAAGTGGATTGTAGCGAGCGGCTACGCTCTGGTTGCTCAGTGCCCTACTGACAGGAGAATGCAGACCAAGCAGGAGAAGGCCGGCGAGCAGGCCGCTCATTACCCTGCCCCAACCGGGACGAATAGGTGGAACCAGTATGGCCGCAACCGTCGACAGAAGAAAAAACAGCGCAAACCCTGGATGAGCAAGATGAAAACCGGCCGTGGTGTTTTTCACAAAAGTCGGATCTAACAGATATTGCAAATCCTGCCAGGAAGGTAAACGCTGCATGGCTGCCATCAGTTCCTGCGACATTACCTGGGTAAGCGCCCAGAATATCAGCAGAATTATTTTTAGCCAGCGAGGGCTGCGCAATAGTATTGCGTAGAGGATCAAGGCGAGACCCAAATCCGAAAGGAGTCCTGCCGGTTGGGTAAAAACATGATTGAAGACTCGCCAACCGACCGGTAATAAACATGGGATGGCAAGGAAAAGAGACGATAATATGGACATTACGGCGGTATGCTCCAAAGAGTAATAAGGGATATGGAAAATGACTGACTATACCATATCCCTTGTCGCTTGCCACCCGCCAAACTGTTGTTACACACAGTTTTTCAATTGATCAGAAGGGCCATTGAATTCTCGTAACAGACCCTTTTTACGCCCCGAGGTAAAACACCCGGGAGGTTTCAGCGTCAAAGAGAGCTCGTTCTTCAACTCAAACCAAATTCAGATCAGTGACTTCATACCTTCGGGCAGGAGAGTCAGGCTGTAGCAGCCCGTATCATGTTGATGAGCAATGAAAATATGGATATGACATCTTATAAAAGAAGAGCTCTGGCGGGAGGTAAACAACCGCCAGAGCTCTACACTACACAAAATATAAAGAATTATTTTGAATACGAGGAGTTATCACTCATCCCCTTGCGGGGTTCCATATTTAAGCGACCCTCAGCCACCGCTTTTTGATTCCACTCCTGGAGCAGTGTCTTCTTGAATTCCAGCTTTTCGTCTACCAGCGTCTGCAAAGAAACTCCGGCGATTTTCTGCGCTTTCTCTTTGGTTGAAAAATCAGGCGCTACATAATCAAAGACATTGTGCTTGGCCAGGACGGCAACAAGCTTGACCCGGGCTTGCTGGGCCTTGTCATTGGCTACACTGAGGACCCGTAAGGTTTCCTCAGGTGCATGGTAGAAAGAGCCATGGCTGGCGATGGCATAATCCCACATCCACTGGCCCGAGCGGATAAGCTGCAACACATCGGCCATTTCGGTCTCGCTGGCTCCTGCCTCCCAGGCACGTCCAGCTGCAAGATGCGCCTTACCGAGGTTGTCCATGGCAAGTTCCATCAACTGCTCTTTGCGCTCAAACTTCCGCTGCACATTCGCTTTGAATTCTTGTTCGCTCTCACGATGACAAGTCAGGCAGGTGTTGGCAATATTATCCAGAGGATTGGCGATATGGTGATCTGAATATTTGACTGCGCCTTCCCTAACATACGGCATATGACAATCGGCACAGGAAACGCCCCGTTGTGCGTGAATACCTGTTTTGTACAATTCGTAACCAGGGTGCTGCGCTTTCAACATGGGAGCCTTACTGATTTTATGGGTCCAATCACTAAAACCATATTCATCATAATAGCTTTGCATCTGTTCCGCGCTGAACCCTTTCGCCCATGGCAGTGTAACAACCGCAGCAACCTGATCTTTACCAGCTTTGTCTTTATATTCGGTCTTCTTGAAATAATACTCGACATGGCACTGAGCACACACCAGAGTCCGCATATCCTGATGGGTGATCTCGTCGAGTTTGGTGCCGCTGGCCTCCAGGGCCCTTTTCAGGTGTGGTCTGGTAATAGTCAGATTAGCGGTTTTGCTGTCATGGCAATCACCACAACCAATCGGGTTGACGATCTGATCACCCAGGCGCGCCCATTTGCCGGTGAAAAATTCATTTTCCCCTTCTTTTTCCATAACTCGTGGAACGTCGGGAGATTTACAGGTCCAGCATGCTGTCGGCATTGGTCCAGTTTCAGGACCTACCGGGGCACCGGTCCGCAAGGAGTTGATGTTGCTTTGTACAGCATAAAAGTGACCACGTGGAGCGTTGTAATCTTTAGCAAAGCCATATCCAGCCCAGAGAATCGCCAACTGTGGTTTCTTCTCGATCATATCATCGATTTTATCGTTTTGTCTGGTCTGTTTCCATGAATCATACTGTCGTGGATAATATCTCGCCCACTCCTCGTTTTTGCTTTCAACACCTTCTGCTTTGACAACCGGACTAGAATTAATGATCGTCCTTTCTTCCTGTTTACCGCTGATAGAGTTAGCCAACACTCCCATTGCAGCGATAGCTACCAGAGAACCACCAAGCAATATTTTGTACTTATTCACTATTTCCTCCATTCTTTAGAGTTCTCTTACACCAAGAGCATTCGGCGTTGACGATAAACTTCTTGCCTTACCATGAGGCACTTCTCTATGACAATCCCAGCATCTCCGATCGGTTTCAGGGACACCGGTAAAGTCATGGTATCTGTCACTGTTAGCAAGAATGCCCTCTGTCAACGTAGCATGACAGGTTATACAGTTGGCCTGCACACGATTGGCACCATCTTCACTTATCTCAATGTTCTGTGCGAAAGTATTCATTGTAAAAGCAACTGAGTGATTCCAGCCATCACGTGCCTTTGCTGCGTACTTGTTCAACATGTTGTCAACAGGAAGATGACATTCAATGCAGGTGGCACGTTGCGCGTGTGAGCTGTGTTGCCATGTCGCATATTGCGTGTTCATGACATGACAATTGATACAAGCCTTTGGGTCGGTTGACAGGTAAGACAATGCCTTCGACGCATATACCAGATAGGCAAAAAACACTATGGCAGCGACAAAAGAAATAATTGAACTAAAAAACAATAATTTACCTGTTTTCATGTGTAGAATCCTGATTAAAGGAACGATTAACCAGCACGATCAAAAAAAGACAACAGAATTTGCTAAATTATCTTTCCAAGTGTCTGGCACAAATGCCATTAATTCACCTCCTTTGCCTCTTCGGATGTAAAGTTACAGGTTTCAGAAAATGTATCATCTACCAATGCAGATCCCACATCTTAAAGAAAAAAGACACGTAAGTCTCGTTAAATATGCCATTTTGGGGATAATTTTCAAGCTCCATTCCCCGCAGGCATTTTGAAAAGCTTTATTTTGTTATTGTGGATGCCTTTTCCAAAATGACCTATATTCTATAGCAATCTTGTCCAAAACAGCTTTTAAACAAAATACTCTCCTGATGATTTGTGGTGTACGATGCGACACAGTGAACAAACCCCAAAACAGCCCTCCATCCTGGCACATCACCCTGGCCGTATCTGGCTGCTGGGTGGTGTCGTCTGCCTTCTGTTCCTGCTGGCAACGACGATATTGTTTGCGCCACGATTCCTTGCTTCCCCTTCGATCAAACAGAAAATTCAGTCAGCGGTGGCTGAAAAAACTGGAATCCGGCTTGACTACCAGGCAATTGATCTCAGTTACTTTCCCCGACCGGGGATCGAACTGCAAGGGATAAGCCTGACTCTTGCGAAGCAGATACAGGGCACAATTGCAAGCCTGCGCATCTCACCCAGATTATTGCCTTTACTGACCGGCGATGTGCGCCTGTCCGCACTCAACGTGGATGCGCCACAACTCAGCATCACACTCGCTGACGCAAAACTGGATACAACTGCGAAGCAACCTTTGACACTCACCGAGCTGCAAGAAGCTTTATCCATGGCCGGCAAAGCTGCCGGTCCGCTGCTCTCCGACTTGCAAGCAACAGTCAGCAACGCGCAACTTGTAATTATCCAGAGCAGAAAAAAGCTGGTCACTATGGCCGGACTGAGCCTGCAGGGCGGCATAACAATAACTGATCTCAACACCGCCCAGGCAACGCTCAAAACGAAAATCAAGGAGCTGAATATATCTCACCAGGCCCACGCAGAGACCATAAAAGATATCAGCCTCAGCGGTACTATTCAGATGTCAGCCGATAAGATGACTGTAACCCTTGAGCAGCTGCATCTTGGCGAACCAAGTCTTGCACTGACCGGCGAGCTCCTCTTTTCACCGACAGAACCGAATCTGAGCTTACACCTTTTCGGCAGCAACATCGATGTTGCTGCAAGCCGCACAACAACGCTGGCCCTGGCAGGTGACACCACCCCCATCAAGGAAATTTTTGGCTACCTGCGCGGTGGACAGGTGCCCCAGATAAGCTTCACTTCCTACGGAGAGAACCTGTCCGACCTGGCTCAACTGGACAACATCATCATTAAGGGACAATTGCAAGACGGCAGGATCTCGGTCCCAGAAATCAAACTGGAGTTGACCGAAGTGGACGGTGATGTGCTCATCAGCAAGGGTATTTTGCAGGGTACCAGGTTATCAACCCGCCTGAAAAATTCTACCGGACAGAACGGCTCTTTGCAGATAGGCCTGACTGAGAACAACGACCTGTTCAAGTTGGAGCTGGCATTGAACGACGCCGATTTGGCTGAAATCTATCCCTGGCTGGCATCCCTGGAAGGGTTGCATGACCAATTGCAGAAAATACAACAGATCAGTGGTCGAATCGACATGTCTCTCCTGAAACTGCAAGGTATGCTTAATAAGCCGTCTGCATGGGAAATCACCTCGACCGGAACCCTGAACAACATTTCAATTAAAACGGAACTTTTCCCAGACACCATCAGTCTTACGAGCGGTGAGTTTGCAATGAACTCGCAGCAACTGAGCTTCAAGAAAATCAAGGCTGGCAGTCAGGATACAGCACTTACCATATCCGGCAGTATCAAAGGCTTACCAGGACAACTCGATCGTCTCTATCTTGCACTGGACGGCAGGATGGGAGCACAGTTTTTCAAATGGCTCTCGACCCAATTCAAGCTGCCAGATACCTACGCGCTCCACACGCCATTTAACATCAGTGCCACCTCCATATCATGGCAGCCCGACTCCACAACATCCTTCAAGGGATTGGTGACGATAGAGAATGGTCCGGCGATCACCGCCGACGTCAACTCTTCTCCGAATCGTCTCCAGCTCCACCAGCTGAGCGTCAAGGACCGGTATTCCGATGCCACCATAATCTTTGATCACATTAATAATCAACGCGATTTCAAATTTACCGGCAGACTGCAGCATGAAACCCTGCAAACCCTGTTTGTCAGCACTGCATTCAGCAATGGTCGACTGGAAGGAAATCTGGCCGTCTCCGTCCCGCCGAGCGGACAAAGTGCAGTGACAGTTGTTGGGCAGCTTACCGGCGACAACCTGCCACTTGTTTTGCCATCGAGCGACCGGGTGGACCTTGATCATGTCACGCTACAAGGGGATGGCGATGAAATCAAGGTTGACATCGACCGATTGACATGGGAAGATCTCGCCTTGACGCCGGTCAAGGCCTCAGTTTCCTTCAACAATAACAGTACCGTCATCAAGTTTATCGAGGCCAGATTATGCGGCATCGACTCACCGGGAACTATCTCCACAAACGGAGATACATTTTCTGTCGATATGGCTCTTACGGGGCAGAACCTGGACGTCGCCACCAGTTACAACTGCCTGACACAAGGCAGGGTCAAAATGACCGGAAGTCTCGCTTTTTCAAGCAAAATCAAGGCGACAGGACAAAAAAACAGACTGATCACGCTCATGCAGGGCCCTCTGCAGATGACCTTCAGCAACGGCGTAATCCAGCAGGATAAAATGTTATCCAGGCTTCTGGAAGTGCTCAATGTCACAGAAATCATCAAGGGCAGGCTGCCGAACCTCACCAGCAATGGCTTCCCCTACAAAACCATGACTCTGCAAGGTCGTTTGCAAAACGGCAGGTTGACCATCGACAAATATCATATGGATGGCGAAACCCTCGACCTTCTTGGTAAAGGCGAGATCAATCTGGAAAAACAGACCATAGACATGCAGTTGTTGGCGGCGCCGTTCCAAACCGCCAATACCATAGTGAAAAGCATCCCCGGGGTCAATTATCTCCTCGCAGGCAGCCTCGTCAGCATTCCTGTCAACATCAGTGGTCCCTTGACCGATCCCAAAATTACTGTTTTGTCGGCCTCAGCGGTCAGCTCGAGTCTTCTCAATCTGGCCAAACGAACCCTTGAATCCCCGTTCAAATTGCTCGACGCTCTTAACCCATGGAGTAAGAAAAAATAACAATGCTGGCATGCATACCTGACGCCATCACCCAAAAGGAGTTCCAATCGATAGGTTTCATGCAAATGGCCTGCCCATTTGAATTGGAAGTCTGCCTCTAACCGACCTTCAAGAAGCAATGCAGCTCATCCTTACCAACACTCCAGAAATTCCGCTCTGGCCACAGTTGCCGAAAAATCCTGGAGAGAGGATGATCCCCCAGTTTCTAACCGGCTCCCCCGGCCTTGTCGATGATGGCAATCGATACTGGGTCGATACCGATGCGCCGGGATTCGAACAGGAAATGGCTGCTTTTTATGAAGACTTTATGCAAGTGGAAGAAGACCCCGGCCTGGTCAGCTTCGGCTCGAGCAGCTTTGGCGGTGTCTCGCGAGAGATGGTATCCGATGCGGTGGCTGAGGTGATTGCCTCCATTAATACGACTGGAGGTCTTGCCGGAGTATATATCTGCGCCAATGGTGACTGGGGCCCCGATCTTTCTTCAGCGGCGGATATTATCAGTTTTGATGCCTATTTTTATTTTGCCAATTTTATTCTCTATAAAGATCAGCTGGTCAGTTTCCTCAACCGTGACGGCATCCTGGCCTGGGGCATTGTTCCGACAGGAGATCCGCTGGTCGTAGCCAAAGAGTCCGTCACCTCCCTGTTTACCAAGTGGCAGAAACAGTTGGCGCTGCTTACAACTTTTGGTTTCAGCGAGAAACAACTGATGAGTCAGACCCTTATCGCTCCTTCCTGCGGCACGGGCTCTTTGACTCGAGAACTAGCGCAAAAGGTCCTGGTGATGACGGCGGAACTGGCACAATGAGCCAGACACAATTTCAAGCTGAGTAAATGAGGTCTAAAAACGGGTGTAACCGCAGAAACCACGCCGGCTCTGCGGTTACAGTATGCACTTTGTATCAATCTATCTGGACAAACATTTTTTTCAACGCCCCGCAAACCGGACATTTGTCTGGCGCACTACCAAGCTCAATGTAGCCGCAAACCGTACAGAGATAAAAATCAGTTACATCCATATCCGTTCCGGCTTTCACCGCAGCCAGGGCTTTCTGATAAATCTGGGCATGGACTGCCTCGGCATCAACGGCAAACTTAAACATGGTTTTTGCCTTATGACCGTCGGCCTCGGCCAACGCTACCATCGGTGGATACATCTCGGTAAACTCATAGGTCTCACCATCAATTGCCGACTGCAGGTTTTCCGCAGTAGAAGCGATCATATCGAGTGCCTTCAGATGTCCTTCTGCATGGATACGCTCCGCTTCGGCGGTGGTCCGAAAGAGTTTGGCAATATTTTTAAAGCCCTCTTTTTCGGCCTTTTTGGCAAAGGCTTTGTATTTTTGGTTGGCCTGACTCTCGCCGGCAAAGGCATCTGTTAAATTTTCTGTTGTTGTCATCTCATTCTCCTCTCATTGGTTGAAATGTTATAATGGATAGTAAAATTCACTCGCCTCGACTATGAAGCTTTTTACTTAACCATTCTGAATTTATATTTTTCAAAAGATAACCCCGCCAGGCCTTGCATTATTCCTTATTCACTCAGCTGAAACGTGCCGGCAGCAACTTCATCATCAATCTCTTTTAGCGCCCGACGCATCTGCTTAAGGGCCTGATTGACGCGATTCTCGTTTTCCACCAGCGCCAACCGCAGATATTCATCTCCTTCAATACCAAAACCGGCACCGGGCGCCAAAGCGACATTGGCCCGGTTCATCATCTCGATGGAAAATTTTATTGAACCCATCCGGACGTATGGTTCGGGAATTTTCACCCAGAGAAACATGCCTGCTTTCGGGGTTTCAACTTCCCAGCCCATTTTCCGCAGGCCATCGCAGAGGAAATCCCGGCGCTTTTGATAGACCGCCACCTGTTCGGTAATTTGATCGTCGCAATCCCGCATAGCGACGATGCCTGCCACCTGGATAGCCGAAAAAATACCGTAGTCATAGTAGCCTTTTATCTTGGCCAAACCGCCAATCATTTCGGTGTTGCCGACACAGTAGCCAAGACGCCAGCCCGCCATATTATACGATTTGGAAAACGAACCGAATTCCACTCCGACGTCCATGGCTCCAGGTACCTCAAGCAGGCTTGGTGCGACACACCCGTCAAAGGTGATCTTGGCGTAGGCAAAGTCGTTGATGATCATAAATTTATATTTTTTCGCAAGCTTCACCACCTCGGTAAAAAACTCTTTTGAAGCAAGCGTCCCGGTAGGATTATGGGGATAGTTGAGCATAAGTACTTTCGGAGATGGATACAGCGACTTGCACATCCCGACGATCTGGGCCAGCATGGTATCTTCGGAACTGAGCTGGATGCGCAGCACATTGGCGCCGGCAATCACTGCTGCATAGACGTGGATAGGAAAAGCCGGTGCAGGGGTTAGCACTGTATCTCCCGGGCCGAGCAAAGCCAGGCAGAGATGCGAAATGCCCTCTTTTGAGCCGATGGTACAGATAACATCGTCTTCCCCTGTCAAAGCCACTCCATAATTGCGCTCATAATAGAGAGCGATCTCCCTCTTGAGATTTTTCATGCCACCGGCCACCGGATAGCGATGACTTTTCGGGTCCATAGCTACTTCGCACAGTTTATCGGTGACCGCCCCGGGCGTTGGATCCATGGGGTTTCCCATGCCCAGATCGATCACATCGTCACCCTTCCAGCGTTTTTCCATTTTCATTTTATTGATCATGCCAAACAAATAGGGGGGCAACTGGTTCATCCGCTCGGCATAGCGAATCTTAAATTTTTCTTCCATGGTTATCCTCTTGGCATAAGAAATATGCTGTCATTTTGGGTGTATTGGCCTAATGGGATGCATTTTCAGTCATCGTACCATTTTCGAATTATCTTGCCAATCAGAAGGTGTTCACTCCGCCCTCATATTTAATCTTTTTGTATAACAGATAGCGTATCCTCTCTACTGCCCTCAAGCAGGCAACCTAACAAAAAAAACGCTTCTCCTCTTCAACCTGGTATGGACCGTTTTAAGGGCGTCAACGACACTCTCGGTCGCCATAGCAGCGACAGACTACAGAAGCAAGTTGGCTAGCCTCTGTCATCGGTTATCAAAGAAATCGGACACACGGGCCCGTAGCGGTGGTGATGTATTTGGCATTATCCTGCCGAGGGTGCAGGGACAGGGTGATTTTGAGAAGGTCACCAATAAGACGAGAAAACTTCATGCAGTCGAAGCGCTGGTCCGATGCAACCATCCTTCCATGGCATAATGCCACCCAACGAACGCATACCGTTTAAAAAAGGCACCGGTTTAATTGAGGAACTAACATTGTGGGTATTGAAAAGTGCCCTCCGGCAAGAAGGGCTTTGGCAAACAGAACAAGAAATTACCGAGACATTGATCATGGTCGACCCAGAGCGGTCTCTCCCCATAACCTGGGATTGTAAATCGTCACAGAAGATGTCGAAAAAAGAACACATTCAATACCTTACGAGAAACGAGGTACAATCTGCAGCAAGGCTTTTTTATCGGCAAATTCGTTTGGTCCGAAGCACTGCGTACCGGGGATTTTCGAACTAAAACACACTTCGCAGTAGAGCTAGTAACACCGGCTTGTCTAGCTGATCTGATTTATAATCAGATTATCCTTTCGGACATTTACTACAACGTTTACCGCCATCCTTTTTCGCTTTACCGCAACATTTGTTCTTCGTCTTCTTCGCCATTATCTGCTCCCTTGTCGATAGAGTCAATTTTGTTATGCCGCCCAACGTAATAAAATTGTTCGGCTCCTCTAAATAACTAAGCAATGCAGACAGGTTCGTCTAGACCCATCGAAAATAATAAGCACAGTTGACGAACAGAAAAAACCTAGAACAATATAAAATCCATGCAATTACAGATCAATACATAAACAACCACCAAAACATTCTATTGAAAAATAACCAGAATCGACTCAGCAGGATCCCGTTTGATCTTTTAGGCAGCCTCGTGGCACACTCATTCCAGGAAAGCTTAAGATCGTTTCCAGGCAATCATCGTCTGATCAGGTGGGGCTTTCTACAAAAAATCGAAAATTGTTCCGATCATGCTCTGCTCATCTCATCAATTTTTTTATCAATTCCCTCTATTTCCTTGTCACGACCTTCTTCGTGGAGTTGCTCGCGGATCTGGTCGAGTTCTTTGCGAAGTTGCGGTAGTATCTCGTTTTGAATGTGATCACGTACATTTTTTTGCACCTTATTCAATTCATCGGAGAACTGTTCAAAAGATTTTTCCAGTTGTTGTACTTCATTTCGATCCGGGATCTTATTCATTTCATTGCTGAAGGTGTTGAGTTGTTCGGAAAGGTCATCAAGTGTATCTGTCAGATCTTTTTCCATGTCCTCAGAAGTTGACTTCAAGTTCTCTTTCAGCTGTTGTATCGCCTCCTGTATTTGCTGGTTGGCTATTGAGGAACTACGAAAGAAATTACTCATCATATCATCGAGAATGCCAGGTTTAACAGAACCTTCTACAATATCGTTATTTTTCAAAACCTTTCCGCCGCTCCGTTCTTGTAATACAATAAGCGCCTTGCCTTGTGCCTTCTTGGGGTCGTTATCTATAAAAAGTTTTGAATCCACAGTAACGGCATTAACAAATTCCGGAGCAACAGAAATTTCAACCAGATAATCAGCCTGATCGGTATAGAAAACTCTTGTTACTTTGCCGATTTCGCTTTGTCCAAAATAGACAGGATCGTTCTGCTTTAGCCCTAAGACCTCGGCATAACGCACCTGAAAAAGAAGAGAACTTTCTGAGCATCCCCATAACAACAGGAACACAGAAAATATAATTATAGAGGGCATTCGCTTACAATTCATTGCACAGTTCCTCACGAAAATATGGGGGGGGGGGGATAATGCTCATTATAACTCCGCTGGCCAGCTTTTTCGGGCTGCAACTTTCTTTTGTTCATTCCCCTGCAATCCGAAAATGATATCCGTTCCCAATCGATCAACGCTCTTCTTCTGGCCTCGACGTATTTTTTTTGATGAGACCGCCATCAAAACCATCTTGAGACACGCAAGCGATCGCCTGTGGGGGAATGTCCAAACCCATAATGTATAGCATCTGGGTCAGATTTACCAAAGACAAAAAAAAGGGGTTACAGTCTGCTGACTGTAACCCCTTTCAATAACTTGGTGGCGATGCAGGGAATTGAACCCCGGACACTACGGATATGAGCCGTATGCTCTAACCATCTGAGCTACATCGCCATAGGATAAGGCGAACAAAAATACCTTATCGCTTCACCTCTGTCAATAATTTTCAAACATTTATTTCAAAATGTCTACAATAACCTTGAATCAAGCTTTCACTTACCTGCCAATGCGGCAAAACAGGACAAAAAAAAACCCGCAACCATTTACGGTCGCAGGTCTAAAAGATGGTGCCGAAGGTCGGAGTCGAACCGACACGGGTCTCCCCACACGCCCCTCAAGCGTGCGCGTCTACCAATTCCACCACTCCGGCACTCATTTATTATTTTTTCTTTGGCTCTGTTGTTGCTTTTTCTTGCTCTGCGGGCTTATCCATCACTTTATCTTCTTTCGCCAAGGGCTGAGCAACCTCTACCTTTACTGCCTGCTTGCCGGCAGTTATGTCGCTCATGACAGAAGAGGTGCTACTCTGTGATGAAATATACGCTAACGTTACGGAAGTCAACATAAAAATAATTGCCACTGCAGTTGTTATTTTATTGAGAAGCGGCAAAGGACCTTCCGTACCAAAAAGCGACTGGCTTGACCCACCAAATGTAGCACCGATATCTGCACCTTTGCCATGCTGGAGCAAGACTATGCCAACCAGAAAAAGACAGACAACAACGTGTACAATTGTAAGTAAAGTTTCCATGCAATAACAAAGTTAATGTTTATGTAAAATTAATTATGCGCCCGAATGATTTTGCATCAAGAGCAGCACCACCTACCAACGCGCCATCTATATCTACTTGCGCCATCAGTTCATCAACGTTGGTTGGCTTAACCGAGCCACCATACAATATTCGTGTCTGCTCGGCAACATTTTTCTCATATATTTGTCCAAGTACTCCTCTGATGAAGGCGTGGGCTTCCTGCGCCTGCTCCTTACTTGCTGTTTTTCCAGTACCTATTGCCCAAACCGGCTCATAGGCAATAACAACCTTAACCATTTCGGCTGCATTCACCCCGGCCAATCCTTTCTTTATTTGCTCTTCAAGAACCACAAAGGTCCGCCCGTCATCTCTCTCGGCTAACGTTTCCCCGATGCAGAGAATCATCAGCAGACCAAAAAAAAGACCTCCCTTAAGACGTTTATTGATCAGCTCATCCGTTTCGCCAAAAATCTGACGTCGCTCGGAGTGCCCGACAATAGCCGCCCTGCCGCCAGCATCTTTCACCATGACCGGCGAAATCTCCCCAGTAAATGCGCCTCTATCCTCCCAACAGACATTCTGGCAACTGACTATAATCGGGCTGTCTTTTAAAATATGACAGACCTCGCTTAAGATAGTCGCCGGAGGAGCCACCAGCACGTCCCGGTCGGTGAAATCTGTACACTGCTTCGCTATATCAGCTGCCAAATGACAGCCTTCAATAACGGTATTATGCATTTTCCAATTACCGGCTATTAATGCTTTTCTTTTTCCCATCTATCTCTCCAGATTATTACGAGTTCATGAGCCCAGGGCCCGGCCACGCCCGGCAGCGTTTTCCCTTCCATCGGTTCTAGGAAAGCACCCCCACCAGTGGACATATAAGAAATATTTTTCTCTTCGCCGGATTTTTTTACCGCAGCATTCGAGTCACCGCCACCGACAATGGAGAGCGGATGAGCCGAGGCCACACACTGACCCACGGCCATCGTTCCCCTGGTAAAGGCATCTAATACAAAGCCCCCATCGGGCCGTTCCAGATAATCGTTTTAGCATCCTCAAGAGCTTGTCTTAACAAAAGAGTCGACGTCGAGCCGATATCGAGAGCCATCCAGCCAGAAGGAACATCCCTGCACGTAACATTCTTGGTCACCGCATCGGCGGCGAACCTGTCTGACGGATAGTGGGCAGTACCATGCGGATACGGATGTCATCGGTGATCTGCTTGTGCTCATCCATTGGCACATTGAAATCAGCGCGTAGCAACACTCGCTTTCCCTGTGAATGAAGATCTCGAACAGATTTCATTTTACACCTCTCTCCGTGATTGAAATGATCAGTACCTTAGAAATTCTTTCCTGCTATCAAAGGAAATGCATTTCGTGAAGGTACTTACACCCCTCAAGGGGGGTACTGAACTGAGCACCCGACAAGCGAGTATTAAAAAGAATCCCGCCCCCACTACCCATCTGTCGGGCTTACGCTTACAAAGCCAATTTTTTTTTAAGAATCATTGCACTGTCAGGTGGATCGGTATAGTAACCAGGTCTGGATCCAACCTGCAAGAAATTATGTTTATCATAAAAGTTCAAGGCAATACGATTGTTGGATCGAACTTCCAGAAAAAGACTGCTAATTATTCTTTTTTGTAACGCATCCACAAGGTTCTTAACCAGCAAACAACCAATACCTCGTTCCCTGTTGTTTTTTGTAACTGCAATTTTTAACAGCTCGGCTTCAGGCCATATCAATCTACAGGCACACCAGCCGATGATTTGTCTATCTGATGTCTCAGCTACTATCTGGATTGCTTGAGGTATTTCCAACTCCTGCACAATCGACACGGCCGACCATGGTGAAAGCGTTTCACCTTCAATCGCCGAAACTCCACCAAGGTCAGCTTTGACCATCGATCGTATTGTAATCAATGTTCCTTAAAACATCCCTTCGCTGACCTGTACGGTCAGATCGCCCAGCATATTGGTATAACTGCCCAACTCGTTATCGTACCAGCCATAGACAACGGCCTGGGTTACCGGCACGTTGAGGATAGGATCAGCGCCGGGCACCAGGCTTTCGGCCTTGACTTTAGCTAGATTGACCTGGATATTAGCGGTCCGGGTATGCGTTTCCCTTCCTTCAATCACCGCAGCTGCCGCCGGCGAACCGAGGATGTCCGACGACACGTTTTGATTTTCAGAAAACAACAGATATTTATTATGCACCGCATATTCTTGGTATATACTATTGATGTCATACCGTTTTATCGGACTTTCAAGATCGTCCTGCAGGTTAAGCACTAAAATAATCAGCGAACCAGAGGAAGTTGGAATACGCACTGATTCAGCCATAAATCCGATAGATGCCATTTCCGGGATCACCAGCGCGAGGGCCTTGGCAGCGCCGGTGGTGGTCAGGATAATATTGTTCAGAATAGAGCGGTTTTTCCGTAAATCAACAGCCCCGGCTTTGGGCAGTCGGTCAAGCACCTGCTGACTTCCGGTTGCGGCATGGACGGTCACCATCGAGGCGCTGAGAATCTTATCCGCCCCGATTTTCTCCATGAGCGGTTTAATCATATAGGAGAGACAGGTTGTCGTACAGGAGGCAGCAGAGATCAGAGAGTGCTGTCCGGGGTTATACATTTCTTCATTGATGCCCATTATCGTGGTAATGGCATCATCCGGCATATCCAGCCCTTTGGACTTAATTTTAAAGGGAGCAGAAAGAATAACTTTCTCAGCTCCCGCCTGCATGTGTCCCCGGAGAGCGCCTGTTGCCGAATCGGCATCGGTAGTAGGATCAGTAAAGACACCAGTGGTATCGACAACCAGACGTACCCCCTGTTCCTGCCAGCTAATTTCGCCCGGATTACGGGTGGAGCGCAGAATAGTGACCGGCACCCCGTTGACCAGCATTGTCCCTTTTTCCTCGTTTAATTCTTCGATGACCCGAGGGCATTTATGACCATGCAAATAGCTCCCCAAACGGCCATAGGTCGAATCTCTTTCAAGCATTGCCGCGAGATCCTCCAGCCCACATCCGACTTCGCGACCTATATTGGCGACAATTCCTGAAAAATGCTTTCGTGAAACGTGGTGCCATATTGAAAGTTTGCCAATTCTTCCCAAACCGTTGATGCCTAATTTCATAGCTATGCCTCCTCCATCTTAGTAGATTAGAACAAAAATTCCCCTTCTTAAAACGAAGCGTTCTGAATAATTATGTAGCACTAACGCTACTGATACGCAACCTTAAGATGTTATAAACCAGGTGATTTCCCATGCGATTCACACCCTCTCTGATGCAAGGCACCCTCGTAAAAAGATATAAACGTTTTCTGGCAGATGTGCGTTTAGATAACGGCGAAATCATCACGGTGCACTGCCCCAATACCGGCACCATGCTCTCATGTTCGACCCCGGAAAGCCAGGTCGGTCTTTCCAGATCGGATAATCCAAAACGAAAATATCCATTCACTCTGGAAATGGTTAAGGATAATTCAACATGGGTGGGAGTAAATACTGCACGGACCAATAAACTGGTGGCTGAAGCTATAACAAAAGGACACATTGCCGAATTTATTGATATAAATCTCATCAAGACCGAGATCAAGACGTCTGATCATACCCGGCTTGATCTGCAAGTGCTACATGGAGATAACTCCACCTTTATTGAGGTAAAAAGCTGTTCATTGGCGATTAACAGATGGGCGATGTTTCCTGATGCGGTGACTGCGAGGGGCACAAAGCATCTTCATGAGCTTATACGGCTCTCGCAGGAAGGGCAGAAAACCTGCATTTTCTTTCTAGTTCAGCGAGCAGACGCAGATCACTTCTGTCCGGCTTCGCACATAGATGCCGTCTATGGCGATGCTTTACGACAAGCAGCTGCAACCGGAGTTATGGTCCTTGTCTACCAGGCTGAGGTAAGTCCAAAAGAAATAAGAGTTGTGCGCGCACTCCCCTGCTCTCTGTTTTCCAACCCTTTTTCTGTCAGTCAATTAAATGACCCAATCGGCCAAACCTGATTGAAGTAAAACGATCAATAGAGAGCAGCGGTTTATCGATGTCCCACGACCAATAGAGAATAAACGCTTTGCCAAGAACATCCCGTTGATCCACAAAGCCCCAGAACCGGCTGTCATAGCTATTATCCCGGTTATCACCCATGACAAAAAGGCGATCATCGGGAACAAGTACAGGACCAAAATTATCTCTTGGGCTGTTTTGCGAGTCGAGGACAGCGGTCGAACTGAAATGTTCATGACCGTTTTCAATCGGTTTATCGTTTATGAAAACCTTTTTATTTTTGACCTCCACCGTATCGCCTGGTGTGCCGATGACCCTTTTGATATAATCGACAGAGCGATCTTTGGGAAAACGAAACACCACAACATCACCATATTTCGGATGCTTGATCGGCACTAGAACCTTACCGGTGAAAGGCATCCTAATCCCGTAAATAAATTTATTGACGAGCAAATGGTCACCGATCTGGAGGGTCGGCAACATAGATCCCGAGGGAATTTTAAAAGCTTGAACAACAAAAGTTCGGATAAAGAGAGCCAGGAGAATTGCGACACAGATCGCCTCAAAATATTCCCTGAAAACAGATTTATTTTTCCTTATTCTGGACAAAGTCAACCTCATTTGAATTGTTAATGAACGTATTACAGATTACCCCGCAAAACTACTTGAAATACAGACTAATTACAAGCGAGTTCGTCGGCACAGACAAACAAAACGAGCTGTTCTAAAATTGCTCAATTGTTAACAATCTTCTCTTTCATCAACCTCTCTTAACCTCAATATCGCACCACATTGTACAATAAAAACATCCCTCATTCCAAAGACTCATTTTCCCATATTCTCTATATGATTATTTCGAAATAAACATTTGTTCTTTTCCTTGACAATTTTTTTTTTATGTGACCTAATATCCATATGTACACGAAAAGTAAGTATTTTTAGTGTGAGCTCGGCTGGTTATTTTTTGCCGTTTCTATCAATTTCTGCCAATTTTTCTGCCATGAATTTGCCGTTTCTATCTCAAAATGAACTGGTCGTTGGTCTTGACATCGGATCTCATGCCGTCAAGATTTGTCAGCTGAAACAAACGTCAGGCGGCTACACAATACTGACCCTCGGCAGTGCTGTTCTGCCGGAAGGTGCGGTGGAGGATGGGACGCTCAACGACCCTGAGATCGTCAGCAAAGCCATTGCTGATCTTTTTCAAAATTTAAAGATCAAAAACAAAAAAGTAGGCTTTTCTATTTCAGGCTATTCCGTCATTGTTAAGAAGGTCAATCTAGCTGTTATGGAAGAACCCCAGTTGGAAGAACATATATTGGCTGAGGCCGAACAGTATATCCCCTTTGATATCGAAGATGTTTATCTGGATTTTCAGGATCTTAAAACAGGTCTTCAGGATACCGATAGAACCGACGTCATGCTGGTAGCTGCTAAAAAAGAGATCGTTGACGACTACCTTGATATGCTCCGCAGCCTCAATCTGAATCCGGTGCTTGTCGATGTAGACGGATTCGCGCTGGAAAACACCTATGAATATAACTATCAGAAAAACGAGAATGTTGCCTTAGTCGACATTGGTGCTTCAAAGATGAGCATCAATATTCTTTCCCAGGGAATATCCGTGGTAGCCAGGGATATAATTGTTGGCAGCAGGCAATTAACCGAACAGATCCAAAATGTGTTTGATCTCGAATTTGAAGAAGCTGAAGCCCTCAAACTAGGTTCCATACAAAGTGATGATAAACGAGAAGAAATTGAAGGAATTTTTTCAACGACCTGTACTCAGTGGATTCTTGAAATCAAAAAGGCCATAGACTTGTATCATGCCAATCATCCGGAGCAGCCGCTTAAAAAGCTCATTCTGAGCGGCGGCGGAGCAAAGGTGGCCGGCTTTATAGATTTTCTTGCCCAAGAGACTGAATTAAAAGTTGAGCTTTTCAATCCATTTTTGAAAATGACGTCGGACAGTAACAAGATTGACCCCGAGTATCTCGCTAATATTGGTCCGGAGATGGCTATCGCCACTGGAATAGCCCTCAGACCCTCTGTTATATAATTATTTAAATTGTCAAGGGTTCAATATGCTTAAGATCAACCTGCTGCCAGTTCGGCAACTTAAAAAAAGAGCCAAAGCAAAAAAACAGCTTATTGGCATGTGTTGCTTGTTGCTCCTGGTTCTTGCTGTTTTAGGGATTACCGGGACTCTGCAGGCAAGAAAAATTTCCAACTATCAAACCGATATAGCATCGCTGCAAAAACAAAAGGATTCCTACACCCCGACGCTGCAGAAGATTGAGCGACTCAAAAAAGAACGTATAGAGCTCGTCAGAAGAACTGAAATAATCAATAAACTGAGAACTGATTCTTCTTTGACCGTTCGCGTTCTTGATGAAGTTGCCAATCGAGTAGATAACCAGCGAATGTGGATTGAATCTCTCCGGCAGCAGACTTCGTCTTTACAGCTATCCGGCGTAGCACTTGACAACCAGACTATTGCTCAGTTTATGGACAACCTTCAAAAGTCTCCGTTTGTCCAGGATGTTACTCTTGCCGGTTCTTCCCTGAAAATTGTCTCGGGAAGAAATCTTAAAAGCTTTGAATTAAATTGTGTTGTCGGACAGCCCGAAAAACCTGCGCCTGCAGCCACAGATACCAAATAACGTTCGATAATACTTTCCCAATATGACCGTATGAAAACGAACAACGAAACACTTGCAACTTTTATTGACGAGAAATACACACCTCTTGCTCCAAAAATTAAACTGGGCATTACGGTAGGTATTATTCTTATCCCACTGATAATCTTTTATTTTTCCTATTATCAGCAGAAAGCAAAGAAAATCCAGAATCTCAGTCAGCAGAAAGTATCTCTTGCTCAACAGGTTCAGGAAGTTAAATTAAAAGCAGCTAATCTCCCGAAATTCGAGAAAGAACTGGAAGAAGCACAAAATCAGTTTTTAGCAATGGCTGTCCTGCTGCCTAAAGAAAAAGAAATCCCAAAACTCCTCAAAGATATCTCAGCATTAGGACGGAACGCCGGACTCGATTTTTTGACATTTAAGCCACTTTCCGATATTCCAAAAGATTTTTATGCTGAAATCCCTGTGTCTATCAACGTCAGAGGGCCATATCACAATATGGGCTACTTTTTTGATCAGGTCAGTAAACTCGAACGGATAGTATCAGTTACCAATGTTAAAATGAGTTCTCCCAAAAAGGAAGGAGGAGAAATGTTGCTTAACTCGGATTGCCAACTGGTTACTTACCGTTTCACCAACGTTGAACTCCCCAAACCATCCAAAAAGTGAAACCCATGATGTGTTTAATTGATCATCCACAATCTACGTTTTTGTTAAGCGTTTTCAGAAAAAAAGTGCTCTGTGCTTTTTTATGTACAGGGAGTCTGGTGTCCATGATAGCTCCTGCCTTCGCAACCGAAAACGCTTCATTGACAGCGCCTCCGATTCCAGTTGCTGGAGCTGCTGCACCATTTGAATATCAACTGGAAAACAGGGCAGATCCTTTTGTTCCATTTATCAACGAAAAAGCCGCAACGTCGTCTGTTGATATGAACGAAATAATCGAGGACGAACAACCTCTCACAGGCATGCAGCTTTTCGAACCTGGACAGCTTACCCTGGTAGCAACACTAAGAAAAAACGAAGGCAATGTGGCCATGGTTGAAGACTTTACCGGCAAGGGATATGTCCTCCTTAAAGGTACTAAAATCGGCAGACGGGGAGTCGTTAAAGAAATTGACCCGAATGCCGTAACAATTGAAGAGACTGCCGTAACGCGAGCAGGAAAGGAAATCATCACGAAGTTTGTGATGACACTCAAGAAAGAGGGAGAAGAATAGAAAATGCTTAAATGGCTAGAAAAAATAAAACCGGCTGTTTTCATCGCATTTTGCATCTTATTGGCATTTCAGACAGAAAGAGCACGGTCTGAAGCAGATGTTTCCTACGAAATAGCCGATATTGCGGTTTCAGTGGCAGATAGTATGGTCAGTTACACTCTTACCGGGACATCATCACCGGTGTATAATGTAACTGAACGATTTGCTCCATTCAGAGTTGTCGTTGATGTAGCCGGAGCGTTTTACGGCAAAAATCTCTCAGCGGAAAAAGCACAACTTCCGAAAAACGATGTTGCCACGCTTAGAGTAGACGATGTAAAGGATCAGGTTCCTGCACATATGCGCTTTGAATTTTCTTTGGCCGACAGCCATGATTATTCAGTTGAAAAAGCCGGCAGCAACTTACTGATCAAATTTTTTCCGGCAACACAGGGCAAGGCTGCGAAGGCTGCTGCTCCTGCCGACAGTACTCTTGATAAGCTTATCGGCTCTTCTGAGCAATTGCTCAGCCAGGTGCCGGAGAAGAAAGCCCCTGGAGCCGCTGCCAAAAAAGCCACTAATCTTAAAGAAGACTTCTCTTTTTCCGGATACAAAAAACAACAGATCAGTGTTGATTTTTACAAAATAGATATCCACAATGTTTTCCGTCTTTTCAGGCAGATCACCGACCTCAATATAATCGTCGATGAAGAAGTTAAAGGGGTGCTTACTCTTGCGCTGACGGATGTGCCTTGGGATTTCGCTCTGGACATCATACTCAACCTGATGGATCTGAAAAAAGAAGAACGTTTTAATACCATCGTCATCTATCCAAGTAAGAAAGATTTCGTTTGGCCGACTCGTGCAGAAGACAATCTCGCTTTCGAAGCGGATATCAAAATTATTGAGCAAGAAGCTCTGGTAATTGAAAAAACAGCGAGTCAGTCAAAAGAAATCATGCAGGCAAAAGAGTATATGGCCAAAGCTCAGAATCTTGAAACACGAGAGGATTTTGAAGAAGCCGCCGCACTGTATGCCAAAGCATTCGAGCTCTGGCCCAATAATGCCAAGATCACCAATAGGCTTGCCACTCTTTATCTGGTCAATCTTGGTATGAACGCCAAAGCCGTCTACTATGCCAAAGAAAGTCTCAAGCATGATCCGAAAAATACCAGTGCCGCGCTCTACGCCGCAATCGGCTCTGCCAATATGCAGAGGATTACTGACGCAAAAGAATACTTTGCCCAGAGTATCAGCAACTCGCCACCAATGAAGGAAGCAGTCCTGAGTTTTGCTGCATTCAGTGAAAATAATGGCCAGAACGACGCGGCCCTCAAACTGCTCGACAAATACCATTCCTCTTACGGGGAAACCCTCGACACAATGGTGGCCAAAGCCAGAATTTTAGACAAACTCGCGAGATCTAAGGATGCTACCCGGCAGTATCGATCTGTTCTCGCATCAGGTTTTCCGATACGTTCCGATCTGAAGCAATATATTGAAAGTCGCCTGGCTGCCACGGATCTTAACTAACAATACAATGGAATCTGATTCTCTCTTAAAATTTTCAGTCCAAGAGGTTTTTATGAAGTACCTAAAATATTTCTTTCTTTCCAGTAGCCTCTTGCTACTCTCATTGCTCCTCAGCTCATGTGCTAGCGACACTGGACAAAAAGGCCAGAGTACGGGCATTGCACAGGAAACTGCGCAGCCAGTCACCAAGACTGCGACGGTGTCTGCACCCTCCCTGCCCGCCAGTCTGCCGGTTAGATATCAGACAGCAGCCTACGTTGTGGACAGGGACCAAAAAGAAGACATCACAATAGCTGAAGAAAGCAAACTGAAGGTTGGCGCTCGAATCACTTCCACCCGGGGACCACAACCTCTCTGGGATATTATCAAGCGTCTGGCGGCCCTCAAGAATATGAATGTCTCCTGGGCCAGTGATGTCGATAAAAATGTGCTGGTTGATGTAAACATCAGTGCCAATGACGATTTTTACAATGCTCTCGACAACATGCTCAGGCAGGTTGATTATTACCATGAAATGCAGGGGGCGACTATTATTGTCAAATATAAAGAGACAAAACAGTTCCATATAGCTATGCCATTTATCAAACAGACATACAAGACTAACACTGGTGGAGATGTTTTAGGTGGCAGTGGTGGCGAGAGTAATACTAATGTTGCCGGAGAAATTTCATTAGCAACAGACGGCGTAGCTGTCAATCAGCATAAAGATGGGAAACCTGGTGGCATTGAGTTTAATACCTGGAACAGTATTGAAAATAACCTCAACGCTATTCTCAACATCTGGACAACAGAAGAAATAAATACTACTTCAATCCAGGGTTCCGACAAAGAAGCAAAAATCAGGCAAAATGCAGACCTTGCACAATTGACCCAAAATACTTCCCAAACCGATTCTACCAGTAATCAACAGATAGCCGATGCTACATTTCGACGGTCTTCAGGAGGCAATTCTTATTTTATTGATAAACCTGTTGGTTTGATCACCGTAACCGCTCCTCGCCCTTTACTTGACAAACTTGACGCATATTTAACAACTCTGAAGAAAGAATTATATAAACAGATCTCCATTGAAGCAAAAATTATCGAAGTACAATTGGATGACCACTCGGCCATTGGCCTAAATTGGAACACAATTCTTGAAAATCTTTCTACTACAGGAGGAAGTGCTTCTGGGTCAAGAACTTATAGCAATATAAAAAGCAATGATATAACAGACGGCGTAGCTTCTGCTGCTACCCTCCTTACCAATGGCTTTTCCTCAGGCTACGCTGCTTCAATTTCACTGGCAGCCTTCACCTTCGACTCATTCCTCCATGCCGTGAGTGAGCAAGGCCAAACAAACATACTTTCTAATCCCAAAATCAGTGTGTTAAACGGACAGCCTGCACTCATGACTGTTGGTCGCAATGTCACTTATATAGACAAGATCACATCCGATACAGATGGTACAACCGGCACTGTAACGTACACAGCAGAAACAGCGCGTGCACTCTCCGGAGTTGGCCTGGCCTTAACTGCAAATATTCTTGATGATAATGAAATCATCCTCAATCTTGTTCCAGTCACATCGGAATTGGAGGAACCGATAGAATATAAGACAATAGGCTTGGGAGAAGTTGGACTTCCGGTAATCAATGTTCGGGAAATGAGCACAACTGTAAGAGTTAAAAATGGCGATATGCTGGTGATTGGTGGCTTAATCTCCGATTCAAACTCAAATACTGGTTCCTTCATACCCGGAACCAGCAAAATACCGATTTTCAAGTACCTTTTTGGCTATGAAGAAAAAACGGCTAAAAAACGTGAGCTGATAATTCTTTTACAACCGAGAATCATTTAATTTTTTCAAATATGAATCTATTTTTTTCAGTAGGGAGAACAAATATGGACAGGCTGAAATGTCTCGTTATCGGAGTTTTAGCATTAGCTTTAACTGGTTGCGGAACCGGAAAAATTGTCGTAGAAACACTTAATGTACCTGCAGGACAAACCGCCAATGCACCCGGAGTTGGAAAAAGCATTGTCATTCTTCCTTTTGCCGATTACTCCAACGGATATATTGAATCTGCCCAGAAAAGAAACATCCTTGTCACTGAAGCCCTGACAGATCGCCTTATCATCAATGGGTTTGATCTACCAATCCAGGAAGACGTCTTTGACTACCTTGTCCATGAAAATATTATTGGTGTCAGTACAAGCTCCCTTGCTCGAGAACTTCACAACAATGAATGGTCCAAACCAATGAAGGCTGAGATCGGTTTTTATATGAACCAGGTCGAGAATCAAGCAACACAAATTGCAGGAGACTCTTCCGGGACTCACGGTCTTGACCCGCAAACTGTCGCTAAAATTGGTCGCCAATTTAATGCGGACTATATTGTCAGAGGCCGGATTATCGAATTCAAAACCAGACAGGGTACGTCATGGGCTCCCTCAAGAAGAGGTCTCTTGCCTGTCGTTTTTGAGAGCACTGGTCGATCCCTCTTTGGTTACATAAGGCCAGATTCCTATGATGAGATGGATGTTTCCGGCGATACAATCACCCATGGCCAGGGATCTGTTGATGGTGAAGGAACAGTTCAAATACGCATGTGGGTACAAGAAGCCGCAACTGGCAACGTCATCTGGAGTAATAGAATAAGAGTTCAGGTTTCTCCTGAGTCGGTTGTTGCCGACAATCAGTACGACACACTCTTTGACACAGCTATTGATAAAGGCGTAACAACTCTTGTCGATCATTTCGTCGCTTACGGCCTATAAGTATTGTTTGAGAATACTCTTAATAAAATGAAAAAGGGGATGTTGGCGTAACGCCGACATCCCCTTTTTCATTTCTAAGCTATCTGATTAATTTTTCACATCGTCCTTCTTCTTCTGGGCATTCTGGAATAGGGCCATAAAATTTACCGGTTCCATCAAAAACGGCACGAAGCCACCATCTATTGAAACCTGGCTGACTATTTGCCTGGTAAAGGGGAACAGCAGCGTAGGACAATCAACCCCCAGCAACATCGCCATGTGTTCATTGGGAATATTTTTCAGCATATAGATCGCTGCATGCTCTATTTCCAGAATAAACAATACCTTGCTATCCTCTTTTGCGGAAACTTTTGACGTAATATGAAGGCTAACCTCCCAGTGGTCCGCATCTATCTGTTTATTGTTGAGCTGGAGGTTTACCTCAACAGACGGGTCATTTTTCTGGCGATCAGTAAATACCTGCGGAGCATTGGGGTTTTCAAATGACAGATCTTTAATATACATTTTCTGCATTCTGAATTGTGGCTTATCACCATTCTCGTTTTCTGTTTTTTCTACCATGATACTCCTCGATATAGTTTATAGGGGAATTGTCTAAGATAGATGGCATCAAAGCCATCTTGAGCTTCACTTTTCGTTTTCATGAGTACTTCTTTCCTCAGACAGTATTAGAACGTATTGAGCCGATCGAGGCAAGTTTTCTAAGTCGGTTATCCGGCAATTATTGCAAAACCTCTTTCAAGAAATGCCCGGTGTATGATTTTTCAACTTCGGTGAGATCTTCCGGCGAGCCAACCGCGACAATTTCACCGCCGCCTTCACCACCTTCAGGTCCGACATCTATTATCCAGTCGGCAGTTTTTACTACATCAAGATTATGTTCGATAATAATGACGGTATTGCCCTGATCAACGAGAATATTCAGAACATTAAGCAGGTGCTGGATATCGGCCGGATGCAGGCCGGTGGTCGGTTCATCCAGTATATACAGGGTTTTCCCACTACTCCTGGCCGATAATTCTTTAGACAGCTTGACCCGTTGCGCCTCGCCCCCGGATAATGTAACCGACGACTGCCCCAGTGAGATATAAGTCAAGCCTACATCATAAAGTGTCTGCAATTTATGCTTGACAGACGGCACGTTCTGGAAAAAATCAAGCGCTTCTTCCACAGTCATTGACAGTATATCCTGGATATTTTTATCCCGATATTTTATTTCCAGGGTTTCACTATTGTATCGCCGCCCCCGACATGTCTCACACTCGACGTAAATATCCGGTAGAAAGTGCATGGCGATTTTGTTGACCCCTTCGCCCTCACAGGCCTCGCACCTGCCGCCTTTAATATTAAAGCTGAAACGACCTGGTTTGTATCCCCTTGACCTTGACTCTGGCAGGCGGGAAAAAAGTTCTCGGATTGGTGTGAAAACGCCGGTATACGTTGCTGGATTGGAACGGGGAGTTCTGCCTATCGGACTCTGGTCTATATCGATAATTTTATCGATGAGATCAAGTCCGGTCAACACCGTGCCATCCTGACTGAAATCGGCAAGACGCTTGCTCAACCCTGCTTTTGCCAAGCGGAACAGCGTTTCGATGACCAGTGAACTTTTTCCTGACCCTGAAACCCCGGTTACACATGTCATTGCCTGTAATGGAAACGAGGCACTGATTTTTTTTAGATTATTGATACAGCAGTTTTTAAGCTGCAGACAATGCTTTACCCCGCGACGTACTTTTCGCCTCTTTTTCGGCGTTTTTATCGCAAGACGGCCGGCAAGGTAGGCACCGGTGGCAGATACATCATTTTCCAGCAAACCCTGGACATCTCCGCTGTAGACAATGTGTCCCCCGTGAATTCCAGCACCTGGTCCCATATCCAGGACATGGTCGGCAGCCAGAATGGTATCGGTGTCGTGTTCGACAACAATCACGCTGTTACCTAAATCTCGCAGTTCAAGCAGAGTATTTATGAGTTTTTGATTATCGCGCTGGTGGAGACCAATGCTCGGTTCATCTAAAATATAGAGAACTCCGGCCAGACGTGAGCCAATCTGCGAAGCAAGACGAATTCGCTGGGCTTCCCCGCCTGACAAGGTCCCTGCCCGTCTTTCCAGAGAAAGATAGCCCAATCCCACATCACGAAGGAACGAAAGCCGATCGACAATTTCTTTGAGGATTGACTCGCCGATCTTTTTTTCCCTTTCGGTGAAAGGCAGCAGCGGCAGTTCAGCGAGAATCGATTCTATCGACAAGCAGGTAAGTGCATAAATCGACCATTTACCCACGTGTACGGCAAGCGCCTCAGGCTTGAGTCGAGCCCCCATGCAGCAAGGACACTGCTGCTCGTTCATATATTTGGCCAGTTCGTCGCGAACCATTGGCGACTGGGTCTCATGAAATCGCCGATCAAGCTGAGGGATCACCCCCTCAAATTGTTTCACCGCAGACATGCTGCGGCGGCCATTACTATAATGAAACTGGATCTCCTCTTTACCCGATCCATACAAGAAGATGTCCTGTATCTTTTTGGATAATTTGCCAAAGGGAGTTTTCAGCGAAACACTGTAATGTTTGGCGACAGAATCGAGCATATGGCCGGCATGCGACTCTTCGTTACGCCATCCCCATGGTGCAATCGCGCCATCACTGATGGATTTGGTCGAATCGGGTACAACCAGTGCTGCATCGAGAAACTGTTTAACACCCAGTCCGCCACACTCTGCACATGCTCCTTGTGGATTGTTAAAGGAAAATAGCTGCGTGGAGATGGGCGGCATGGAGATACCGCAGGTATGGCAGGCGGCCAATTCACTGAACAGTCGTTCCGAATCGTCACCTGGGAAGAGGACAAGCAGAAACCCATCGGTAAGCTTGACCGCGGTACTTACCGAGTCAGCCAACCGCCGGCGAATGGATTCCTTAATGACCAGTCGATCGACGACTACCTCGATGGAATGTTTTTTGTTTTTATCCAAAGCGGTCACATCGTCGGCATGCAGAATGTCACCATTAACTCGGATACGCACAAACCCTTCCCTACGAATTCGGGCGAGAAGCTGTTCGTGACGCCCTTTTCGATCCGTCACAAGAGGCGCAAGAAGGACAATCTTGGTACCTTCGGGCAGCAGCATAAGCGCATTGACCATATCTTCAATGGATTGCGCCTCTATCGGCCGGCCACATTGGTGACAATGGGGATGCCCACAGCGGGCAAACAGCAAACGAAGATGGTCATATATCTCCGTTACCGTTCCAACCGTTGAGCGGGGATTTTTACTGGTCGTTTTTTGTTCAATGGAAACAGCCGGCGAGAGCCCTTCCAGGGAATCAACATCGGGCTTGTCCATTTGACCGAGAAATTGTCGGGCATAAGTTGACAGTGATTCGACATATCTGCGCTGCCCTTCGGCATAGAGCGTATCAAAGGCCAGCGTAGATTTGCCGGAACCGGACAAACCGGTGAAGAGTACCAGGGCATTACGGGGCAGATCGACGTCAATATTTTTCAAATTATGCATTCGTGCTCCGCGAATGCTCAGTGTTTTTGGTTCCATGGAAAAACGAAGAAAAATAAGAAGAGGGTTTTCAAAAAGTTATCTGTTAAGGAGGTTAGAATGATCCACTTTTATGCACCGGTCCATAACCACAAAAATCCCCTTTCTGCGAGCAAGTTCGGCAGCCGCTTCATTGATTACCCCCTGCTGCATCCATACCGCCCGGGGAAGTGGATTTAATTCGATGAGTTGTTCGACGATCGGTAAAACGTCCTCAGATTTTCGGAAGATATCGACGATATCTATCGGCTCGGAAATCGCTGCTAGATCTGCATAACAGGTCCGCCCCAGGATCTCATTCTGACCTGGATTAACCGGATAAATAGTATATCCCGCATCGATCAGATACCGACCAACCATATTACTCGGTCTGTTCTCTTTAGGCGACAGGCCGACTATGGCGATCGAAGAGATCTCTCTAAGAAGAAGAGCAATGTCTGCTGTTTGCTGGAGGGCGTCTAGGGTCTGCATTGATAAAGCTCCTCAAAATATCAAATTTCAAAATGTATTGTGATGATATAATGATGACACCATGGACAAAAGTCAAGATACCAATTATATACTACGCAACGCGGAACAAAAACCATCCACTGAACTGAACAACTTTCCAGCACATGAGGAAATTGAGTGAATTTTCAAGACATCATTTTAGAATTACATACATATTGGGCCGAGCAAGGTTGCGTTATCCAGCAACCCTATGACATGGAAGTCGGTGCGGGGACGTTCCATCCCGCCACGTTACTCCGTGCGCTTGGTCCCGAACCATGGAAATGTGCCTACCCACAACCCTCCAGGCGGCCAACCGACGGACGATATGGCAATAATCCAAACAGATTGCAGCATTATTACCAGTATCAGGTTGTGATTAAACCCTCACCATTAAATATACAGGAACTCTATCTGGGGAGTCTGGAGAGATTTGGTCTTAATCTTCTCGATCACGATATCCGTTTTGTAGAAGATGACTGGGAATCGCCAACTTTAGGCGCTTCCGGACTTGGCTGGGAGGTGTGGCTCGATGGCATGGAAATAACGCAGTTTACCTATTTCCAACAGGCCGGTTCCATTGAACTGCATCCGACTACGGTGGAGATTACTTACGGCCTCGAGCGCATTGCCATGTATCTACAGGGGGTTGAAAGTGTCTATGACATAGCCTGGAACGATACAGTAAGCTACGGCGAAATTTTTCATCAGGCGGAGGTCGAATTTTCCACCTTCAACTTTGAAGAGGCAAATGTAGAAAAGCTGCTCATGTTTTTTGATACCTATGAACAGGAAGCGCATAGGTTAGTCGACAAAAAACTCATTCTGCCAGCCTACGACTATTGCCTGAAATGCTCACACACCTTTAATCTGCTTGACGCACGAAAAGCAATCAGTGTCAATGAGCGGACCAGGTACATCGGTCGCATTCGAAATATTGCCAGAAAAGTCGCAGAAGCATATGTGGAGCAACGGGCAAACATGAACCACCCGCTCATCAAGTAAAGACAGCCCCTGCATAGTAATTGGCGGAAGTGCATGGGAATCGAACCCACCTAACGGGCTATTAACCCGCTACACCGGATTTGAAGTCCGGGAGAGCATCTGTCGCTGTACCAGCTCCGACCAGTGCCCTGCTTGCTTCTGCCATGACTTTTACCTTCTATCGATCTTTCCCAGTAGAGGCATAGTAGATGTTTTAGCTGACTTTTGTGCCAGCGTGTAGTTTCTTCAATCTAGTCGAAGATGCCTCTCTGTTCAAGCATCCACATGAGCCTGTGAATCCTGCACGAACATTATCAGCCCGTACTAACCTCCTTGCCCCACAATCACAGATGCAATCAAAGTAAGTCCTTCCTGATTTCTTCTGCTCCGCCAGAACTTCAAGTCTTCCGTAGCGCATTTATGTTCCTCCTATCGTCAAAGATTAGGCTACA